>JAAYMC010000056.1 GCA_012521555.1 Clostridiales bacterium
AGGACGATGGAAAGGCCCGCGTTCATCACGCCGCCCGACCAGCGCAGGGAGGAGTAGTTGATGCCCAGCAGCAGGAAGTTGTACAGGACGTAGGCCAGGCATGCGCCGGTTAAGTCGAGAACAGGTGCGTGGGATATGAGCCCCGCTGCGGCGAAGATGACGGCGGCTTCCACAAGCACCATAAAGACGGTTTCCAGGCTGTTCCAGATGATTTTCGACAGCGAGCTTTCGGGGATGAGGTAGATGTAGTGCATGTACAGCTCTTTCAGCCCGCTGCCCATGCCGATGAGGAACATCTGCGCCCACATCAGCCCCTGCAGGAGGATGAGGATAAGCGGGCTGTCCGAGCGGCGCATGATGAAGGCGAGGATGACGGCCACCGCGACGTAGACGATCGAGCCGACGCCCCACAGCCCGAGCCTGTTTTTCCTAAACGCCTCGCGGATGTGCTTGTAAAACAGCGCCGAGGCGCCCGCGCCCGTCAGGCCCGTCTTTTTCACGCGCACCTTTTTCGCGCTGGTGTCCGTGGCGGACTGGATGTTGCCCTCCTTGAGCGCGCGCTGGCGCTCAAACGCCGTCTGCGAGGCGATGAGGACGTCCTCGTAATAGTCGACGTTGCTTATGTTGATGAGGACGACGACGGCGGCGCAAAACGCGGCGGAGACGGCAAGGTACAGCGCCATCGTCCCGTACTCGCCGGAGATGAGCGCGATGGCAAATTCGCTGGCCCACCCCGCGACCGGAAACCACGAAAAGGCCGGGGAGGCAGTGGCCGCGGCGACCGCCTGCCTGTAGTCGCCCGTGGCGACAAAGTTTGTCAGCAGGACGATGACAAGGGGCAGGCAGATGACGGCCGCTATGATACCGACAAGGCGCTTGCGCGCCGGGCGCGAGTTTGTGAAGATGTAAAGCAGGAGCGACAGCAGCTGCGTCATCACGAGCGCGAGCATGTAGCCGAGCAGGGTGAAGACGACGGCGTCAAAGCCCAGCCCGAAGACGGATTTGAACGTGCTGCTCTGAAACAGGATGAAAAGCCCCGAGTAAAACGCCGCCTTCATCATGGAGACAATGCCGTAGATGAGGATTCTCCGGGGGCTGACGGGCGAGACGAACAGGAGGTTTACGTCGCTCATCGAGAAGATGGCGCTCCCGCTTGTGATGCCCGTTTTCAGCGAGATGCCGCCGAGAAAGACGATAAAGGCAAAGAGGATGGCTTTAAGCCAGTGGAGCTCCAGCGTCACCTCCGGCTGTTCCTGCACGACGGTGGCAATGAGGATAAGCCCCACCAGAAACGCGACGGTCAGGATGACCACGACAAGGCGGGCGGGCTTGCGCAGCGTCTGCAAAATGGTGTTTTTGAGCGTGCGGGTGACGAGGTAGACGAGCGCTCTCATTCTTTAGCCTCGCTTTCGCCGTCGCTGCCTTTGCCCTCCGTGACCTCGAAGTAGGCGTCCTCGAGGGTCTGGCCGCCTTCCAGGTCGGCGCGGCGGACGGTGCGGGCGATGCGCGCCTTCTGCATGATGTATGTCACGTCCCAGTTTTCCTCGACGCTTTCAATCATGTGCGTGCTGATGAGCAGCGCGCAGCCCTGCGCGCGCAGCTCGGCGATGATGGACTTAAGCTCCCGGATGCCGTGCGGGTCGAGGCCGACGAGCGGCTCGTCGAGGATGACGGCGGCCGGACGGGGAAGCAGGGCGCAGCACACGCTCACCTTCTGCTGCATGCCTTTGGAGAGTTCCTTGCCGAGCTTATTCCGCTTGTCGTCCAGCTCGAAGCGGCGGAGCAGCTCCTCGGCGTACGCCTCCCAGCCCTCCAGGCGATAGGCCCGCGCGATGAACTCAAGGTGCTCGGAGACGGTGAGCATCGGGTAGAGCGCGGGAAACTCGGGGACGTACCCGAGCAGGCGCTTGGCCTGCACCGAGTGGTTTTCAAAGCCCGCGATGGTGACGGTCCCCTGAAACCGGAGCAGGCCGCAGATGCTCTTGATCAGCGTGGATTTTCCCGCGCCGTTCGGCCCGAGCAGGATGCCGATTTCCCCGGCGGCGACGGAGAGGGACACATCGTCGTTTGCGCAGAGTTTGCCGTACTTTTTCGTCAGGTGCGAGACTTCAATCATTGCCTTTCTCCTTATTTCTTTATTTCCGCTTAGGTTTCCGCCTTGTCCTTGGGGCGGAGTTTTTTTCGCGTTCCGTCCGGATAGACAATGGTGGTGCTGCGGAGCGCCTCTTCAAGGCTGCGGCGGCACTCTGCGATGTACTCCTCCCGCAGCCGTTTCTGAAGCGCGGCTTCCTCGTCCGTAAGGCCCACCGTTTTCGCCTTGCGGGCGAGGGCGTTGATCATGTCGATTTTATCCTGCGTCATCATGATGTAAAAAACCTCCAGAGATGAGAATACAGCACAGCCCCCCAGAAATCAATGCCGAAACAATAAAACATTTCGGGAATACAATGTTTCGAAGGGAATCTGTGTGCCCTTATTGAATGTGGAAAGGATGAGAAGCTTGACCATCTACATCGTGAGGCCGGGCGACACGCTGTATGCCATCGCGCAGCGGTACGGCGTGACGGCCGACGCCCTCATTTTCGACAACCAGATCAGCGACCCGCTCCGCCTTGTGCCGGGTCAGGCGCTGTACATACCCGTCACGAGCGTCTCCTACACCGTGCGCCCGGGGGACAGCCTCTACCGCATCGCGAGGAGCTACGGCATCACCCTCGGCGCGCTTTTGGACGCCAACCCCACCATCTCCGCCGTTTCCACCCTCTACCCCGGCCAGACGATCACCGTCCCCTTTGACGACGAGCAGTTCGGCACGGCCCTCGTCAACGGCTTTGCGACGGGCTCGAACGCGGAGTCCATCCGCGAGGCGCTGCCGTACCTGACGTATCTCTCCCCGTTTTCGTGGAGCGCCGGCATGGACGGGCGCCTGACGCCCCCCGCCAACGCCGAGCCGCTCCGGGAGCTGGCGTTCCCCTTCCGGGCGCGGAGGATGCTCACCGTGACGAACCTCCCGGCCGAGGGAGGCGGCTTTAACAGCGATATCGCCCACGCAATTTTTACCGATGAGGCCGCCCAGAACAACCTCATCGCCGACCTGCGGCGCTCTCTTGCGGAGGGAGGATACGCCGGCGCCATCTTCGACTTTGAGTACATATACCCCAACGACCGGGAGAGCTACAACCAGTTTTTGCGCCGCGTGACGGAGGCGCTGCACCAGGAAGGCTACCTCGTCATGACGTGCCTTGCCCCGAAGATTTCCGACACGCAGGTTGGCACGCTGTACGAGGCACACGACTACGCCGCCCACGGGCAGATCGTCGACTACGTCATCCTCATGACGTACGAGTGGGGGTACACCTACGGCCCGGCGATGGCCATCGCGCCCGTCGACCAGGTGCGGCGGGTGCTCGACTACGCCGTCACGCGCATCCCCTCCGAAAAAATCCTGCTCGGCATGCCCAACTACGGGTACGACTGGACGCTGCCCTTCGTCGAGGGCTCGGCGGCGCGGGCGGTCAGCAACACGCGGGCCGTGGAAATCGCCGCCCAGTACGGCGCGGAGATTCAATATGACGAGCGCATGCAGGCGCCGTTTTTCAACTACTACGACGAGCAGGGGCGGCGGCACGAGGTCTGGTTCGACGACGCCCGCAGCATCCGCGCGCGGCTGACCCTCATCGCCGAGTACGGGCTTGCCGGACTGAGCTACTGGACCATCGACAACCTCTTCCGCACGCAGTACCTTGTTCTCTCGTCGATGTTCGGCATCAGCGACCCGGGCGGCGGCGCGGTGGAGACCTTCTCCGTCTGGTAACGCGCACCGCCCGCCGCGTTCCCTTAAACTGACTGAAATCGGGAAGCCACGGGTACATGCCGCGGCTCAAGCCCCATGCGCGCGCGTGATTGTAAAAACAAAGCGCCGCTATAGTGCGCGCTGCAAATGACGCCCATGAGCGGCAGCCTACAATGACGCCGATTTTGCGGCGTATCGCCGCAGCGCATCGCGCTGTCTTCGCGCGGCCTTGTCCGCGCGCGGCGGCGCGTTTTTCGTGCCCGCGTCGAGCGCAAACGCGCAGGACACGCCGCGCGGCAATTCTTCAAAACAGAAAACGGCGGCTTTTCCCGGTTTATCATGCCCGGAAACGGGGGAAACCGCCGAAAATCCGATAAAAACAGGCCCGCCCATTGACAAACGGCGGGCATCGTGTATAATTATGTAGCCTGCTTTTAACGCGGGCTTTAATCCTTGCTCCCGGACAAAAGAGCCGGGGGCCATACGTCCAGAAGGAGGTGCATCGTCATGGCGAAAACAAAGGAAAAATACGAGCTGATGTACATCATCGACCCCGACAAGAGCGAAGAGCAGATTGCCGAAATTGTGCAGAAGTTCAAGGCTCTCATCGAGGAACACGGTACGCTCCTGGAGCTCGAAGAGATGGGCAAGCGCCGCCTGGCCTACCAGATCAACTACAAGTCGGAAGGCTACTATGTTCTGGCGCGCTTTGAATCCAAGCCCGAATTCCCCGCCGAACTCGACCGCGTTCTGAAGATTACGGACGGCGTCATGCGCTCGCTCATCACCGTCTGCGTGCAGTAAAGGGGGCGGGCTTTATGAACCACATCGTTCTGATGGGGCGCCTTACCCGGGATCCGGAGCTGCGCCATACGCCCAACGGCATTCCCGTCGCCTCGTTTACGCTCGCCGTCGACAGGCCCTATACCTCGAAGGAGAGCGGCGAGAGGCAGACGGACTTTATCGACATCGTCGCGTGGAGGAGTACGGCGGAATTCGTCGTGAAATACTTCACGAAGGGGCAGATGTGCGCGCTCACGGGCCGCCTGCAGATCCGCGATTGGACGGATAAGGACGGCAATAAGCGCCGCACGGCGGAAGTCGTTGCCGACAACGTTTACTTTACGGAAAGCAAGAAGAGCCGCGAAGCCGCCGCGGGATACAGCTATCCCGACGCGCGGCCGAGCGCGGACAGCGGATACCGGCCGCCCGTCGTCGGGTCGGGATTCGAGGAGTTTGACGACGAAGACGACAACCTGCCGTTTTAACGCGGCGGCGTTTGACTGATGACAAAGGGGGTTTAACACCTTGGCTAATGAGAGAGACGGCAAGGGCCACGGCCGCAAGCGCAGGAAGGTCTGCCAGTTCTGCGTGGATAAATGCCAGCATATCGACTACAAGGATACGGCGAAGCTCCGCCGCTACATGTCCGAGCGCGCCAAGATCCTGCCGCGCAGGACGACGGGCACATGCGCCCGCCATCAGCGCCAGCTGATGACCGCCATCAAACGCGCCCGCCAGATCGCGCTTCTGCCGTACGTTGCCGACTAATCAAAGGTGAAATAAGAAAGCGCCCGCCGGGAAACGGCGGGCGCTTTTGCTTTCGTGCCGCATGCTACAATGTTTGCGCTTTTGCTTCGCGGTACCCCGAGGGGCACTCGAGCGTGTCGGGCGGGAAGAACTCGTCGACGGGGAACTGGATTCTCGAGAAGAGCGTGCAGGGGTCTTCGTCGCTCGAGCCGAGGCATTCCTTCTCCGGCAGGCAGTAGTCGTAGGTCGGGATAAGAAGCTGCGTGTCGCGCTCGAGGCGGACGATGGAGAACTGCCCAAGCGTGACGAGGACGCGGCGCTCGGGGCTGTCGAGCAGGATGTCGCTCTCGAAGGCGTCGGAGATGAAGCTGGGGAAGTCGTAGACGCAGGGCTCGAAGCCGTGCTTGTCGCAGACGTTGACGAGCTTCATGCCGAGGATAATCGGGTCGACGGCTTCCACAACGGCGATGGGGAGGTTGTTCCCGAGGACGCTGGGGTGGTTGTGATAACCGCCGGAAGTGAAGATTTTCGCGTTGCCTTCGCTGCCGAAGAGGATCACGCGCTTGTCAAACACGCACAGGCCGGTGATTTCCGCCGGACGGTTGACGAGCGAGAAGGCTTCGCCCTTGATCTTGTAGTAGAAACGCAGGTCTATGGTGTAGTAGCCTCTGTTGAAGGAGATCTCGTCGACGTCGATTCCCACATACAGGAGCTTTGCGGATTTTGCGCGGATGCTGACGGCGTTGTCTATGTACGATTGCGAATCCCTCGTCGGATAAAGGAGCAGATCCTCGATGCAGTCTTTATCCTTGCAGGAGTCGTATATCTTTCGTGTATGTACGCAAACAGCCTCTCTGATGCAGTTTTTATCCTGCACGGGGCCGGGTGCAACCCGATCTGCCATTATGTTTTCCTCCTTAATAATGTTGGGATGGTTCAATACAGTGTATGCAGGCGCCCGCCTTATGTGAGACGAAACGGGCGCCTGCGCGCCTTGAGGCGTGCCGGCGCGGCAAGGATTTCGCGCTTTAGGCCGCGCCGCAGCGTACCGTTTTGCCTTACAGTGTATTCCCGCGGCGCCCGTTTTGTGCCGGATGCCGGCGGAATCCTGCGGCGGCGCACCCGTATTTAGCCGCGGTCGGCACGTGGCGCGGGCGGGGGAGGGCGAAAGACGCCCGCCGGCGAAGAGCCTGCAAGAAAAAGCGGAGGCTGCCGCATGGGACAGAAAAAAGCGCCTTTGCCGGACGGCGAAGGCGCTTTGCGCTTTTTTGATATGAATTTTCGCGTTTTACGCTTTTTTTGCGTTTTTCGAGTGGCGCTTGATGATGAGCATCAGCACGATCGGGACAAGGGCCGTGAAGGCGCCCATGAGGTAGGTGGGGATGACGGCGCCCTTGAGCACGGAGGAGGAGATGGAGTTAAACAGGATGGACGAGACGCCGAGGGCGAGCATGGCCACGCCGTAGTTTGTCCCGGAGTACTTCGGGCCGAAGAAGTCCGTGGTGAAGGCGGCGTTTGTGGAGGAGGGGCCGCCGTAGCCGAAGGCGATGATGGAGATGGCGATGATAAAGCCCACGCCCTGCACGTTGAGCACCACGAGCATCGCGCCGACGAAGGTCAGCGCCGACAGCAGGATAATCGTGTTGACGCGGCCGAGCTTGTCGGACACCCACGCCATAATCAGGCGGCCTGCGGCGTTGAAGATGCCGGTGGCGGAGACGGTGGCGACGGCCGCCGACTCGGACAGGCCACGCTGGATGCCGAGGTCCTTAATCAGCGGGATGGAAAGCGTCCACGTCCCGTTGATAAACAGGATTTCAAGGAAGATGCACCAGAAGGGGACGGTTTTTATGGCCTGTCCCAGCGTCATGCTCTGGCCGCCCGCGTTAAGCGATGTGGGGGCGGGCTTGGGGAGCTTTTTCAGGTATTCCTCGCCCGGCAGGCTCACAAAGAGTGTGCCGATCATGCCGGCGACGAAGAATACGCCCCCGAGGATGAGGAAAACGGGCTTAAACTGCACGACGCCGTCCACCTTATAGGCGTTCATCAGGGCGTTGGAGACGGGCGTGAAAATAACCGTCGAGAACGCGAACGCCGAGACGGACAGGCCCGAGGCGAGGCCCTTGCGGTGCGGCAGCCATTTCTGCAGGCAGCTGATGCACGCGCCGTAGGCAAAGCCGGAGCCGAGGCCGCCCAGCACGCAGTAGGTCAGGTAAATCCACGCGATGGTGCCCGGCGTAAGGAAGGCGGTAGAGAAGATGCCCGCCGAGAAGAGGATGACGCCGAGCATCGCCGTCAGGCGCGGGCCCTTCCTGTCGTTGATGAAGCCGCCGATGAGGTTGCCGGCGACGAAGGCGAAGAGCATGTAGGAGGACACCATCTTGGCCGCTTCCGGCGCCCATGAGAAGGAGACGACGATGTTTTCCCTAAACACGCTCCAGAGGTAGAGGATGCCGACGCAGATGTTGATGACGATGCATCCGATGATGGGTAGGATGGGGGACTGCTTTTTCATGACGTTTTTTCCTCTCGATTTAAGTGTTGTATCTAAGGCATCGAGGCGTGCCTTGTTTACAGTCGGCACAGTTTAGCGCCGGGCGGCTGAGCTCTAAGCGGCCTGACCCGACGCGAGGAACCGCTCAAGCGGCTTTTGCAGGAAGCGCGTGAACACGCCGAGCATCCTTCCGACGCCGATGGCGGCGGCGATGGTGCCAAAGCCGATTCCATCGATATTGCGCAAAAACAGGAAGGACAGAAGAATAGCCAGGGCGGTGGACACGCAGTCGTACACCATTTTCACGTTGTGGAGGCGAAACCCGCCCTTGAGCGAGATGGCCTGGACGGTGCCGTCCGTCGGCAGGGCGATGGTCTTCGTCGTGATATACAGCAAAATTCCGAGCGCCACGCAGGCGATGCCGAAGGCAAGGTAGAGGATGCGCAGCGCGATGTGCGTGTCCGGCAGGTGGGAGACGAGCCAGACGGCCGCGTCCGTAAAGTAGCCGAAGGCAAAGGAGGCCGCGATCTGAAAGAGGTTAATGAGCTTGTAGTCGCGGCGCAGGATGAGAGCCTGCAAAAGCATGTTAAGCAGGTAGACGGCAATCGTCGTCGTCCCCAGCGTGACGCCGGTGATGTTGGCCAGCACGAAGGGCAACGACGTGACGGGCGAGACGCCGAGATTCGAGCGCACCGAAAAGGCCACGCCGAGCGCCATGACGAAAATGCCGGCTGTGAAAAGGACGAGTTTCTTTATAAGCAGGGGGCGGTTAATTATCATTTCATCACTCCGCGTGTGTTTTTGCCGCACGCGCGCCCAAAATGTTTTTCAAATCTTTGAGGTCGTGCTTTGCGCGACGCTAGTTTCTCAGGCTGTGCATCGGTGCGGGGATCCGCCCGCCGCGGCGGATAAAGGCGCTGCTGTCGCACCCGGAGACGGGCATCACCGGCGCGGAGCCCAAAAGTCCGCCGAAGTCGACGATGTCGCCTACCTTTTTCCCCGGGGCGGGGATGATGCGCACGGCCGTCGTCTTGTTGTTGATGACGCCGATGGCCGCTTCGTCGGCGATGATGGCGGCGATGGTCTCCGCCGGCGTGTCGCCCGGGATGGCGATCATGTCAAGGCCGACGGAGCACACGCACGTCATCGCCTCGAGCTTTGACAGCGTGAGGTGGCCGTGTTGCGCGGCGCGGATCATGCCGGCGTCCTCCGAGACGGGGATAAACGCGCCGGACAGCCCGCCCACGTGGGACGAGGCCATGACGCCGCCCTTTTTCACCGCGTCGTTGAGGAGCGCGAGGGCGGCCGTGGA
>JAAYMC010000057.1 GCA_012521555.1 Clostridiales bacterium
CGACGTCGCCGCGGAGGAGTGCTCGTACCTGACGGGCACGGCGCTGGGCGTGAGCATATCCGTGCCGCACGTGCTGGGCGGGCACATTGAAATCCTCCTTGACTATTCCGGGCTTGACGCCTACCGCGCGGAGGGAAGCCTCCTGCCGAAGGGGGAATAACCCAGTCAATGCGGCGGGGGCACAATGGGCGCACAGCGCTCCTGCCGAGAGCGTGAGAAGCTTAAAAATGCCCGCAAAGTCACATGCAAGAAACGGACATGAAGGAGAGTGTTGTGATGAAGAAAGCGAAAACCGCCATTTGCACACTTGCAGCGGCGCTGCTTATCGTTGTTGCCGCCTCGGGATGCGCGTCTACCGGGGCGAAAAAAGGAAATGCCCCGTCTGACGAATGGTTTATTGACGAGGCATGGCCTTATGCGGAAGACTTTGCCGCGGCAAACAATCTGAACATTGAAAAATCCGCGGGCACCGTGATACGTTACGCCTCCGGCAGTGAGGCGGATGCCGTGTTTACCGAGACGGACGGGGTGCGGAGCATAAGCGTGTCTTTTGCTCTTGATGAGAACGGCAAGTGGTCTGTGTTGCCGGCCGGAGGCGTCAATCTGCTTGACCCGAACCGTTATGGAAGCAGCTGACTGATTTCTCCGCTGATGCCTTTGACAGCTTTTTCCCCGTGGAATATGTTTGCTAAAGCTCTTTGTGACGAAGCATATACCATACGCGAACGAAATAAAAAGAAGGGCGGCCCAAAGCCGCCCTTCTTTTTTGCCGCTCAAATCCCATTTTTCGCGCGATACGCCCCGCGCCCGCCTTTTTTGCCGCTTGCGGCTCATAATTTCGCCGCCGCCGGGAAATACTGGAAATATCGACCAGACTGGGAGCGAAATGAATGGAGCAAGGCAGCATCAATATCCTCTCGATAACGTTTGCCGTCCTGCTTTGCGCGCCGGTCCTGACGGGGCTTTTGACGCCGATGACGGAGTCGCGCATGATGGCGTCAATCAGCCGCATGCTCAATGCCGTCCTCTTTCTCCTCGCGGCGGGCGCGTCGGCGCTTTTTACGACGGCGCTGTTTTCAAAAAACGGCACGCCGCTCAAAAGCGCCGTCTCCGCCTGTCTGCCCGCCCTTGGCGAAGCGGTCGAGCGGCAGGACTACCTGGCGTGGATATTAGTCTTTCTGACGGGGCTTTTGATCGGGCAGAGCCTGCTGCGCCTGATTGCGGCGCCCCTTGCGGGCTTTGTGGTCTTCCCGCTTGTCCGGCGGCTTATGCGGACGCGGCTTTTCTCCAAAAACGCCGTGCGGCGCGCCGTGAGCGCGCTCTGGCAGCTGCCGCGCGCTGTCGGGATGGTGCTGCTTGCGGCGCTTATCTGCTCAAACTACATCGCGCTCACCGGCAACGAGGGCTTTAAGCAGTATGCGCAGCGCTCGCCGGCGTACCGGCTCATTGAGGAGAAGGCCATCGCGCCCCTTGCCCGGACGGAGGCGGTGCGGCAGCTGCCCGGGACGATTGACGACATCGCCCTGCGCCTTGCGCGCAGCCTCTCGGCGGACGGGCGGCGCTTCTTCACGGTGTTTATTAACGGCGAGACCGTGGAAAACGCCGTGCGCGCCACGCCGGCGATCAACAACACGGCCATCGACGCCGTGCGGGGCTGCACAAGTCGGCTCGAGCGCGCCCGGAGGCTCTACGACTGGATCTGCGCGAACATCACGTACGACGCGGGCAAGCTCGCCCTGCTCGACGAGGACCCGTTCCTGCTGGAATCCGGCGCCGTGCCGGCGTTTGCGGAGCGGTCCGGGATCTGCTTTGACATCGCGAGCCTGTACGCGGCCATGTGCCGCGCCGTCAACGTCCCCGTCCGCCTCGTGACGGGCGACGCGCTGGGGGACGGCGGGTGGGTCAGCCACGCGTGGAACGAGGTCTACGACGCGGAAAAGGGCAGGTGGTTGCCCGTCGACGCCACGTTCGGTTTAAGCGGCGGCGATTATTTCGACAGCGCGGACTTCTGGCTCGACCACCGCGACCCCGAGGTGCAGGGGCAGTGGCCGGAGAACGTTCCGTAAGACGCGCGCGTCTTTCCGCTTGTAAGGCCGGCCTGATACAGCGCGGCGCGGCCGCTTGATAAAGCGTTTTTTGCATGAATAAACAAATAACGGCAAATACTATGGCGTGAAACAAGCAGCAAAGGGATGGTAGCATGAAAAAGCTAGGCATTTTTCTCGCTGTGGCGTGCCTTCTTACCCTCTTGGCCGGAACGGCCTCCGCGAAGGTCATCGACAGCGCCGGCAACAAGTTTGACCTGGCGCAGGACGTCCTCGCCACGGCTCCCGTTGAGGGCGACTACGTCGCCGTCGGCCTGAACGTCACCCTTGAGTCGGGCGTGACAGGAGACATCTTCGCCTTCGGCCGGAACGTCACCATCACGGACGAGGGCAGCGTGCAGAACATCATCGCCGCCGGGCAGGTGGTGAACATCCGCGCGGCGCAGGTGCGCAACATCTACGCCGGGGGCGGTGACATCACCGTCGCCGCCGGGACGGAGGCGGGCGGCGTGTATATCGCCGGCGCGAACGTCACCTTCAGCGGGACGGCGCAGGACGTCGTCCTCGCCGGAACGTCCGTCACCGTCGACGGCACCGTCTACGGCAACCTCACAATCCGAAGCGACAACATCACCTTGAGCGGGGACGTCACCGTCGGCGGAAAAATCACCGTCGTCGGCACGGTCAAGCCGGAGCTGCCGACCACCATCGACGAGTCGCAGCTGACGTTCCGCCGCGTCATGGCGCGCCCAAAAAAGGACGAGCCGCCGAAGCTCGGCGTCAGCCGGTTTTCCGTGATTATGGCGTGCGTCTCGCTCGTGACGGCCGTGCTCTTCGCGCTCATCTTCACCCTCCTGCGGGGCGACTTTTTCCGCGACAGGGCGCAGGAGTTTAAGCGCACCGTCGGGCGGTATCTGCTCTACGGGCTGCTCGCGTTTATCGTCGTGCCGGTTGTGGCGTTTGCGTTTATGTTTACCGTCATTGCCATCCCCATCAGCGCCATCGCGCTTGTTTTGTACGCCATCCTTCTCTATCTCGCGCCCGTTCTGACGGGCATCGTCCTCGCGCGGCTGATTCTCCCGCGCGTCAACCGCTACCTCGCCGCCTCCATCGGCGCCGTCGTCATCACGCTTCTCATGATGGTGCCGTACCTGAAGATAGTGATTTTCCTGCTCAGCTCCTTCTATATCCTTGGCGCCGTGATACGCAGGCTCAAGCCGCATCGCGAAGCGCCGCCTCCCGAAGCCTCCCGCGGCTGACCTTAAAAACCTCGGAAAATTCCGAGGTTTTCTTTTTACATGCCGCGCGGGCGGCAGCGCGAAGGGCGCGCCCCCGCGCGGCGCGGGCGAAAGCCGGCCTGTATCGCGCATCGCCGCGCGATGCAGGTGATGAGTACGTGGCGGCGCGCTGCCGCAAGCGAGGGAGGGACATCCGGGCGTGCGGCCAAGGGGAATCTTCGCGCGCCTGCGTAAACTTTTTGCCGCGCCAGTCTCTCGCGCGCTTGCGGCGCGCCGCAAGGCGGAGTAAACTATTATTCGATATTAAAAGCCGCTCTTGTAAAAAAGCTGCAAATCGTCAATTCTAATAGAAAAACGCATCGCGCCGCTTAAATAGCGGCGCGATGGCGCGGAGCGGAGGTGCGCCGTTTCATGCGGTGGGTCGAGCAGATTCTCGGCAACAAGTTTATCATCAGCGGGGTTACCGCGTGGGCCATCGCGCAGGTCATCAAAACCGTCCTGCACGCCATCATCCACGGAAAAATCGAGTGGCCGCGCCTTGTGGGCGGCGGCGGGATGCCGAGCAGCCATTCCGCGACGGTCACGGCGATTGCGACGGCCAGCGCCGTGCTCAGAGGCCTTGACTCGTTTGAGTTCGGCGTCACCGTCATACTGGCCCTCATCGTCATGTACGACGCCATGAACGTGCGCTTTGAGACGGGCAAGCAGGCGAAGGTGCTCAATCAGGTCATCGCGTTTGCCGAGTCCATGGGGCGGGATATCTCGCCGGAGCAGCGGCTTAAAGAGTTTGTGGGCCACACGCCGGCGCAGGTGCTCGTCGGCGGCGCGCTCGGCATAATCATCGGGCTGCTTGTGGCGTGATGAGCCGCCGCGCCGGCTTGCCCATGCGAAAGCGGGGCATTGAAGTGAGCGCGGAAAGCCGCACAAATGGCGGGATTTGCCGTGAGGGCGCGGCAAAGCGCCGCAAAAAGAAACAGTGCGGAAAAGTCCGCACTGTCCGTTTTTATTCCTCTTCGAACTGGTCCTTGCCGACGCCGCACATCGGGCAGACCCACGTGTCCGGCAGGTCTTCAAACGCGGTGCCCGGGGCGATTCCATTGTCGGGGTCCCCAACGGCGGGGTCGTAAACATAGCCGCAGACGGAGCAGACGTATTTTTTCATAAGATTTCCTCCATTACTATCAGTATCCACCCGCGCCAGAAAGCGCCGTATAGTGAAAATATAGCACAATTTGCGCGAAAAAGATATAGGGAATGCATAAAATCGTCAAAATTTAGAAAAATGATTCGGCCCGGCCCTTCCGGTCAGGCGCGGAGCGGAGTATAATACACATAAAATCAGAAGGGGAGTGTCGCGATGGCAGTCTTGACCGTGTCCGAAGAGAATTTTGAAAAGGACGTTTTGCAGTCGGAAAAACCGGTCGTCGTCGATTTCTGGGCGCCGTGGTGCGGATACTGCAAGCGCCTGATGCCCGTCGTCGAGGCGCTCGCGGAAGATAACGCGGGCAGATTCCTCGTGGCGAAGGTCGACGTGGACGAAAACAGCGCTCTTGAAGAGCGGTATGAAATTATGACAATCCCGACGCTGATCCTCTTTCAGGGCGGCAAAGCGGGCCAGCCCCTCGTCAACCCCGCCTCCCGCGCGGAGATTGACGACTGGCTCCGCGATCAGGGGCTGTAAGGCGCTTTAGGCGAAAGGAGCGGCGTGATGAGCCAGAAAACGGTGGACGTGCTTATTATCGGCGGCGGGCCGGGCGGTTATTCGGCGGCGCTGTATTGCGCGCGGGCGGGGATGAAGACGCTCGTCGTGGAAAAGCTCTCGGCGGGCGGGCAGATGGTCCTCGCCGGGACGCTCGACAATTACCCCGGCTTTGACGAGGGCATAGACGGGTTTGAGCTCGGGGAGAGGATGAAAAAAGGCGCCGAGCGGTTCGGCGCGGAGACTGTCTTTGAGGAAGCCGTCTCCGTGGACCTTTCAGCCAATCCCAAGCGCGTGACGACAAACCGCGGCGAGTATCTCGCCCGCGCCGTCGTCATCGCCACGGGCGCGACGCACAGGGAGCTCGGGCTCCCCGAGGAGCGCAGGCTCGTCGGGCGCGGCGTGGCCTACTGCGCCACCTGCGACGGCGCGCGGTACAAGGGCAGGCGCGTCGTTGTCGTCGGCGGCGGCAACTCCGCCGTGACGGACGCGCTCACGCTCTCGAAAATCTGCGAGCACGTCACGCTCGTGCACCGGCGGGACGCGCTCTCCGCCACGCAGGTGTACCACGCCCAGATTGAAAAAGCCGGCAACATCACGTTTATCGGTGCGTCGGACGTTATCGCCATCGAGCACGACAGGAAAGTGACGGGCGTCGTCATCCGAAGCAAGGAAACGGGAGAGACGGCGCGCATCCCCTGCGACGGGCTGTTTATCGCCATCGGCCGCCGCCCGGTGACGGAGCTCTTTGCCGGGCAGGTGGAGATGGACGAAAACGGCTACATCGTCGCGGGCGAGACGACGGAGACGAGCGTGCCCGGGGTGTTCGCCGTCGGGGACGTGCGCACGAAGCTCGCCCGGCAGGTCATCACCGCGGCGGCGGACGGCGCGGTGGCGGCCAAGAGCGTGGAGAGCTACCTGCGCACGCTGTAGCTGAGCTTTAGCCGCGCCAGGCGGCGCAGGGCACGAGGGCGGCACAGCGATTTAGCGCCGCTGGAGCACAAAGCGCCCGATAAGGGCGTTTTGCGCGGCAGGGAAAAAACAAAACCGGTTGGCTCAAGCCAACCGGTTTTTGCTTTCGGGGAGTTAGTCGTGGTCTTCGCCGCAGCTGCACTCGCCCGTTCCGCTGCCGCACGTCTCGTCCGGCGTGGCGAAGCGGATGAAGTCGAGGGCGTTGCGGTCCATCTTCTCGAGGGCTTCGGCGACGGTGTAGCCGTATCCGTTGTAGCGGGTGATCATGGCGTCCGCGATGACGTTGAACGTGTCCGGCTGGAAGGAACCTGTGATGACGGCTTCGCAATCGGCTTCGATGATGCACTCGGCGAGGGAATCGGGCCCGTCGTTTTTGTACGCGGAAAACGTGGCGTCGTCCGTTTCGACGATGAGGAGGTAGCGGCAGTCTTCAAAGGAAGCGGACACGGCGCCCTCCAGCGCGGGGGCCTCTGCTGTAACGGCGATGAGCATAAGCGTGACTCCTTTTCTTATAAAAATTGTCGGGCATGCGTCGTCATCGAAAGCGTGCGCAGGAAGTGATACAAATCGGCAAGCGCCGAAAAATCATCGGCTATGCGCTCTGTGAGTGCGGGGGAGAAGAACAGCTCGTCTGGCGGCACGACGGCGCGCTCGATCCGCCACGTTTTGGCGTTGAGCCACAGCGCCGCCGGCTCGGGCGCGCCCGCATGGCGCGGCTTTTTGTAAGGCTCGCCTGAAAACTTAAGCCCCGTGCCCTCAAGCGGCGTCAAAACGCGCTGGAATTCTTCGACGTTTTCCGCGGCGGCCTCGCGCAGCGCGTGCATGCTCGCGGCGGAGTAGTGGTAGATGCGCAGCCCGCAGTTGTATCCGCGCGCGTCAAACTCGAAGTAAAAGCCGGGGACGTTTTCCTCGCTTTGCATTTCCGCGCAGTAGTGCAGGTATGTGTACGTGCGCATGGGGTAGCGCGCGATACGCGCGTCGGCAAAAGCCGTGGGGACGCAGCGCGCGCGGCGGTGGCAGATGCCCGGGTCAATCAGGCGCAGGAGCGGCGTGAGCGCGTCATAGAGCGCGAAGAGCGGCTCCCTGACGGCGCGCTGGTAGACGGGGCGCAGCCGCTCGTAGTTTTCGCGGGAGTTGTCAAGCTCGATGCGGAAAAAGTAATCGAGCGCTTCAGGGGTAAAACCTTTAAAAGAAGACATAACGGCTCCGGTCTGTCGGATTTTCGATTATTCTATCATATCCGCCGCGTTCGCGCCACAGGAAATGCGAAAAAGAATAAACTGAGCAATAATTGAAAATTTATCCGCGGCCCACTACTCAAGGCTTCGGGCTTATGATATACTATATTTTGTCGAAATATGCAGCGTTTGCTGACGCAGGAACATTTTGGAGCGCCCTGCGTCTTACTTAAGGCAGAGCGCGGCGGGCGGCGGATGCCGCCGCGCGGCGTCATTTTTGAAGGAGGAGTGTCTCATGAAAGCACGCAGGCGGTCAGGGAGCCTGGCTGCGTTTTTAGCTGTCTGCCTGATGCTGACCCTCGTGACCGTGCCGGCGGCCGCGGCGGGGAGCAACAATTTCTCAAGCTATACATACTCGCGCCAGTACGTCGTGGAACACGGCATCATGAAGGGCGACGGCAACGGAAACTACTTCTTCAACGACAACGTCAAGCGCGGGGACTGCATCCTCCTCATCGTGCGGACGTTCGAGTTCCCCACGTACAGCGGGTTCCCGGCGTTTAAGGACGTGCCGGAGGACTCCTATTACCGCGACGCCATCGCCACCATGCGCGCCATCGGCGTGGCGCGGGGCGACGGCACCAACTTCTTCCCCGAGCGGAACATCACGCTGGAGGAAGGGTTCCTGCTCGTCACGCGCTCCCTTGAGCTCGCCGACGCGCGGCTTAAGTCCCCGGCGGCGACGGAAGCGGGGCTTCGCGCCCTGTTCGGCACGCGCTCGGTGCTCGACACCGCCACGCGCGACGACATCGCCGCGATGCTCTACTACGCGCGCACGGGCAACGCGCCCGACGTGCCCTATAAAACCCCCGGCAGCACGGCGATTTCCTACAGCACCCAGTCGGGGAAAGCCGTAAGCTTCAACGCGGCGGACTTTACCGCCGCCGCGTCCGGGCAGGTGCCGGCGTACGTGAAGTTTACGCTCCCGTCCTCGGCCGTCGGCCGCCTGTATTACAGATACGGCACGGCGGCGTCCGAAGCCGTCACGGCCGCGACGGCGTATTACCTGTCCGGAACGCCGGATGTGTCGCGCGTGAGCTTCCTGCCGGCGACGGGATTTGTCGGGACAGTCACGCTGCTCTACACAGCGTTCGACGCGAAGGGCAACCAGCTTTACACGGGTGAGATAAAGATTAACGTCACGCGGGCGCAGGCGACCGGAGAGGAGACCATCCGCTACAGCACGAAAAACGGCGCGCCCGTGACGTTCAAGGCGGAGGACTTCAGGGCCGTCGCCACGCTCATGTCCGTCGACGTGCTCTCGTTCGTGCGCTTTACGCCGCCCGCGCCCCATCAGGGGACGCTCACGTACTTCGACGGGACGACGACGCGCGCCGTCACGTCCACCACGCTCTTGTATACGGCCCGCACCCCGTACCTGTCGTACGTGACCTTCACCCCGGCGGCGGACTTTTCCGGCACGGTGGAAATCTCCTACACGGCTTACAACACGTATAACGACCTGATGTACACCGCCAGCGTCGTCATTGAAGTCAGCGCGTCGGTCAACGCCTCGGGCGAAATCCTCTTGAAGGGCCAGAAGAACACGCCCGTCAAGCTCGACACGGCGGCCTTCGTCGACGCGGCGATGGCGCTCAAGGGCGGCGGGATTGACCACGTCCAGTTCCTCCTGCCGACCAGCACCTTCGGGAAACTCTATTACCGCTACGGGACGACGGGGGAGACGGCCGTCTCAGCCTCGACGAATTACTACATCGGGCGCGCGCCGTACCTGTCCGACGTCTCGCTCGTCCCCGCGAAGGACTACACCGGCACGTTCAAGGTGGCCTACCGCGCCTTCAACAGCGCCGGCACGCAGCTTTACATCGGCTATATCAATTTCGAAATATCGGACAGCACCCCCGCCCAGACCGGGACGGACGCGATCACGTACACCGTCCAGCGGGAAGGCGTCGTGACCTTCAACGCGAGCGACTTTACAAACGCCTGCGCGTCCCTGACGGGCGAGCGGCTCGGCTTTGTCCGGTTTACGCTCCCGCCGACGTCGGCCGGCCGGCTCTACTACCGCTATGGCCAGAGCGGCGAGGCGCTCGTGAAGGAGACGGACGCGTACTACGCCTCCGGCACGCCGGGCATTTCGTCCGTGTCGTTTGCCGCCACGTGGGACGCGCCGGATATCATCACCATCCCCTACAGGGCCTACTCCACGAGCGGCGGGCTGCTCTACACCGGCGCCGTGACGGTCCGCGTCGGCACGCAGGCGCAGGCCAAGACGCTCCGGTACACTGTTACGGCCGACAGTTACGTGACGTTCTCCGCCAACAGCTTTAAGAACGTCGCCGTCAGTGAATACAACGGAAAGAAGCTCGCTGCCCCCGCGTCTGTCCAGTTTGAGCTGCCGCCCGTCACGAGCGGCGTCCTCTACGCCTACTACAAGTCGGCCTCGCAGACGCCCGTGAGCTCCGCGACGAAATATGCGTTGAGCGGCTCGCCCAGCGTCTCCAACGTGAGCTTCGTGCCCAGCCGCAGCTTTACGGGAACGGCTGAAATCCGGTATTACGCCTACAGCAGCGCCGGCGAGCTCCTCTACACGGGGCTTATCAGCGTCCAGGTGACGCAGCCGAGCGGCGGGGGCAACGTTACGGGCAGCACGATTTACTACTCCGTCGACGCGGGCGAGGCCGTCTGGTTCAATTCGTACGATTTTGCCGCCGCGGGCATCTACCTCGTCGGCGAGCAGCCGTCTTACATCCGGTTCTACCAGCTGCCGTCGACACTCAGCGGGCGGCTGTATTACAGGTACGGGATGAGCGGCCAGGCGCTCGTCCAGACCTCGACGAACTACTATCTCGACGACGCGCTCTACCTGTCCGACGTGAGCTTCGTCGCGGCCTCGTCGGCAAGCGGCACGGTGACGGTGCAGTACCGCGCGTACGACGCCTTCGGCGACCTGCTCTACGTCGGCACGGTTGAGATAACCATCTACCCGCAGGAAGTCTACGCGCCGGAAATCGGCCCGCTGTTTTACACCATGAGGCGGACGGAGACCTTCAACATCCCCGGCGGCGACCTCATCCTCGCCGTTTACGAGTGGAACCCCTACGCCAACCTCTCCTACGTGAAGTTTACGCCGCCGGCGTCCACGCAGGGCCTGCTGATGTACGGCGCTTCCGCCACGTCGGCAAACACGCCCGTTGTGTCGGTCATGTCGTTTTACGTAAGTGGCACGCCGTCCCTCGGCAACGTGTACTTCAGGCCGGCGACAAACTATACCGGGCCGGTCGTCATCCCGTATACGGCCTACGGCACGGATAACCAGATCATCTGCTCCGGCACGATTGAAATCTACGTGACGGCTTAAATACCCCCTCACACAGAAAAAGCGCCCCGCCTGCCTTTTGGGCAGGCGGGGCGCTTTTTGGCCGTTTCCGGCCGTGCTTTGGAGAACTATAACTTGGTAGGAGGACAATCAATATTAAGCCAGCTCGGCCAAAATGGCCTGCGTCATTTCCGTGCAGGAGAGCGCCTTTTCGCCGGGCGCGGCGATGTCGGCGGTGCGCATCCCCTTTGCGAGGACGCGGGAGACGGCGTCTTCAATGTCCTGCGCCGCCTCGGGCTGGCCGAGCGACAGGCGCAGCATCATCGCGCAGGAGAGGACCGTGGCGATGGGGTTGGCTTTGTTCTGCCCGGCGATGTCCGGCGCGGAGCCGTGGATGGGCTCGTACAGGCCGCGCTTCGTCTCGCCGAGAGAGGCGGAGGGGAGCAGGCCGATGGAGCCGGTGATCTGGGAGGCCTCGTCGGAGAGGATGTCGCCGAACATGTTGCTGGTGACGACGACGTCAAACTGCGCCGGGTTTTTGATGAGCTGCATGGCGGCGTTGTCCACGAGCATGTCGCTGTACTGCACGTCCGGGTACCGCTCGGCGAGGCGGTGCATGACCTCGCGCCAGAGGCGGGAGCTCTCGAGGACGTTTGCCTTGTCGATGCTGATGAGGTTTTTCCGGCGCGAGCGGGCCAGCTCAAAGGCGATGACGCCGATGCGCTCGATTTCCATCACGCTGTAGCACTCCGTGTCGAACGCCTCCTCGCCGCCGGAGCCGAAGCGCCGGCCGCTCTCGCCGAAGTACATGCCGCCGGTCAGCTCCCGGACGATGACCATGTCAAAGCCCTTGTCGGCGATGTCCGCCCTCAAGGGGCAGGCCGCTTTCAGCTCGGGCAGGAGCCGCGCGGGGCGCAGGTTGGCGTACAGCTCGAGCGCCTTGCGCACGCCGAGGAGCGCCTTTTCCGGGCGGAGATGGCCGGGGAGGCTGTCCCACTTCGGGCCGCCGACGGCGCCCAAAAGGACGCTGTCGCTCTCTAAGCAGGCGTGGACCGTCTCCTCGGGAAGGGGGTAGCCCAGCTCGTCGATGGCGCGCCCGCCGGCGAGGACCTTGTTGAAGGTAAAGCCAAAGCCGTACTTTTGGCCGACGGCCTCAAGCACCTGCATGCCGGCGGCGGTGATTTCGGGGCCGATGCCGTCCCCTTCGATGACTGCGATGTTGTATGTTTTCATTATTTCCCGCCTCCGATGGATTTAAGCAGTCCGCCCGCTTTAATGATGTCCTGAAGGAAGGGCGGGAAGGGGGCGAATTTCGCCGTTGTGTTTTTCGTGAGGTTGTGGAGCTCGCCCTTGTCGAAGTCGATCTCCAGCGTGTCGCCCTCGTCGATTGCGTCGGTGTCGCACTCGATGATGGGCAGGCCAATGTTGATGGCGTTGCGGTAGAAGATGCGGGCGAAGCTCTTGGCCGCGACGCAGGCGATGCCGGACGTCTTGATGGCCAGCGGCGCGTGCTCGCGGGAGGAGCCGCAGCCGAAGTTCGTGCCGGCGACCATGATGTCCCCGGGCCTCACGCGGGTGACGAAGGTCCTGTCGAGGTCCTCCATGCAGTGGGCGGCCAGTTCCTTCTCGTCGGAGGTGTTGAGGTAGCGGGCGGGGATGATGACGTCGGTGTCGACGTTGTCGCCGTATTTGATGACGGTGCCTTTGATATTCATGCACGATGCTCCTTCCTATTCCGCCGGGGCGATTTTGCCGGCAATGGCCGAGGCCGCGGCAACGGCGGGGCTTGCCAGATAAACTTCGCTTTCAGGGTGGCCCATGCGGCCGACAAAGTTGCGGTTCGTCGTCGCCACGCAGCGCTCGCCCTTGGCGAGAACGCCCATGTGCCCGCCGAGGCACGGCCCGCAGGTGGGCGTGGAGACGGCGCAGCCGGCTTCGACGAAGTCTTTCAGCAGGCCCATTTCCATCGCCTCAAGGTAAATCTTCTGCGTGGCGGGGATGACGATGCAGCGCACGCCCTTGGCCACTTTCTTGCCGCGCAGGATGTCGGCGGCGATGATGAGGTCCTCAAGCCGCCCGTTCGTGCACGAGCCGATGACGACCTGGTCGATGGGGATGTCGGGAATCTCGTCGAACGTGCGGGCGTTTTCCGGCAGGTGCGGGAACGCGACGGTCTGCCTGACCGCGGACAGGTCGATGTCAATCACGCGCTCGTAGACGGCGTCGGGGTCGGCCTTGTAGACGACGGGCGTGCGCTTTGTGCGGGCGTAGACGTATTCGAGCGTCTTTTCGTCGACGGGGAAGATGCCGTTTTTCGCGCCGCACTCGATGGCCATGTTCGCGATGCACAGCCTGTCGCTCATGGACAGGGCGGAAACGCCCTCGCCCGCAAACTCCATGGATTTGTACAGCGCGCCGTCGACGCCGATCATGCCCAGAATATGGAGGATGACGTCCTTGCCGTAGACGTGTTTATTGAGCTTTCCCGTGAGGTTGAACTTAATCGCCGAAGGGACTTTCAGCCAGACTTTGCCCGTGGCCATGGCGGCGGCCATGTCGGTGGAGCCGACGCCGGTGGAAAACGCGCTGAGCGCGCCGTAGGTGCAGGTGTGGCTGTCCGCGCCGATGACGAGGTCGCCGGGGATGACCATGCCCCGCTCGGGCAGCAGGGCGTGCTCGACGCCCACTTCGCCGACGTCGAAGCAGTGGTGGGCAAAGCCTTTTTCCCGGGCGAAGTCGCGCATCTGCTTGCACTGCTCGGCGGCCTTGATGTCCTTGTTCGGGGTGAAGTGGTCCATGACGAACACGACCTTGTTCTGGTCGTAGACGCCGGTGCAGCCGGCCTTGTTAAACTCGTTGATGGCGACCGGCGTGGTGATGTCGTTGCCGAGGACGAGGTCTACGTCGGCCAGGATAATCTGGCCGGCCTCGACGTGCTTTTCCCCGCAGTGGGCGGCGAGGATTTTTTGTGTCATTGTCATGCCCATAAAGTTATTTCTCCTCCAGAAAGAGTTTGTATTCGAGCGAGTCGACGAGCGCGCGGAAGCTCGCTTCGATGATGTCGGACGAGACGCCGACCGTCGTCCACGTGTTGCGCCCGTCCGTCGATTCGATGAGGACGCGCACGCGGGAGCCGGTGGCCTCGCCCGTCTCCAGGACGCGGACTTTGTAGTCAATCAGGTGCATTTCGGAGAGGACGGGGTAAAAGACGCATAGGGCGCGGCGCAGGGCGCTGTCGAGGGCGTTGACGGGGCCGTTTCCGAGGGCGGCCGTCGTCTCGCTTTTGCCGTCCACCTGAATCTTTATCATGGCCGACGAGTTATGTACGCCGTCCGGCGGCGGCGACTCGCTGCTGGCTTTGTACATATCGAGCGTAAAGTGCGGCTTGAATGAGCCGATGATTTTCCGCACCAGCAGCTCGAAGCTCGCGTCCGCCGCCTCGAACTGGTAGCCCTCGTGCTCCAGCTCTTTCAGGCGCTCCAAAATCGCCGCCGTCTCGGGGCTGTCTTTCGTAAGGTGCGGCGCGAGGTCCCGGATTTTATGCAGGATAGCCTTCTTGCCGGACACTTCTGAGAGCAGGAAGCGGCGCGTGTTGCCGACGAGCGCGGGATCGATGTGCTCGAACGAGCGGGGCAGCTTCATCACGCCGTCGATGTGCATGCCGCCCTTGTGGGCGAAGGCACTCTCGCCGGAGTACGGCATGTTGTTCGGGACGGGGATGTTCGCGATTTCCGCGATTTTCCGCACGGTGTCCCGCAGCGTCTCGAGGCTGCCGGCGATGCAGGTGTGCCCGCGCTTGAGCTGCAGGTTCGGGATGATGACGGACAAATCCGCGTTGCCGCAGCGCTCGCCAATGCCCATGAACGTGCCCTGGACGTGGCAGGCGCCGCCTTCGACGGCCATCATGGAGTTGGCCACCGCGCAGCCGGAGTCGTTGTGGCAGTGGATGCCGAGCCGCATCCCCGGGTAGCGGCGGGCGACGGCGCTGACGACCTCGTAAATGCGCATCGGGAGCGTACCGCCGTTTGTGTCGCACAAAACGAGGACGTCCGCGCCGCCTTCCACGGCCGCGTCGAGAACCTGGAGGGCGTAATCAGGGTTGTGCAGGTACCCGTCGAAGAAGTGCTCGGCGTCGAAGATGACTTCCTTGCCTTGCTGTTTGAGGAACCGCACGGTGTCGCGCACGCAGTCGAGGTTTTCCTCAAGCGTCGCGCCGAGGATTTCCGTGGCGTGCAGGTCCCACGATTTCCCGAAGACGGCGACGGCGTTTGTTCCCGCCTCGGCGAGCGAGAGGACGTTCGGGTCCTGCTCGACGGCCAGATCCTTCCGCCGCGTGCTCCCGAAGGCGACGAGCTCGGCGTTTTTCAGCCTCATGCCCGCGGCGGTGCGGAAAAACTCCATGTCCTTCGGGTTGGAGCCGGGGTTGCCCGCCTCGATGTAGCGCACGCCGATTGCGTCCAGCGCGCGGACGATGGCGATTTTGTCGGGGACGGAGAAGGAGATGCCCTCCGTCTGCGCTCCGTCGCGGAGCGTCGTATCAAACATTTCAAGTTTTGCCACCGGCACCAGTCCCTTCTAGGATTTTATTCATCCCGCTCAGGTAAGCGAGGATGCTCGATTCGATGATATTGGTGGACAGGCCGCGGCCTGTGTAAATCTTATCGCCGCAGCGGATTTTCACAACGACTTCGCCCAGCGCGTCCTTCCCTTCGGAGACGGAGCGGATGGCATAGTCCTCCAGCGAGTGCTCCGGCGCGGGGACGAGCTTGTCGATGACGTTGAACGCTGCGTCGATCGGCCCGTCGCCGAGGGCGACGTCCTCGCGGATCTCGCCGGCAGCGTCCTGAATGCTCATGACGCACGTCCCGCGGGCGGCGTTGGAGGTGAACACGTCGAAACGGTGCAGCTTGTAGAAGGTGTGGCGTTTTGACAGGTCGCTCGTGATGAGCGCCTCGATGTCGCTGTCGCTGACGTCCTTCTTCGCGTCGCACAGCTTCTTAAACTCCTCGAAAAAGTGATTGAGCTCTTCCTCCGAGAGGGTGTAGCCGAGCTCCTTCACGCGGTCGGCGAAGGCGTGGCGGCCGCTGTGCTTGCCCAGCACGAGCCGGCTCTTTGTCAGGCCGATGGACTCCGGCGTCATAATCTCGTACGTGGCGCGGTTGTTGAGCATGCCGTGCTGGTGGATGCCCGACTCGTGGGCGAAGGCGTTGGCGCCGACGATGGGCTTGTTCAGCGGCGGCGCCATGCCGATGATGCTGTAGACGAGGCGGCTTGCGCGGTAGATGTTCTTCGTCTCGATCCGGGAGGCAGCTTTGATCACGTCGCGCCGTGTGTTCATGGCCATCACGATTTCCTCGAGCGCGGCGTTGCCCGCCCGCTCGCCGATGCCGTTGATGGTGCACTCCACCTGCTCGGCGCCCGCGCCGACGGCCGCGAGGGTGTTGGCCACGGCGAGGCCCAGATCGTTGTGGCAGTGGACGGAGATGACGGCCTCGTCGATGTTCCTGACGTTTTCCCGCAGGTAGCGGATGAGGGCGGCCATCTCCTCCGGCGTGCTGTAGCCGACGGTGTCCGGTACGTTGATGACGGTCGCGCCGTTTTTAATGGCCGTTTCGAACACCCGCACGAGGAAATTCCAGTCGCTGCGCGTGGCGTCCTCCGCGGAAAACTCCACGTTCGGGCACAGCGAGCGCGCGAATTTCACGGCCTCGGCCGTTCTCTCAAGAACCTGCTCCGGCGTCATCCTGAGCTTGTGCTCCATGTGCACCGGCGAGGTGGAGATGAACGTGTGGATGAGCGGGGAGGCGGCGTGCCGCACCGCCTCGAAGGCCGTCTCAATGTCCTTTTCACTCGCCCGTGCGAGGGAGGCGACGGTGCAGTCCTTTATGACGGCGGCGATTTTGCTCACCGACTCGAAGTCGCCGGGGGAGGAGACGGCAAAGCCCGCCTCGATGACGTCCACTTTCAGCCTTTCAAGGTGGCGCGCCACCTCCAGCTTTTCACTCAGGTCCATGCTGCACCCCGGGGATTGCTCGCCGTCGCGCAGCGTCGTGTCAAAAAATCGGATGACTCGGTCCAATTTAGCTACCTCCTTTCCTCAAAGTCTCATTTAACGACGGCGCCCTGGTCGGCGGACAAAACGGAGCGCCTGTACCGCTCCAGGTAGCCGCCGATGCCCTGCACGGGCTTTAATGCCATTTCGCGCCGCCTGCGCTCAAGCTCGGCCTCGTCGACGAGGACGTCCAGCCTGTGTTCGGGGATGTTGATGGAGATGATGTCGCCTTCCCTGACGTAGGCGATGTTGCCGCCCAGGGCCGCCTCGGGGGAGATGTGGCCGATGGCGGCGCCGCGCGTCGCGCCGGAAAAGCGCCCGTCCGTGACGAGGGCGACCACCTTGTCAAGCCCCATGCCCGCGATGGCGGAGGTGGGGGAGAGCATCTCCCGCATGCCGGGGCCGCCCGCCGGGCCTTCGTAGCGGATGACGACGACGTCGCCCGGGACGATTTTGCCGCCGAAAATAGCGGTGATGGCCTCTTCCTCCGAGTCGAACACGCGCGCCGGGCCCTGATGGACGAGCATGTCTTCGGCGACGGCGCTGCGCTTGACGACGGCGCCCTTCGGCGCGAGCGACCCGAACAGGACCGCAAGGCCGCCCGTCTCGGAGTAGGGACTGTCAATCGGGCGGATGACGGAGTGGTCCAGAACGCGCGCGCCTTCAAGGTTTTCGCGAAGCGTCCTGCCCGTGGCCGTGATGACGGACGTGTCGAGCAGGCCCTTTTTATTGAGCTCTGCCATCACGGCCCGCACGCCGCCGGCGGCGTAGAGGTCCTGCAGGTGGTGCTCTCCCGCCGGCGCGAGCTTGCAGAGGTTCGGCGTGCTCTCGCTGACTTCGTTGACCATATCGAGATTGAAGGGGATGCCCGCCTCGCTCGCGACGGCGGCCAGGTGCAGCACCGTGTTCGTCGAGCAGCCGAGGGCCATGTCGACGCACAGGGCGTTGCGGAAGGATTTTTCATTGAGAATGTCGCGGGCGCGGATGTTTTTCTCGAGAAGCTCCATAATCTTCTCGCCCGTTTGCTTGGCAAGGCGCGTGCGGGCGGCGTACACGGCGGGGATGGAGCCGTTGCCGGGCAGCGCGATGCCCACGGCCTCGCACAGGCAGTTCATGGAGTTGGCGGTAAACATGCCGGAGCAGGAGCCGCAGCCGGGGCAGGCGTTGTCCTCATAGTACTGAAGCTGCTCCTCGGTCATCTTCCCGACCTGATAGCTGCCGACGGCCTCGAACACGCTGTTGAGGTCCATGGGGCGGCCGTCGCGTCCGGTGAGGGAGAGCATCGGCCCGCCGGAGACGAAAATCGAGGGGAGGTTGAGGCGCGCGGCGGCCATGAGCATGCCGGGGACGATTTTGTCGCAGTTGGGGATGAACACCAGAGCGTCAAAGCAGTGGGCGCGCACCATGCACTCGATGGTGTCCGCGATGAGCTCGCGGGAGGCGAGGGAGTACTTCATGCCCTCGTGGCCCATGGCGATGCCGTCGCAGATGGCGATGGTGTTAAACTCCACGGGGACGCCCCCCGCGGCGAGCACACCGTCCTTGACGGCGCGAGAAATCGTCTGCAGGTGGATGTGGCCGGGGACGATTTCGTTGAAGGAGTTGACGATGCCGACAAGCGGCTTTTTCAGCTGGCTGTCCGTCATCCCCGCGGCCTTGAGGAGGGAGCGGTGCGGGGCGCGGGCTACGCCGTCTTTGACCTGATTGCTGTTCATGGGTTATTTTCCGTCCTTTTGCCAGCTCATTTTGGCGCGCAGCTCGCGGCCAGTCTGCTCGATGAGGAGGTTTTGCTCCTGGCGGCGGCGGGCGTTAAAGTACGGGCGGCCCACCTGGTTTTCAAGGAGCCAGTTGCGGGCGAAGGTGCCGTCCTGAATCTCGGCGAGGACTTTCTTCATCTCCTTGCGCGTCTCCTCGGTGATGATGCGCCGCCCAACGGTGTAGTCGCCGTATTCGGCGGTGTCGCTGATGGAGTAGCGCATGAGGGACAGCCCGCCCTGCACGACGAGGTCGATGATGAGCTTCATCTCGTGCAGGCACTCGAAGTACGCGCTCTCCGGCTGGTAGCCGGCTTCCACGAGCGTGTCGAACCCGGCCTTGATGAGCTCGCACAGGCCGCCGCAGAGCACCGCCTGCTCGCCGAAGAGGTCCGTCTCCGTCTCTTCCTTGAACGTCGTCTCAAGGATGCCGGCGCGGGCGGCGCCGATGCCGTACGCGTAGGCGAGGGCGATGTCCTTGGCCTTGCCCGTCGCGTCCTGGTAAACGGCGATAAGGCACGGGACGCCTTTTCCCTCCACGTACTGGCTGCGGACCGTGTGGCCCGGGCCCTTCGGGGCGACCATGATGACGTCCACGTTTTCGGGCGGGACGATCTGGCCGAAGTGGATGTTAAAGCCGTGCGCGAAGGCAAGCGCCGCGCCGGGCTTTAAGTACGGCTCGATGTCTTTCCTGTACAGCGCCGGCTGCTTTTCGTCGTTGACGAGCACCATGACGACGTCAGCGGCTTTGACGGCCTCGGCCGTCACCATGACGGTCAGTCCCGCCTCCTCGGCCGCCTTGGCCGACTTCGAGCCCTCGTACAGGCCCACGACGACGTTCGCGCCGCTGTCCTTAAGGTTGAGCGCGTGGGCGTGGCCCTGGCTGCCGTAGCCGATGACCGCCACCGTCTTGCCGGAAAGTACGCCAAAATCGCAGTCCTTTTCGTAGTACATCTTTGCCATTTTCTCTTCCTCCCATTTTTTATGAAAATCGTGTGTTTACCTCAGTCGTTTTCCAGACAGTACATGCCTCTGCCCATGGCGGTGGGGCCGGTGCGGGTCATTTCGATGATTTTATACTGCCGCATGTAGTCCACGAACGCGTTGAGCTTCGGCGTCTCGCCGGTAATCTCGATGGTGATGGCCTCGGGCGACAGGTCGACAATCGACGCGCGGTAGGTGGCCACGGCCTCCTTCACCTCCGGCAGCTGCTCCTTGTCGATGGCGATTTTAATCATCAGAAGCTCGCGGAGGATGGTCTTTTCCTTTTTCATCAGCTGGACTTTCTTCACGTCCTGCAGCTTCTGCAATTGCTTTACGATCTGGTCTTTCATGTAATCGTCGCCCCACGAGACGATGGTCATGCGGGACAGCTCCGGGTTTTCCGTTTCGCCGACGGTCAGCGAGTCGATGTTAAACGCCCTCCGGGAGAACAGGGACGACACCCGCGTGAGCACGCCGGCGTGGTTGGCGACCAAGAGCGACACGACAAATTGCTCGTTGCCCATCGTTTCTTCCTCCTATCGCAGAATGATGTCTCCGATGCCGCCGCCGGGCGGGATCATCGGCAAAACGCGCTCGTCCCGGTCGATGACGCAGTCGATGACGACGGGGCCGTCGGATGAAAACGCTTCGTCGAGCGCCTTTTCGTACTCCTCGTTCGTCAGGGCCCTGTATCCCTTCGCGCCGAAGGCCTCGGCGAGGCGGACGTAATCGGTTTTTCTCTCCAACGTGGTGTTGGAGTAACGGCCGCCGAAGAAGAGCGACTGCCACTGGCGCACCATGCCGAGCACCTGGTTGTTGAGCACGATGACGACAAGGGGGAGGTTGTTCGTCACGGCCGTGGCAAGCTCGTTGAGGTTCATGTGGAAGCTGCCGTCGCTTGTGAACAGGACGGTGCGCTTCCCGCCCGTTCCGATGCACGAGCCGATGGCGGCGCCCATGCCGAAGCCCATCGTGCCGAGACCGCCGCTTGTGACGAGGGTGCGCGGCTTCTTAAACTGGTAATACTGCGTGACCCACATCTGGTGCTGGCCGACGTCCGTGGCCACGATGCCGTCGCCGTGCCGCCGGCAGGCGCCTTCGATGACGCTCTGGGGCGTCAGGCGCTGCGGATCCATGTCGATGGAGTTGTCCGGATGCTCCTTGAGGGACTTGATGTGCGCGTTCCACTCGGGGTGTCTGAGGGTCGGGAGGGCCTCGATGAGTTTCTTAAGCGCCGCCTTCACGTCCCCCAGGATGCAATCCGTCGCGCCGATGTTCTTGCCGATTTCCGCCGCGTCGATGTCGATGTGCAGGAATTTGCGGCCCTGCATGAACTCGGCCTTGTTGCCGGTGGCGCGGTCGGAGAACCGAACGCCGATGGCCACGACGAGGTCGCTGTCGTACAGCGCCTTCGTGGCGGCAAACCGCCCGTGCATGCCCACCATGCCGAGAAAGCGCGGGTGCTCGTAGGGCACGGCGGTCAGGCCCATGATGGACAGGCCCACCGGCGCGTCAATTTTCTCGGCGAAGGCGATAAGCTCCCCGGCTGCGTCCGCCTTGATGACGCCGCCGCCGCAGTAGATGTACGGGCGCTTGGCCGCGCATATTAGCTCCGCGGCGCGCCTGACCGCGTCGGGGCAGATCGCGTCGTGCGGGCGGCACGCCGGGTGCGGCGCGCTCTCGTCGTACTCGACCCTGGCCGTCTGCACGTCCTTCGGGATGTCCACGAGGACGGGGCCGGGGCGGCCGGACTGGGCGATGCGGAAGGCCTCCCGCATTGTCTCGGCGAGCTTCGTTGGGTCCTTGACGAGGAAATTGTGCTTTGTAATCGGCATGGTGATGCCGGTGATGTCGACTTCCTGGAAGGAGTCGCGCCCGAGCATGTTCGTGGCGACGTTCCCCGTGATGGCGACGAGAGGAGTGGAATCAAGGTAGGCGTTGGCGATCCCCGTTACGAGGTTCGTCGCGCCGGGGCCGCTCGTCGCAATAACGACGCCGGTCCGGCCCGTTACGCGCGCGTACCCGTCCGCAGCATGGCAGGCGCCCTGTTCGTGGCAGGTCAGGTAGTGGCGGATTTTGTCGCTGTATTTGTACAGCTCGTCGTAGATGTTGAGTACGGAACCGCCGGGATAGCCGAATACAACGTCCGCCCCGTTGGCGACGAGTTCTTTCACGACAATTTCCGCTCCGGTGAGTAACATGGCGATTCATCCTCCCTTTTTTCATGCGGTAGCGCGGTAAGCGGCGCGCGGCAGCGCGATGGATATGTAGCTCGTTACCGCGGTAACCAGATAACACTTAAAACAGGAAAAATTTCAGGTAACTAAAAAGCCCTGCAGTGTTTCCACTGCAGGGCTTTTACTTTCTCTTCTATGTTCTAGAAGTCGCTTATGCCGTTTTCCACAGTGAAACACCATCATTATTAACATGACAAATAACCCGGATGATAAGTCCGAGTACAAGAAGAATGTTAATAATGATGATGGCGCTGACAAAGAAAACGGACATTCTTAAAGCGGCTCCTTTCCTTCAGAATTTGATTGGCACTATTCTAACACGCGGAAAAGGTAAAGTCAACAAAAAAATTCAAAAAAATACCGTTGCATTTTATCCGATAAATCGCTGCATAAACGGCCGGTTTATGCACAGTTTTCACGAAAACATGAAAATTATTCAAACCGGCCCCGCCGCGTGAGGATAAGCCCGCCCCCGGAAGAGGGGGCCGAGGCGATGAGCCCCGTAAGGCCCGAGAGCGTTTTTTCAAGGGGCGGGGCGTATTCGTCCGCGGCGAAAAGGAGTTCGACATCCTCCCGCCGGCCGCCGTGAATCAGCGGTGCTTTCTCCATTTTATGCAGAAGCTTCTTCGCTGTGCGGCAGGCTCCGTAAAGCTTTGTCTCGGGCAGGAGCAGGAGAAACGTCGTGTCGCCCCAGCGCGCGGCGACGTCGAGCGACCGCAGATTTTTTGCGAAGATTTTCCCGCACCACGCGGCGGCGGCGTCCTTTCGCGCGCCGTCCTCCAGGGGGCCGCGCAGCGCGAGCATCACGAGCGAAAACGGGTTGCCGTACCGCTTGTGGCGCTCGATCTCCCGCTCGGCTTCCGCCAGAAAGCCCTTGCGGGTGAAAAGACCTGACGTTAAGTCGCGAAGGCTGTAGTGCTCGAGCAGGAAGCCGAGGGCCAATTTGGCCTCGACGAGCCTTGAGAGCGACTCGTACCGCGCGATGAGGGGCCGGATATTCTCGTGCCCGGCGAAAACGCGCCAATCGTCCCCGTCGAGGACGACGGTTTTCGTAAACATGTCCCGCTCAAGGCGCTCCATGACGAAGTTTTTCTCAAACGTCCTGACCGAAAAATGCACCGCCGCGCGGTAAATCTGTCCTCCGAGCGGGGCGTAAGGGAGCACCTTCTCAGCCGTGAGGGAAAACTCCTCGAGGGCGTAAATGCGCGCGACATAAGACTGCCACTTTGCAAAATCGGCGCGCGCAATCCGCGCCTTGTCCCAGTCCGTAAGGAGGCTGTACGCGCCGTCGTAGTCGCGCGCCCTGATGCAGGAAAAGTAGCGGGCAAGCGCGTCCACGGCCGGCTGCGGCGGCGCCGGCTTTTCCGGCTGACGGCCGGGCGCGTCGCGGCGCGGCGGCGGGGGAGGGGCCGGGCGGCTTGCCTTGCGCTGCGCGTCGTACGCGGCGCGTTTTTTCGCGTCCCGCAGGACTTCGTACGCCTCGTTGATTTTCCGCATCCGCGTCTCCGCCTCGGCGGATTTGCACACGTCCGGGTGGTACTTTTTCGCCAGCCGCTTGTAGGCGCTCTCAATCACTTCGGGCTCGGCCAGATAATGCACCTGAAGGATGCTGTAATAGTCTTCCGTCGTCACCACGGCGCCCGCTTCACCTCGCTGCCTGCCGTATACTCTATATTTCGGCAACATTTACCGTCCCATTATAGCACAACGCGGCGACAAAAGAACGCGGCCCGCCCGATTTTTGGGCAAGCCGCGCGCGTGCCGTGAAAAACTAGATGAGCGCCTCGATGGCCACCTGCATGACGCCGCCGCAGACCATGCCTTCCTCCGCGTCAAAGTCGGCGGTCAGGTCCACGTCCATCACGGCGCACCCGCCGCTTTTGATGACGTCGTACGAGGCCGAGATTACGCTGCTTTCGCTGCAGCCGCCGCCGATGCTCCCCAGGATGCGCCCGTCCGGCCAGACGACCATCTTCGCGCCCGGGTCGCGCGGGACGGAGCCTTTCGCGCCGATGATGGTGACGAGGGCGCGCGGCTCGTCCGTCTCGCGGCAAAGCTCCTTCAGAACGGCCTCGTCCAGCTCCGGCCAGCTGCCGTCCTCGCGGCAGCGCTTGCATTGAATGACTTCCGAGAGGATGGAGACGGCAATCTCCTCCGGCGTTTTCGCGCCGATTTTCAGGCCGATGGGGGCGTGGACGCGGTCGATCGCCTCCTGCGGAAAGCCCTCCTCGCGCATCTGCTCGAAGGCGGCGCGCACGCGCCGTTTCGAGCCGATCATGCCGACGTACGCCGTTTCAAGCGGCAGCACCGCCCGCAGGCAGTCGAGGTCGTGGCGGTGCCCGCGCGTGACGATGACGACAAACGTGGAGCGGTTGATGTTCAGCTTTTCAAACACGCGGTCAAACCCCTCGCAGACCACCTCGTCCGCCCACGGGAAGCGCTGGCGGTTGGCGAACATCGGGCGGTCGTCCGCCACGGTGACGGAAAAGCCGCACTTTGCGCCAAACTCGGCAAGCGGCAGCGCGATGTGCCCGCCGCCGAGGATGACAAGGCGCGAGGGCGGCGCGTACGGCTCGGCAAAGAGGATGCTCCC
>JAAYMC010000058.1 GCA_012521555.1 Clostridiales bacterium
AAAGCCCGGCGATGAGCACGCCGAGGATGGCGCCCGTCGAGGAGATGCCGACGAGCCCGAAGCTGTCGGCCTCGCTCACGCGGCTGTCCTTTTTCATGGCGGAGATGCCGGCGGCCAGCGCCAGCATGAAAGGAACCGTAATCGCGCCCGTCGTCGCCCCGGAGGCGTCAAACGATATGGCCAGAAAATCAGATGTAGAGAGGAGCGCCAGGATAAAAATCAAACCATACGCGGCTGCAAACACATATTTCAGGCGGACGCTCCTCAGGATACGCATGAGGCCGAGCGTCATCATGACGCCAAGCCCGGCGGAGACGACGGCGACCATCAGGATGTTGTTGAACTGGCCGGAGGTCACGCTGTCGACCTGTTTTGCAAGGATATGCAGGTCCGGCTCCGCAAATGATATAAAAAAGCCCAGAATCAAACTGACCGTGATAATCACGGCGTACCTGTTCGAATGCGTGATGGCGTTGCCGATATCATGCCCGATGGGCTCAAGCCCCTGATCGATTCCGAAGAGGAAGATCGTCAGGCCGATGATTACAAGAGCAGAGCCGATGAGAAAAGCATAAAGCATGTTCGATTCCAGTGGGCTGACGGTGAAGTGAAGAATCAACACAATAAACGTGATGGGCAAAACAGACGCCAGCACTTCCTTTAATTTCCCCGTTAACTCGCTCAAATAATCACCTCTTACTTATTTGTCTCAGTTTTCTCTATCTATCTATAAACAGCTTCCTTTTGAAGCTGTGGATGTGTCATCCCCATTTCAAGAGAAAGTTTTACGCGGCTGACAGCCGTACGGCGCGCCAGAAAAGGCCTCCAATACTATACCATAAAAGTCGTAAGAATTAAACCGGCATAACTGGTAAAGGTATACCAAAATATGCCGATTATTTTACAGATATATAAATCCCAAACCGCTAAGCGGCTTTTTTTCTATGTACGCGCCGTACGAAACTAAAGTGCGGCGCTTTACTCGGTGTGCGCCGGCTCAGACAGGCACACCACGGCGCTCTCGAGCCGGCGGTCTTTAATCTTCGTCACTTTGATGTTCAGGCCGAACTCCTCCAGCTCCGGCGTCTCGCCGTCGTCGGGGACGGAGCCGAGAAGGCCGAACACCAGCCCGCCGAACGTCTCGTAATCGTGTTCCGGCAGCTCGACGCCGAGCTGCTCGGAGACTTCGTCCAGCGGCGCGGTGCCGGAGATGCGCCATGTCTTCGAGTCGATGCGCGCAATCGGCGGCTGCTCGGCGGGGGCCGTGTCGTCGTCGTCGAGGTCGCCCACGAGCTGCTCGAGCAGGTCGTTCATCGTGATGATGCCGCTCATGCCGCCGTAATCGTCGACGACGACGGCGAAGTGGTTGCGCGTCTTTTTCATATTGCGGAACAGCACGTCGGCCCGCACCGTCTCCGGCACGAAATACGCCGGGCGCACCGCGTTTTTCATGACGTTCTCGCGCGACCGGTCCCTCAGGCGCAGGTAGTCCTTCGCCATCAGGATGCCGACGATGTTGTCCGGGCTTTCGTTGCAAATCGGATAAATCGAGTGGCGGCTTTCAAAAATCGTCTGCTCCCACTGCTCATCCGACTCTTCCATCCACAAAAGCGCCACTTCCGTCCGGTGCGTCATGATTTCGCCGGCGGAGATGTCGTCAAACTCGAAGATGTTCTGAATCATGTCCTGCTCGTCCGGCAAAATCGTGCCCTTGGCCTTGCCGGCGTCGAGCATCATGCGGATTTCCTCTTCCGTGTTCTCGTCATTCTCTTTGTGCGGGTCGACGCCGAAAAGGCGCAGCAGCCCGTTCGTCGAGACGGAAAACAGCCAGACGGCCGGCGTGAAAATGCGGTAGAGGGCGTAGATCAGGCCGGACATGCGCAGCGCAATCTTCTCCGCGCTCTGCATGGCAAGGCGTTTCGGAATCAGCTCGCCGAGCAGAACGGTAAAGTACGTGAGCAGTATGGTGATAAACGCGACGGAAATGATATTGACGACAGCCTGCGGGATGCCTATCCCGATGCTGCCAAGCCACGCCGTGAGCCGGTCGGAGAAGTTTTTCGTCGCCACGGCGCTGGAGAGCAGGTTGACAAGGGTGATGCCGACTTGAATCGTCGCCAAAAAGTCGGACGGCTGCTGCGTCATCTTCGTCAGCCTTATGGCGCGCTTATCGCCGGACGCCGTCATCTTGGCGAGCTTGTTGTCGTTCATGGTGATGACGGCGATTTCCGCGCAGGCAAACAGCGCGTTGAAGAAGATGAAGACAAACTGGAGCAAGAACAACCATATCAATGGACCGTCTGACAAAACGATAACCTCCTAGAATGTGCCATACCCGCAAGGCGCATTAACCGGCTTACGTGGGTATTATTGTATTTTAGGCGCTATTATAACCGCGCGCCGGCGGGTTATTAGACGGGTAATAAACCCTGCAAAGACGAAAAAACGCACACCAACAAAGGGCCCCTATTCGCCCCCGTTGATATGCGTTATGTTACCTTTTATGTAGTTCATCCATAAAAGCGTGCCGAAGCGCTCAAACGTGTTTCGGTCAGGAGGCTCAATGTCTGAACTGCAGGGTTCGTCCACTTTACTTAACACCTATCCTTCGCTTTATACTATAGCAAAGCGCCTTAAGTCTGTCAACAGCGCGGCGCGCCCTGAAGAAGGCGCGCCGCGCTGTTTCTCCCAAGCGGGCCATTATCGAGCTTTACAGGACGCGGCCTTAAGCCGCGCGCTGCTATTTCCCGAAAAGCGCCTTTTCGTCCCCGCCCATGAGCAGGAACATGACGGCCTTTTGCACGTGCAGGCGGTTTTCCGCCTCGTCGAAGATCTCCTGCGCGTGCGCCTCGAAGACCTCGTGCGTAATCTCCTCGCCGCGGTGGGCCGGCAGGCAGTGCTGCACCATGCAGCCGGGGTTTGTCAGCGCCATGAGCGCGTCATTGACCTGATACCCGTCGAAGGCTTTCCGGCGCAGTGCCGCCTCCTTCTCCTGCCCCATCGAGGCCCACACGTCCGTAAACACCACGTCGGCGCCGCGGGCGGCCTCCTTCGGGTCGCGCGTGAGCATAAAGCGCGCGCCGGCGTCTTTCGCGAATTCGAGCACCTTAGCGTGCGGCTCGTACCCTTCGGGGCACGCGACGCGCACGTTCATCCCGCACTTAAGTCCCCCGACGATGATGGAGTTGGCCATGTTGTTGCCGTCCCCGATATAGCATATCGTCAGCCCTTCGAGCTTATGCTTGTATTCGCGGATCGTCATCAGGTCCGCCAGAACCTGGCACGGGTGGGCAAAATCCGTCAGCCCGTTGATGACGGGAACGGTGGCGTACTCGGCGAGCTTTTCCACTTCCTCCTGGTCGAAGGTGCGGATCATGATGGCGTCGCAGTAGCGGCTTAAGACGCGCGCGGTGTCCTCAATCGGCTCGCCGCGGCCGAGCTGGCTTTCCGCGCTT
>JAAYMC010000059.1 GCA_012521555.1 Clostridiales bacterium
AGGTGGCTTGCCTCGCTCGACTCGCCGAGGGCCGTGTCGCCCACCGAGCCGATCACGGCGTTTTGCGCCACCCTGTCGCCGACCTTCACCACGGGGACCGACGCGAGGTTGCAGTAGCGGCTGACAAGCCCGCCGGCGTGCTCGATGACCACGACGGTGCCCATCATGTCGTCCGTGTAGACATCCGTCACGGTGCCGTCCGCCGCGGCGTAGACCTTCGCGCCGAGCGGCGCGGAAATGTCGATGCCGGGGTGCGCGCGCCAATCGCCGAGCGTCTTGTTGTACACAAGCTCACTCACAGCGTAGACGCCCTGGATGTCCCCGATGACGGGCCAGACGAACGTCAGGCTCGTCGACGAGGTCTTGCGCTCGTTTTCGGCATTGTCCTCGGGCGATGTACTCTTGGGCTTACTTTCGGTCTTGCTCTCGGTCTTTCCCGGCTCCTTTGCCTCCGGGCTTACCTTCGGCTCGGCGGCCTCTTCCTTCGGCCGGACGACAGGCTGCTCAGCCAGCTCGTTGATGTCCGGCGTGACGGCCAGCGCCTCCTCCTGCGGGACGGACGCTTCCTGCGCCGGCAGGTTCGGCGAGTACACGGCGCCGAGATTCTCGTCCGGCGTCTTCACGCGCGCCGGCGAGGACAAGAGTATCCACGCCGACACGCCGATGATCGCCACGCACAGGAACAGGACGACGTAAAACCCCTTTCCCGCGAAGAAGTCGCCGATCATGCGGCCAAAACTCCTCTTTTTATCCACAGCAGAACCTCCTACTTCATGTTGTTGCTTGCCTTCGCGCTTAAAAAACACAAACAGCGTGTATGCCGTTATTTTTGACGGCACACACGCTGTTTATACCATTTTCAGGATATTTTTCTGGTATTTTCCTCTCGCTGCAGGCTATTTCCCGCTTTTTTCCTCAGCCTCGGGGCGGTAGCTGTCCTTCAGCGCGACGGAGCGGTTGAAGACGGGGTGCTCCGGCGTAAAGTCGCGGCTGTCCGGCGTAAAGTACCCGAGGCGCAGGAACTGGAACGCGTCGCCGATTTTCGCGTCTTTGAGCATCCTTTCCGCCTTGCAGCCCTTGAGCACTTCGAGGGATTTGGGGTTGAGGCACGCGATGAAGTCCTCGCCGTTTTCGGGGTCAGGGACGCTAAAGAGGGTGTCGTACAGCCGGACCTCCACGTCGACGGCTGTATTTGCGTCGACCCAGTGGATGGTGCCGCGGACCTTGCGCCCGTCCGGCGTGTTGCCGCCGCGGGTGGCCTCGTCGTACTCGGCGAAGACTTCGACGACGTTGCCGCTTTCGTCCTGCCGGTACCCCGTGCAGCGGACGATGTACGCCGACTTCAGGCGCACCTCGTTGCCGACGAAAAGGCGGTTGTACTTCTTCGGCGGGTCGATCATGAAGTCGTCCGCTTCAATCCAGAGCGTGCGGGAGAAGGAGACTTTGCGCGTGCCGGCGCTCTCGTCCTCGGGGTTGTTCTCCACGTCGAACAGCTCCGTTTTGCCCTCGGGGTAGTTGGTGATGGTGAGCCTGAGCGGGCGGAGGACGACCATGGCGCGCCGGGCGGTCTTGTTGAGGTCCTCCCGCAGGCAGTGCTCGAGGAACGCGTATTCCACGGTGCTCGGCGTTTTCGCCACGCCGACGCGCTCGATGAAGTTACGGATGGCCCGCGGCGTGTAGCCGCGGCGGCGCAGCCCGCAAATCGTAGGCATGCGCGGGTCGTCCCAGCCGTCGACGTACCCTTCCTCCACAAGCCGGCGCAGCTTCCTTTTGGACATGACGGTATACGTCAGGTCCAAACGGGCAAACTCAATTTGGCGCGGCTTGCTCGGCACGTCCGTATTCTCAATCACCCAGTCGTAAAGCGGGCGGTGGTCTTCGTATTCGAGGGAGCAGAGGGAGTGGGTCACGCCCTCGAGCGCGTCCTGAATGGGATGGGCAAAGTCGTACATCGGGTAGATGCACCACTTGTCCCCCTGCCGGTGGTGGTGGGCGAAGCGGATGCGGTAGATGACGGGGTCGCGCAGGTTAAAGTTGCCGCTGGCAAGGTCGATTTTCGCCCGCAGCGTCATGCTGCCTTCGGGGAACTCCCCCTTGCGCATCCTTTCAAACAGGTCGAGGCTCTCCTCAATGGGCCTGTCCCTGTACGGGCTCGTGGCGGGCACGCCGATGTCGCCCCGGCGCGCCTTCATCTCCTCCGGAGACAGCTCGCACACGTAGGCAAGGCCCTTTTTGATAAGGCCCACGGCCAGCTCGTACGTCTTTTCAAAATAGTCGCTGCCGTAATAGAACCGGTCTCCCCAGTCGTAGCCGAGCCAGCGGATGTCCTCCTTGATGGCCTCGACGTATTCCTCGTCTTCCTTTAAGGGGTTTGTGTCGTCCATGCGCAGGTTGCACAGGCCCCCGTATTTTTCGGCGATGCCGAAGTCAATGGCCAGCGCCTTGCAGTGGCCGATATGGAGGTAGCCGTTCGGCTCGGGGGGAAAACGTGTATGAACGGTCTTGCCGTGAAAACGCCCGCCGGGCGCTAAATCTTCTTCAACCAGAGCTTCTATGAAGTTTCTAGGTCCCTCATTCATGTCTCTCACATCATCTCCAATGTGTTGTAGAAATGTATTATATACGATTTCATTGTTTTTTACAATGCGGGCATGGTAAAATATACACATTCAGGACACATCCAGCTTAAAGTCGCGCACGAAAGGAGGCCCTTTGTGTACGATATCGTCGTCATCGGCAGCGGGCCGGCCGGCCTGTCCGCCGCCATCACCGCGCGAATGCGGAGCAAAAGCGTGGCCGTCATCTCAAACCTGAGGACCGGCAGCGGCCTGTACAAAGCCCCGAAAGTGGACAATTACCCCGGCTTTCCCGCCATATCCGGCGCGGAGCTGCTGAATAAATTCTCCCTGCACGCGGCCGGAACAGGCGCGGAGATCATCCAGGGGCGCGTCACGTCCATCCTCCCGATGGGCGAGCAGTTCGGCGTCTCCTACGGGTCGGAGATCGCGGCGGCGAAAGCCGTCATCCTGGCCACCGGCGTCGTCCAGACGTCGCTCTTCCCCGGCGAGGAGGCGCTCCTCGGCAGCGGCGTCTCCTACTGCGCCACCTGCGACGGGATGCTCTACCGCGGCAAAAAAGTCTGCGTCGTCTGCCTTTCACCCGACGCGGAGGAGGAGGCCGCGTTTCTCGAGTCCATCGGCTGCGAGGTCGTGCGCCTGACGACGAAAAATATCGTCATAAACGGGGAACATAAAGTTGCGTCCGTCACGGCCGACGGCGTCGAAATCCCCTGCGACGGCGTGTTCATCCTGCGCCCGTCCATCGCGCCGGCCACCCTGGTGCCCGGCCTTCTGACGGCGGGCGGGCATATCCAGGTCGACCCCAGGATGCGCACGAACATCCCCGGCATCTTCGCCGCGGGGGACTGCACGGGCGCGCCTTATCAGGTGGCCAAAGCCGTGGGCGAGGGGCTTGTCGCCGCCCTGTCGGCCGTGGAATATCTCGCCGGAGCAAAATAATAAGGGAAACAGAGGAGAGCGCTATGGAAGAGACCGTCCTCCACCTGACAAAGGACAATTTTTCAGAGAAAACGGCAAGCGGGATCGCCCTCGTCGACTTCTGGGCCGGCTGGTGCATGCCCTGCAAGATGCTCGCGCCGGTCATCGACGACCTCGCGCGCGAGTATGCGCCGCGGGGCGTGACCGTCGCGAAGGTGGATATCGACAAGGAGATGGAACTGGCGGGTGAATACGCCGTCATGAGCATCCCCACCGTACTCATCATGAAAGACGGCGAGGAAATCTCCCGCTACGTCGGCGTCCAGCCGAAGGAGATCTACACCGCCGCGCTGGATAAAATGCTCGCCGGCAACGTGGGCGAGGCGGCGGAAGTCGTCTCGCCGGTAAAGGATTAGCCCGTCAAAGAAAAGCGCCTGTTTTCCAATCCGGAAAACAGGCGGTTTTTTTACTTTTGCGCTTACGGGTAGTAGACGACAAGGGCCGTCGTGTTCGCCGCGTCGCCGCAGACGGTCTCGTATCCGGCCTCGATGAGGGCCCGGGCCGTCTCGACGGGCACCTCCGCCGTCTCGTAGCCTTCGGAGTGCTCCGTAAACTCAACGCCCGCCAGCACCTCCGGCATCTCCCCGCGCACGGTGATGACGGCGTAGTAGTCCGCCGCGCCCGTGTCCTCAACGGTTTCCGGCGCCCCGAGCGTAAACCGCGGGGGCGCAAGGCTCCCCATCTCCTGCGGCGTCGGGCGGTCGGCCGTCACAATGCCGCCCATGATGCCGCCGCTGCCGCTGCCGCTATGGGTCTGCCTGTCGGCCGTCTGCTTGTTTGTATCATCCGGATTGGGCTCGGGCGCCTCGCAGGAAACGGGTTCGTCCGGCGCGGCAGCAGCGTCGCCTTCCTCCGCCTCCGTCGCGCTCATCATGTAGGCGTCGTC
>JAAYMC010000060.1 GCA_012521555.1 Clostridiales bacterium
CAAAGGCACGGGTGCGAAAAGACTGTTGACAAAATAAGGAAAATATGTTAAAGATAACTTGAAACCCGGACATTGACGTGGACGGTTTTCGTTTGTCATGGATGTGGCCTCATTCCTGACAACCGGATCAGTGGGCCAACGCTGGTTCGGACAAAAACCACCCCACTGGGGTGGTTTTTGTTTTTAAAAATACATGTCGTAATGCGCGCGGTGCGCGCGCCGGGAGAAACAGGAAACAAAGGGGGAGCGCGCCGCGTTCAGGCACAGGCCGGGCTTATGGCAAGGCGCGCCTCAATCCCATACTGAAGAAAACCCCGCCGCGCGAATTAGCCGCGCGGCGGGGTTGTTGCTTTGGCGCAATATTTTACTGTTCGGGCGCGATGTCGAAGTCCTGCATCTTGATGATGCGCGTGATGCGGTCGCGCTCGGCGTCCTCCAGCCGCATGGTGATGAAGCGGATTGTCTCCTTCAGCTGCGGAATCGTCATGTACTCGAGGGCGTTGACGCGCCGGCGCGTTTTCTCGATTTCCGCGGCCAGTATCACGCACTTTTTTTCCATCTGCGCAAGCTTCAGAAGGTCCGGCAGGAGCGTTTCGAAATCCTCCTTCGACTTTTGCAAAGCCGGCGAGAGCGAAAGGGTTGTGGCCGGCTTTCTCTCTGAAAACGTCATGACGGGCACATACACGCCCATCTGGTTTTTCGTCTGCATGGTAAAGTCGATCTGGGGGACGCTGGATAGGCTGCTCTCCAGCACCGCCTTGTCCGGGAAGGGCGCTTTCGCGAGGAGCGCGGCGTGCCGGATTGCGTGGAATTTCCGCTCCACCTCGTCCCGGAGAGCGCGCGTTTCGCGGATAATGTCGAGAAACTGGCGCATCAGCTCGTCCTGCTTGTCTTTGAGCAGCTTGTGGCCGCGCACGGACAGCTGGAGTTGTTTTTTCAGCCGCGACAGCTCCATGCGCGTCGGGCTGACTGCGAGAATAGCCACGGCTTACACCTCCGGCATGTATTTCTCGATAAACTCGGTCGGGATGCGCTTGAGTTCCTCCCTCGGCAGGTCGGCAAGGAGCCGCCAGCCGATTTCCAGCGTTTCAAAAATGCTCCGGTTGGTGTGGAAGCCCTGATTGAGATACTCCTGCTCGAAGCGGTCGGAGAACCTGGCGTACTGCTGGTCAAGCTCCGACAGGGCCGACTCGCCGAGGACCATGGCCAGCTCCTTGGCGTTTTTGCCCTGCGCGTAGGCGCTGTAGATCTGGTTCATCGTGGAGGCGTGGTCCTCCCGCGTTTTGCCTTCGCCCGTTCCCTTGTCCTTCAGGCGCGACAGGGAGGGGAGCACGTCGATGGGCGGGGAGATGCCCTTGTCGTGCAGGGCGCGGGAGAGGATAATCTGGCCTTCCGTGATATACCCCGTCAGGTCCGGGATGGGGTGGGTGATGTCCCCTTCCGGCATGGTGAGGATGGGAATCTGCGTAACAGACCCTTTCTTGCCCTTGATGCGCCCGGCGCGCTCGTAAATGGTCGACAGGTTTGTGTACAGGTAGCCCGGGTAGCCGCGGCGGCCGGGGACTTCGCGGCGGGCGGCGGAGATTTCGCGCAGCGCCTCGCAGTAGTTGGTCATGTCGCTCATGATGACGAGGACATGCATATCCTTCTCAAACGCGAGGTATTCCGCGGCGGTCAGCGCCATCTTCGGCGTGGCGATGCGCTCCATGGCCGGGTCGCTGGCAAGGTTTAAGAACACGACGGTGTGGTCGAGCGTGCCGGACCGGCGGAAGTCCTCAATAAAGCCGTTTGCCTCCTCGAACGTGATGCCGATGGCGGCGAACACGACGGCAAACCGCTCCTCGTCCCCCAGCACGCGGGCCTGGCGGGCAATCTGCGCCGCCAGCTCCTGGTGCGGCAGGCCGGCGACGGAGAAAATCGGCAGCTTCTGGCCGCGCACGAGCGTGTTGAGGTGGTCGATGGCGGAGATGCCCGTCTGGATAAACTCGTTGGGGTAGTCGCGCGCGATGGGGTTGATCGGCTCGCCGTTGACGTCGAGCGATTTTTCCGGGATGATGGGGGACAGCCCGTCCCTCGGGCGGCCGAGGCCGTCGAACACGCGGCCGATCATCTCCTCGGAGACGTCGAACATGAAGGGCTTGCCGATAAAACGCACCTTCGAGTCGCGCAGGTTGATGCCGCCCGTCCCTTCAAAAATCTGCACGAGGGCGCGGGGGCCGTTGACTTCCAGAACCTGCCCGCGGCGCACCTCGCCGTTTTGCAGGTGGACTTCCACGACTTCGTCGTACTTGACGCCCTCGACCTGGTCGACGAGCATGAGCGGGCCGACGATGTTCTGAATGCTCTTGTAGGACTTAATCATTCCTGAGCCACCCCCTCGTCAAGCAGCTGCGCGAAGACGGCGTCAATTTCCCGCGCGATTTCGTCAAACGCTTCTGCTTTATCTTCCGGGATGTATTTCATGCGCGCCAGCCTCTCGCGCAGCACAGCCGTGGAGCGGTAAATTTCCGCGAAGGGAAGCCCCGCCTTTTCGGCGCGGTAGGCGCCGTCCGCGAAGCGGCGGATGAGCGAGAGCATCTTGTACTGCTTGCTCAGCGACGTGTAAGAGTCCGTGCTGTCAAACGAGTTTTGCTGCAGGTAGTCCTCGCGCAGGGACTTGGCCACTTCGAGCGTGATGCGGTCTTTGGCCGAAAGGGAGTCGACGCCAATCAGGCGCACGATTTCCTCCAGGTGCGCCTCCTCCTGCAGCACGTCCACCGCCCACTGAACAAGGCCGCTCCAGTCGGCGGAGAGGTAGCGGTCGACGACCTTGCGCACCTGGTCGGAGTAGAGCGAGTAGGACGTCAGCCAGCTGATGGCGGGGAAGTGCCTGCGGCGGGCGAGCGTCGCGTCAAGCGCCCAGAAGACTTTGACGACGCGCAGCGTGTTCTGTGTGACGGGCTCGGAAATGTCGCCGCCCGGCGGGGAGACGGCGCTGATGGCCGTAATGCTGCCGACGCGCCCGTCCTTTCCAAGCGCCGTGACGCGGCCGGCGCGCTCGTAGTAGCTGGAGATGCGGCTGCCGAGGTAGGCGGGGTAGCCTTCGTCGCCCGGCATCTCCTGCAGGCGGCCGGACATCTCGCGCAGGGCTTCCGCCCAGCGGGAGGTCGAGTCGGCCATGATGGCGACGTTGTAGCCCATGTCGCGGAAGTACTCGGCGATGGTGATGCCCGTGTAAATCGACGCCTCGCGGGCCGCGACGGGCATGTTCGACGTGTTGGCGACGAGAATCGTGCGCTCCATGAGGGACGCGCCCGTGCGCGGGTCGACAAGCTCGGGGAACTCCATGACGACGTCCGTCATCTCGTTGCCGCGCTCGCCGCAGCCGACGTAGACGACGACGTCGACGTCGCTCCACTTGGCGATCTGGTGCTGCATGACCGTTTTGCCCGCGCCGAAGGGGCCGGGGATGGCGGCCGTGCCGCCCTTGAGGACGGGGAACAGCGTGTCAATGACGCGCTGGCCGGTCGTCATCGGCTCCGAGGGGACGAGCTTTTCCGCGACGGGGCGCGGGTAGCGGACGGGCCACTTCTGCATCATCGTCAGGTTCTTCTCGCCCGTTTCCGTCTTCACGACGGCGACGGTCTCCTCAACCGTAAACTCGCCCTCTTCGATGCGCACGATGGTGCCGGAGACGCCCTGCGGCACCATGATTTTGTGGACAATTGCCGACGTCTCCTGCACCGTGCCGATAATATCGCCGTGGGAGACGAAGTCGCCGGCGGCCACCGCCGGGCGGAACGCCCACTTTTTCGTGCGGTCGAGGGCGGGGATGGAGATGCCCTTTTTCATGAAGGGGCTTTCCGCCGCCTGCATGAAACGGTCGAGCGGGCGCTGGATGCCGTCGAAAATATTCGAGATAAGGCCCGGCCCGAGTTCAACGGACAGCGCCTCCCCCGTGGAGATGAGAGGCTCGCCGGGGCCGATGCCGGAGGTTTCTTCGTAAACCTGCACGGACGCCATGTCGCCGCGCATTTCGATAATCTCGCCGACGAGCTTCTTATGCCCGACGAGACAGACGTCCTGTATCTTGGCGTCTTCCATCCCGCTTGCCACGACAAGCGGGCCGGAGACTTTGACTATAACACCGGATTTCATCCGATCACCGCCTATGATTAAAGTATGTTTTGGCCGAGCGCCTTTTCCACCATGCTCTGGATGCGCTCAAGCCCTAAGCTCGGCTCCGAATCCAGCCCTGGAATCGGAACAATCGTTACGGAGGGGTGATGGTCGTAAGAAGAAAGGAGCGCGGGGTTTTCACTAAGGCAGCTCTGGCTGACGAAAAACAGGGCGTACCCGTCTTTCACAAGCGACGCCACCTGACGGGACAGGGCGTTGCCGCTTTCGGGAGTATATGTGTCTATCCCAATCTGAAGGAAGGGGAAAACCTCGTCGGGCTGCCCCAGCGCCGCGATTTTATACCGCATACTCGTCACGCACCCTCTTTGCAATTTCGCCCGGTTCCGCGCCCGTCCGCTTCGACTCCAGGATAAGCCGCACGCTCCTGATTTCAAGGAGCTTGGCTAAAAGGAGCGTAAAAAGCGGCAGCAGCCCGAAGGGCGTGAGCCTCCCCGCGCGGCATTTTTCCATCAGGAAATTGTCGGCCGCCGCGTCGAAAAGCTCCCAGCTGCTTTGGCGGGCGAGATTTTCCCAAAGCTTGTCGTACGGCGTCGCGCGCAAAATTTCGGTTTGCTCCGCGGGGGAAGCCTTAAGGAGCGCGCCGAGCCTCGGGGCAATCAGGCCTCCCTGCGCCTTTTCCAGCAGAGAGGGCGTTATATCGCCCATGTCCGGCTGCTGGGCGACAACGGAGAGGAGGTCAAGGTCGGCCATCGCCGTGACAATTTCCTCGATCTGCTGGTCGCCAATCTCCCGTGTAAGGCGGAGCAGCTGCCCGTGGTAGAAAAACTTAACAATCAGGTCGGTCCGCAGGAAGGACCGGTACGTGGCGAAATCGCCGAGCGCGTCCTGCAAGGTCGCCTTAACGGCGCGCTCAAAATCGCTTCGCTCTTTATCGCCCTCATCTTCCAAAAGGGCCGTAAGGGCGTCTTTGGCGTATTCGGACGGCTCGTACAGGGCGGCAAGGTCGCGCCCTGTAGCGCGCTCCTTGACAAACACGCGGATGTTGTGCGCCACGTCCTGCAGCTTAAAAATCTCCACGACGCGCGGATCGGGGGAAATCTCCCGCGCCCAGTCGAGCCAGCCTTTTTTCTCCACGTCGAGCGCGGCGGGGAGATCTTCGGCGGCTTTGGGCTGGGCAAAGCAGAAAAACTCGGTCGACATCAGGCTTTTGTAAAGCGCGTCGGCCGATGCGGCGCGCATGAGCTCGCCGCGCTCCGACGATTTGAGGAAAGTGTTCTCCCGCAGCTTCACGAGGGTGTTCATGCGCGGAAAGACTTCTTGCACGACTCCACCCCCTTATTCCAGCAGCCGCTTGATAAGCCCGGCAGACTCCTGACTTTTCAGCTCTTTCAGCAAATCGGAAAACAGGAAGCTCAGCTCCACAGGCGGCTGGTCGAGAATAAAGCCGCCCTCGCCAGGAACCGTCTCGCCGCTGACCGACACGGTGTAGTCCCCGGCGGCGATATTCAGCGCCTTAAGCTCCTTATCCGTCAGGCGTCGGGCGCTTTTTTCGCCGAGCTTGACGGTGTAGGCGCCCTTGAGGGGAAGGGAAGAGAGCGCGTTTTTGTAAAAGACCAGGAAGTCGCCGCCGGACATGGCGCCGAGCGCCTCCGCCGCCTCGGAAAAGAGCTGTTCGACGAGCTCGCCGGCGTGCTGCGTGCGCGCGCGGCGCAGAGCCGATGTCTTCTGGCGGACGGCGTCCTCGACGCGCTGGGCGCTGAGCGCCTTAAGCTGCTCTTTTTCACGGGCAAGGCGCTCGCCCGCGCGCGCTTTGGCTTCCGCTACGGCCTTGTCGGCCTCTTCCCTGGCGCGGCTGACGATGGAGTCGGCTTCGGACCGGGCTTGCGAGAGGATGTACTGCGTCAGGTTTTCAAGAGACGTCTCCATGGCCGGCACCTTAACCCATCAGGATGAACAGGATGGAGATGACAAAGCCGAGGATGGCGTACGTCTCAACCATGGCGGCGTAGAGGATGCCCTTCGTGGACTGTTCGGGCTTCTTCGCGAGAATCTGGAGGCCGGCCGTCGCCACGCGGCCCTGGAAAATGGCGGAGGAGTAGCCCACAAAGGCGATGGGCAGGGAGGCGCCGAGCAGGCGCAGGCCTTCGGAGAAGGTGCTGATGTTGCGCATGTTCAGGAAGATGAAGAAGGCGATAATAAAGCCGTAAAGGCCCTGCGTACCCGGCAGGAGCTGGAGAATGAGGGCTCTGCCGAACGTCTCCGGCTTTTCCGACGTGAGCGCCGCGGCGGCTTCGCCCGTCGAGCCGACGCCCTTGGCCGAGCCGATGCCGGGCAGGACGGTAGCCAGAGCCATTCCGATGATGGCCAGAATCGTGCCGATGTTCTCTCTGATCATTGCGATGATTGTCATATAAATTCCTCCGTTCTGAATGCTCTAACGAGTTTGTGATTTCTGCGGCTGTGCGTGTTCTTCAATAAGATAGATGTGTTTTTCCGCCGTCTTAAACGGGGAGAATTTCCGCCCTCCTCCGCTGTGAAACTTGCCGAAAAACTCGACATACTGTAGGCGGATGCCGTGGACATACGCGCCGAGCATGGAAAGGAACAGGTTCAGGGCGTGCAGCGCGACGGCCAGCAGCGCGCCGAGAGTGACGCGGGCGATGAGCGGGATGGAGCCGATAATCGTGTTGAACGCGACGGCGATGCTCGCGCCGGCGATGCCGAGCGCCATCAGGCGCGAATAGCTGACGAGGTCGCCGATATATCCCGTCGCGCCGTAGAGGGCGTAAAGGCCCTTGAGCAGGCCCTTGACGCGGTGCCCCTTGCTCTCGATGACGGGCAGGAACACAATGCCGAGGGCGGCCAGGACGCAAAGGGCCACGCCGGCGATAAACAGCGCCTGGCTTTTCACGACAAGCTGCGAGATGACGACCACCGCGAGGCCCACAAGCAGCAGCGCCCACACGCCGCCGCCAGAAAGAGCGCCGAATACGTCCTTTTTCCTCAGGCTCATGTACACGCTCATCAAAAGGCCCGTTATGATATGCAGCCATCCGAAAACGACGGCGAGGATGAGGACGGTTATGATGTCGTTTGATATGGAAAGAAGCGCGAAGGGCATATCCCGCCCGAACAGGGAGCCGTAGACGATGCCCCAGGCGATCGTGGGGAAGGAGAGGTAGAAGAAAAAGTCAACGCTTTTCGCGAGCCCCCGCTCGAGCTTGAGGAACTTCTTCGCCAGAAACGTCCCCAGCAAAACGATAAGGCCGTACCCGATGTCCGCCACCATCATGCCGAAAAAGACGAGGTAGAAGACGGTTGTGACGGGGGTGGGGTCGATATCGTCGTACGTGGGCAGGCTGTACATCTCCGTGAGCGTCTCGAAGGCGCTGAAGAGCTTGTTGTTCTTCAGCTTCGTCGGCGCCCTCGGGATGTCTTTTTCCTCCACTTCGGAGAAGTTTAAGTAGTAGGGCGACGTAATTTCCCGTTTCAGCAGGGCGCGGAGGTCCTCGGCGCGCTCGGCCTCGACCCAGCCTTCAAGGAAAAAGACGGACTTCGACTGGTACGCGAGGCGCTGCGCGTCGTTTCTGATAAGGAGCGTGCGGTAAAACTCCTCCGCGAGGTCTAAAACCGGCTTCTTTTCCCCGAGGGCTTCGAGCCGGCCGACGAGGTCTTTTTCCGTCTCGGCAAGCGATTTTTCCTCGCTCCGCCACGCCTTGAGGACGTCCCGCGGGACGTCGCCGTACGGGAAGTCGAGCTCGGAAAAGTCGTGCCGGCGGGCGGCGCTCTCCGCCTTTTCCGCCATGGCCGACGGGAAAAACAGCACGACGCCGGCGCGGTCGCTTGTCGTAAAAAGCTGCGCGACGACGCCAAGGCCGTCCGTCTCCTCCGCAAACGCTTTTTCAAAATCCGCAAAGACCCGGAGGGGGAAGCTGCCCGCTATGGCGCGCGTGTAGCGAAACGCCTTCGATAAATCTTTCGGCGAGAAAGACAGGGCGCTCCACGGACCCCACGACTCAATCAGGCGGCGCAGCTCGTTTTGCCGCGCCCGGACGTTTTCAAGCTCCTGCCCCAGCTGAAGGGCCGTCTGGCAGACGTCCTGCCAGTGGCTCTGCCCGACGGTTTCCTCAAGGTCCGACAGCGTCATCTCCGGGCGGCCGGTGCGGAGCTTTTGAATCATGTTCTCCGAGTGCCACGCGGCGAGGACAGACTGCGCGCGGACGATTTCCGAGAGCGTGTCGCCAATGCGCTCGCGCTCATTGTCGTCCGGTTCAAATCCGGCCGCCGCGTCTTCGTCGTCGTCATGGGGAATGATTTCAACGTTCTGGAAGGCCTGCAAAAGCCTGAGGAGGCGCTCCCGCTCGGATGCCGGGACGGCGATGGAGACTTTATTCAGCGGCGCTATCATAAGTCTGCATCACCTTTCCGACGAGATAGCTCACTAACCCGGCCTTTTCGGCGGCAAAGCGGGCGTCCATCTCGGCTCTTTCCTTATCCCAAGCCGCGTCCAGCTCGCCGCATTTTTGCTCGATGGCAGCTTTTTCGCTTTCGCCAAGAGCGGCCTGAAAGGCTTTGAGTTCTGCCTGGAAGGCGCTCTCTATGGCGGCGACGGCCTCGGCAGACTCTTTTTTGATCGCCGCGGCGTTTTCGCGGGCGGCCGATAAGATGCGTTCGGCCTCCTGTTCGGCCTGCCTTATCTGCTCGAAAGCGGCACTCATGTTTCTCACCCCTTCTATTAGCGCAAAAGAAAATCCGGTTTACCAGCCGGTTGTTGCATTTAGACAAAAAAAGAAATGTTCACTTCATAAATATCGATTATACGGGACAAAATCTTCAGCGTCAATATCTTCCCATAGAAATCCCACGCCTTTCGAAATGGAAAGTCATGCCTGCGCCGCACGCCGCTCTCTTGACGGCGGTGCAAGGGCGGGTTACGATAAAATCCCATCGCACAAAACGCGCGCGGCGGCGCGATGGAAAGGCGGAAGCCCGGGGCGCCGCCGGTATGAAAAGCTCTGCTTAAATCTGCCAAAAAGAGAGGACGAGGCGAATGGAAAGCAAAATCGCAAAGGCTATTAAGCTGAAAGGCCATCCCGTCGCCGTGTACAGGGCGGATCAAAAGCCTGAAGGGGCGGCCGAGTTTACGGGCGAGAGATGGGGATGCGTCGTCTCCATGCTGAATGCCGCTTCAAAAGGGAAAACGGCCGCCTTCAGCCTTGCCACAACGCCCTGCATGGGTGGCAAGGCCGGGCTTGGACTGAAAAAGTTTGAACTGGGGTTCATCGAGCATTTTCTTTCGACGGGCACGCCCCAAAAGGAGGGCGAGTATTACAAAAAGAACCCGGAGCTGGCGCGGGCCTTCGTTGAGAGCCTGCCGGAGGTGGAGGCGAAGGCGTTTGTGGTGTTTCGCCCCTTAAGCGAGATGGGCGAGGGGGAGGAGCCGGAGGCCGTGATTTTCCTCGTCAATCCCGACCAGATTTCGGCTCTCGTCCAGTTTGCCAATTACGACAGGCCGACGCAGGACAACGTCCGTGTCGAGTTTGCGTCCGGCTGCGCGCAGGCGGTGCTCTACGCCCTTGCCGAGGCGCAGTCGGAAAACCCCAGATGCGTGATTGGGCTGACCGACCCCTCCGCGCGGCGGTTCGTGGACAAAAACGTTTTGTCGTTTAGCATCCCCTACCGGCGTTTTCTGGAGCTGGAGGCGCAGGTGGAGGAGAGCTTCCTCACAAAAGAGACATGGACGAAGCTCGCCGAGAGGATTGAGTGAGGGAATCCGGCGCGGGCGGGAGCCCGCGCGAAATTGATATGCGCCTTAGCGCCGCCCGCGCGGAAAACAGCGCGCAAAGCGTGAAGAAAGCAAAACTCCCCTTGCGCTGGCGCAAGGGGAGTTCGTTTTGCCTGAAATTTAGTATCATGCAGCCGAGGCGGGAAATCACTCTTGAGCGGACAGCGCCTTTTCGATGTTCTCCTGCGTGTACTCGAGCCACGGGGCGGCGGGCTTTTCGAGCTCACTCATGACGAAAGCCTCGTACTCCTCCTGCGAGACGGGTTCGTTGTACAGGAAATAAGACTGCGTGACGGTGTCCCCGTCGATTTCGGCGGTGGTGTAGGCGAAGCTGTCTAAGTCAAATTCCGGCCCGTTAAAGCGGAGGCGGGCGTAGCCGCTGTTGCCGGCGCTGGCGGCCCAGGAGAAGGTGCCGTCTTCCTTGAGATCGTTAAACTCCCGCAGGGCGAAAACCCGCTCGTACACGTTGCCGTCTTCGTAGTGGAGCACTTCGTAGAAATAGGGGTACTCGTCCGAAAGCTCGATGACGACTTCGGGCGTCTCGTCCCCGTTTAAGTCCAGGACGGCAAAGCGGGAGGGGGTGAGCTCCTTGCCGCTTTCAGCCGTTTCATGCAGGAAGTCCTCCAGCGCGGCGTTGTTCTGGAGCACGGCCTTGTAAGCCGCAAGCGCGTCGGCCAGCTGCGACGCGGGGGACACGGTTGCATTTTCGGACGGGGCGGGATTGCCGGGAGCCGGTGCATCCCCGCCGGTATCGCCTCCGGGGGTGGCTATATCCTCAGCGGGCGCTTTCGTGTTTTCGGCGGGCGGCGTGGCGGCGGTCTGGCCGCATCCTGACGCGGTCAGAAGCAGGGCAAGAGCAGCGAGAAGCAGCAAGGCTTTGCGCATAAAAAAGACCTCCAATAGGGTTAAATCGATTATTGCACTTTTCCGATAATATCATATTTTCACATTGTTTGGAAGCTTGAGTTGAGGTTTAGATGGAGGATTTTTTTATGGGTGGAGCGGATTTTAATAGGCAAAGCATAAAAAACACCCCCTGAAGCCGCTTGGGCTGCAAGGGGTGTTTAATTCGAAAGGTATCGGGCGCCTGCTCAATGGAGCAGCAGCGCGCTGGCAAATCCAAAGTAAACGCACAGAGAGATGGCGTCGACGATTGTCGTAATGAACGGGCTGGACATGACCGCCGGGTCAAAGCCCAGCTTGTCCGCGAATATCGGAAGGGTGCTGCCAATAAGCTTTGAAACTAGCACCGTGACGGCCAGGGCGGCACAGACGACAAACGCCACGAGGAAAGTCACTTCAGAATTGCCCAGGAGCAGTTTGTCAATCAGGGAAATTTTTACGAAGCAGGCGGCCGCGAGGGTCATCCCGCTCAGGGTGGCGACGCGAATCTCTTTCCAGATAACCTTCGGCAGGCTGGCAAATCCAACGTCGCCTAATGAGATCGCGCGGATGATGGTTGCGGAAGCCTGCGAGCCCGAGTTGCCCCCCGTGTCCATGAGCATGGGGATGAAAGCCGTCAGAACGACCTGCGCCGCGAGCGCGTTTTCAAATTTTGTGATGATAAGGCCCGTGAAGGTGGCGGAGACCATGAGAAGGAGAAGCCAGGGGATTCGCTGCCTGAATATCGCAAAGACACTGGAGCGGAGATACTCTTTTTCCGAAGGCAGCATCGCCGCCATGCGTTCGATGTCTTCCGTTGCCTCTTCTTCAAGGACGTCCATCGCGTCGTCGAATGTGATAATGCCGACCATGAGGTCTTCGTTGTCGAGAACGGGCAGTGCTATAAAGTTGTACTTCGACAGGAGCTTGGCGATATCCTCCCGGTCATCGTACGTGTGGACCGCGATGACGTTGGTTTTCATGATGTCTGAAATCCGCGCTTCGTCGTCTTTGACCAGCAAGATGTCCTTCAGAGTGACGACGCCGAGAAGTCTTCTGTTTTCAATGACGTAACAGGTGTAAATGGTTTCCCTGTCTACCGCGGTTGCCCTTATGCGTTTGAGGGCCTCGTCGATCGTCATCTCGGGCTTGAGGGAGATGTACTCCGTCGTCATAATGGAGCCGGCGGAGTTTTCGGGATATTTGAGTATCTCGTTGATTTCCCGGCGCATCTGCGGGTCGGCGTGCGCAAGAATCCTCTTGACGACGTTAGCCGGCATCTCGTCAATGAGGTCGGCCGCGTCGTCCACATATAACTCGTTGATGACGTCGCGCAGCTCTTTGTCAGAAAACCTTTTTATAAGGAGCTCCTGCAAATCGGAGCTCATCTCGACGAAAGTCTCCGCGGCGAGCTTCTTCGGCAAAAGCCGAAACAGCAGGGGCGTTTTATCCTTTGGGATTTCTTCAAAAATCGCCGCTATATCCGCGCCGTTCATGGTGACCAGAATGTCTTTGAGGGCGGAGTATTTTTTGTCGTCAAGCAGCGCCTTTATGGTGCGCTCGACAGTAACGTTGTGTCCTGCCATCGTAAAATCCTCCTTTGCGTTAAGATAAGGCGGAAGTTACGACACACAGGCCAAAGTTCTTATGCAGTTATTGAGATGAAAACGCACAGACGCATGTACTGGCAGCGTCTATGCTACTTTGGCCTTCAGTTGTGCCGCGACTGCTGCCGGCGTCCATTACGTTTCCTCCTTCTCATATAGTGGCGTAACTTTTTTAGGTTAGCGATATTTCGCGGAATTGTCAAGAAAAACGGCTTAAATTCAAGGAAACCGTGATAATTCAAATGAATAGTGTAAAGGCTCAGCCATGCGGCTGAGCCTGTCTGCGCAATCAATATGGAGCTTTTCCACCGCGTTTTTTCAATGCGCCAGTCAAAAACGCAAAGCTTAAAGCACTAAGCGAGACGCCATGCAGCCGCCATAAAGAAGAAGCTCGGTTTCTGAGCTTCTTCTGCAGATACTGCGGCAGCTTAAACGCCGCCGAGGAGAGAGGTCTCGTACATCGGAGCGCGCGGCGCTTACTCGAAGGAGGCCGTGAGGCTCGTGCCGGTGGCGGAAGCGTCCAGGGGCAGGCCGCTGGAGCTTAGCTCGAGGACGTTGAACATGGTCAGCGCCTTCACCGCACCCTTCGCGCCGGCAAAGTTGCAAACGCATGACTGCGTCGCCCCGGCCGGGACTTTCAGGGGCTCGTTCATTGTGAGGTGGTATTCGCCCTCGCCGGTGGAAAGGGTGACGTTGGCGCCGGAGACCCATCCCAGGGAGTAGGAAGCCGGCGATTTGTTGACGACGTCAAAGGTGATGTAGATGCTTTCCGCCATCGTGTAAACGGCGACGTTTTCGAGCCGGACGGCCTCGTCGCTTAAATTGCTGTACTCTTTGTAGTCAGTGACGCCGCTGATTAAATACTTGTACGCGCCGTTTTCTTCGGTGACGTACTCGACGAGCGTCTGCTGCGCTTCGGAGTCCGAGGCGCTGCTGGTGAAGGAGATGACGCAGTTGATTTTATAGATGCCGCCGCCCAAGTCTTCCTTCGAGACGAAGGAGTAGCCGGTGTAGACGATGTTGTTCTGTTCCTGGGCGCGCCCGGCGTCGACGAACTGGTCACGGGTCATAAAGCCGAGGCTTTTGGAGAGGTCGGAGACGTAGCTGTCCCAAATGTTCTCCCATGTGAGGGATTTCCGGACGAGGCCGTTGTATATTTCCGCGATAACGTCTTCGGGCTGCCCGACGGCCGGTTCGAGCGTATTCTCCGGGCCGGAGGATGCGGGAGCGGAAGGCGACGCGGACGGCGCGGAAGTCTTAGCCTCGCCGGGAGCCGCTTCGGGTGTTTTGGAGCCGCACCCGGCGAGGATAGCAACAATCAGTGTAAGAGCGATGAGCGCAATACGACGTTTTGCTTTCATTTCTTCCTCCTGTCGCGTGGTTTGGTTTTGCAGACAAAATAGTTTATCGGCCGTTTGGGAGGAAGCGATAAGAGGCAGGAGGGCAATTTCGTTAAAATGAACAGCCCGCGCCAGAGCGCGGGCTGTGTGTTTGTGAAGAATGGGGAGGGGGAGGGTATGCGGGGAGCGGAGGAGATTAACCTGCGAAATGCGTTCTCCGGGCAGAGAGTTACTTTTTAAACTAATGTAAACTAAAACAGGCTCAGCCGAAAGGCTGAGCCTGTTTTCATCTGAGCTGCATCCCTCTTCTACCACGTCTTTTCAATCGGCCTGTCGAAAACGCCCAGGGGCTGGTCGCTGCCGGGCTTGTACTTCCTGTAGACGCCGGCGAGGGAAATGTCGTTGAACAGAATGGGCTTCTTGGGGTCGTAAACTTCCCGGAAGATGAGCGGGCAGTGGTACATGCCGGCTTTGACGTAAATGAGCGTCGGCTTTGTGATGATGAGCTTTTCCATGTTGGCTTTTTCGTCACCTAAGTGGAATTCCACGACGCCGCCGAGCTCGTCCATGCTCGTCCCGCTGCCGGCGAAGAACATGAACTGGTCGAAGTCATGCATAAACGGTTCCTTCTCCCAGACCAGCGGCTCTGTGACGGCCCACCAGCTTAAGTCAATGTTCTGCTCCTTGCTGATGTGCATCAGGCACGGCGCGGTCAGCTGGGGAAACGGCGAGGGCGTAATGGGAGAAAGCTCGAAGATGTGCTTTTCTTTTAGGAAATCCAGCAGCTTTGACATGTGTAAACCCCCAATTAATTATATTTATGTATCGCGTCAGGTCCGCGAAATGCCATACAGATGCATTGTACCATATATGCTAAAAAAATCCACCTCCCGCCGCTTATAGCCGGCGGAAAGCGCGCTTTCGCCCTGAGAAAACGGCCTTACGGCACAAGAAGTGATGATTTTGTTATGAAGACCATAAGTAATTTTATATTTCCAATCAAAACCATTAAATGATATAATACGGTCAACAGAAAAAGGGGATTTAGGAAAATATTTGTACAATTGGCCGAATTGCAGGTCACAATTTTGCCATAGCGTAAACCCAGCGTATCCCGTACGTATCACCGATTGGAAGAGATTTAGGCTCAGGTCTGCCGAGAATTAATAATGGTTTTCTGGCAGCCTGGGAGAAATCTGTTGCAGAAGCATGCAATAAATTTCAAGAGGAGAGAGGTTTATGCAGCAAAAAAAGAGCATCGGTTTCGGCACCCGCGGAACACTCCTGATGATCTACCAGTTCCTGGCCTAC
>JAAYMC010000007.1 GCA_012521555.1 Clostridiales bacterium
CGTGTGCGACATTTGCGGCGGCGAGCTGATCACCCGCAAGGACGACGAGCCGGAAACCGTCCGCAACCGCCTTGCCGTGTACCACAGGGAAACCGAGCCGCTCGTGGACTTCTACCGCGAGCGCGGCAAGCTCAGGGTCGTCGAAAACCAGCCGACGATTGAAGCGACGACCGTCGAGGTTTTCAAAGTGCTGGGTATTGAAAAATGATTAAGCTAAAATCTCCCAGGGAAGTCGAGCGGATGCGCGCGGCGGGCAGACTCGCCGCCGCAGCCCTCCGGCTTGCCGGGAAGTTTGCCAAACCGGGTATCACCACTGCGGAGATAAGCCGGATTGTGCATGACTATATCGTCTCCCACGGGGCGACGCCGTCCTTTCTGAACTACAACGGCTTTCCGGGGAGTATCTGCACATCGGTCAACGAGCAGGTCATTCACGGGATTCCGGGGCCCTACACGCTCCGCGAAGGCGACATTATCAGCATCGACGTGGGCGTGACGAAAGACGGATATGTCGGTGATTGTGCGAACACCTTCGCCGTCGGCAAAATCGACGAGAAGGTGCAGCGGCTGATCGACGTCACACGGCAGAGTTTTTTCGAAGGGCTCAAGTTCGCCCGCGAGGGGTACCGCATCTCGGATATCTCCCACGCGATTCAGAGTTATGTCGAGTCGCACGGGTTTTCCGTCGTCCGCGAATACGTCGGGCACGGCATCGGCTCCGAGCTGCACGAGGCGCCCGAAGTGCCCAATTACGGCAAGCCCGGGCGCGGCCCTCGGCTGCTCCGCGGGATGACAATCGCCGTCGAGCCCATGGTCAACCTCGGCGGCGCGGAAATCCGAGTTCTGCCGGATGAGTGGACCGTCGTCACCGCGGACGGGAAGCCTTCCGCACACTACGAAAACACCATCCTTATCACCGGCGGCGATCCGGAAATCCTTACGCTGGGAGAGGACTGAAGCGATGACGTTTGACGTTTCCGATATCGTCAGTCCAACGCACGGCCACGATTCCGGAACACTCCTTTTCATCGTCAGAATCGAAGGCGGCTTTGCCTGGCTCGTCGACGGCAAGCGCCGGCCCATCAGCCGGCCGAAGCGGAAAAACATCCGCCACATACGGCTCGTCGCGAGAGGACACGGCCCGACCGCCGAGAAAATCCGAAAGGGAGAGCCCGTCACGGACAGCGAAATCAGGCGCTCGCTTGCACGTTTCGCAGCCGGCGCAAGCGAAGACGAAGGAGGTATGTAGATGGCAAAAGACGACTTGATTGAAGTTGAAGGCACCGTAGTGGAGTCATTGCCGAACACAATGTTCCATGTGGATATTGGTAACGGGCATATCGTTCTCGCGCATATCTCCGGGAAGCTTCGAATGAATTTTATCCGCATTCTGCCCGGAGACAAGGTGACGGTTCAGATGTCCCCGTACGACCTCACGCGCGGCAGAATCACATGGCGTTCGAAATAACGCCGGATAAACACGCAAACGAAAGACGCGCCGGCCGCACGGCCGAGCTTATAGCGGCAGGCTTTGTGCCACCTTACCGTTTTACCGGCGAGAAACGGTAAGCGCCGCACCCGAGCAAAATCCGTCGCCGGAGAATGGATGCTTTGGTATGAAAGTGAGACCGTCGGTTAAGCCCATGTGTGAAAAGTGCAAGGTCATCAAGCGCAAGGGCAAAGTTATGGTGATCTGCGAAAATCCCAAGCACAAGCAGAGGCAGGGCTAAGAAGATTTTCGCTTACAGACGAAAGGAATGATTGAAAAGTATGGCACGAATTTCCGGCGTTGACCTGCCGAAGGACAAAAGAATTGAAATCGGCCTGACGTATGTCTACGGCATCGGCAGAACGACCGCCAAGAAGATTCTCGAGCAGACGGGGATCAACCCTGACACGCGCGTTAAAGACCTCACGGCGGAGCAGGAAGCGGCTCTCCGCGAGTGTATCGACAAGAACTACACGGTGGAAGGCGACCTGCGCCGTCAAGTCGCGCTTGACATCAAGCGCCTGATTGAAATCGGTTGCTATCGCGGTTTGCGCCATAGAAAAGGACTCCCCGTGCGCGGGCAGAGGACGAAGACCAACGCGCGCACGCGCAAAGGGCCCAAGCGCACGATTGCCAACAAGAAGAAGTAAGGGAGGTTAGAGCATGGCAGCACCCGCGAAAGGCAAGAAAGTCGTTAAAAGGCGCCGTGAGCGCAAGAATATTGAAAAGGGCGCAGCGCACATCAGCTCGTCCTTCAACAACACGATGGTGACGATTACGGACACGAAAGGCAACACTCTGTCCTGGGCGTCGAGCGGCGGTATGGGCTTCCGCGGAAGCAGGAAGTCCACGCCCTTTGCCGCTCAGATGGCTGCGGAAGCCGCGGCGCGCGCCGCGATGGAACACGGCCTGAAAACGGTTGAAGTGTACGTCAAGGGTCCCGGCTCGGGCCGCGAGGCCGCGATTCGCGCGCTCCAGTCTGCCGGCCTGGAAGTGACGATGATTAAAGACGTAACGCCCATCCCGCACAACGGCTGCCGCCCACCGAAACGGCGCAGAGTCTAAGGAGGTAAAACAATATGGCAAGATATACCGGTGCAGTTTGCCGCCTTTGCCGCCGGGAAGGGCAGAAGCTCTTCTTAAAAGGTGATCGTTGTTTCACGGACAAATGCGCGGTGGATCGCCGCACCTACGCGCCCGGTCAGCACGGGCAGAACAGAGCGAAGGCATCCGAATACGGCTCCCAGCTGCGTGAGAAGCAGAAGGCAAAGAGATACTACGGCCTGTTGGAAAGTCAGTTCAGAAGCTATTTTGATATGGCTGTCAAGATGAAGGGCAAGAAGGGTGACAACCTCCTTTCGCTGCTCGAAAGAAGACTTGACAACACCGTCTATCGCCTTGGGTTTGCAATGAGCCGCGCCGAGGCGCGCCAGCTCGTTTTGCACGGTCACTTCACCGTGGACGGCAAGAAGGTCAACATCCCCTCTTTCCTTGTCAAGCCCGGCATGGTGATCGCACTCAGGGAAAAGAGCCGCAACCTCGACAAGTTCAAGGCTACCATTGAAGCCAACTCCTTCAGACAGCCTCCGAAGTGGCTTGATTACGACGCAAATACGTTTTCGGCTAAAGTTGTTGCCTTGCCAGAGAGAGACGACATCGATCTGCCGATCAACGAGCAACTGATCGTTGAGCTGTATTCGAAGTAACACTCGAGCCCTCATATTGGATAGCTGGCATATCACGGCGTGCAAGCGCCGATAAAAGAAGGAGGGTATATATGGTAGAAATTGAAAAACCGCGTATTGAATGTATCGAAACGCCGGGTGATGATTCTTACGGCAAGTATATCGTGGAGCCTCTGGAGCGCGGTTACGGAATAACCTTAGGAAACGCCCTTCGCAGGATCCTCCTGTCTTCACTGCCGGGAACGGCGGTCACGTCCGTTAAGATTGCCGGGGTTCAGCATGAGTTTTCGACGATCCCGGGCGTGAAGGAAGACGTAACGGAGATCATTCTGAACATCAAGAGCATTGTTGCTCGGCTTCACAGTCAAAAGCCGAAGACGATCTATATAGAAGCCAGCGGTGAAGGCGAAGTAACGGCTGGAGACATCAAGGCGGACAGCGAGGTTGAAATCCTAAACCCCGAACTGCATATCGCCACGCTCGGGCCGGATGCGACGCTGAACATTGAAATGACGATCGGCCACGGGCGGGGCTATGTCCCGGCCGAGCGCAACAAGCTGCAGCAGCCGATCATCGGAGTAATTCCGGTTGACTCAATCTACACGCCGGTTCAAAGGGTCAATTACACCGTTGAGAACACGCGCGTTGGAATTATGACGGACTACGACAAGCTGACGCTCGAAGTGTGGACGAACAAGGTGATCTCCGCGCGCGACGCCGTCTCGCTCGGCGCGAAAATCCTCTGCGACCACTTCTCGCTATTTACAAATCTCTCCGAGTCGATCAGCAGCAAGTCGACTGTCGTCGAAAAAGAGGAGACGCAGAGAGACAAAGTCCTTGAGATGACGATCGAAGAGCTGGATCTGTCGGTCCGCAGCTTTAACTGCCTCAAGCGCGCGAACATCAATACCGTTGAGGACCTCATCTCCAAGACCGAGGAAGAGATGATCAAAGTCAGAAACCTCGGCCGCAAGTCGCTCGAAGAGGTCATTCACAAGCTCGCGATGATGGGCCTGTCGCTTGCAAGCAGTAGTGACAACAACTGATTTCTCAGAAGGAGGCAACACCAATGCCTGGAACACGAAAGCTCGGGAAACCGACTGACCAGCGCAGGGCCATGCTCCGCCAGCTGGTCACCGACTTTCTCGACAAGGGCAGGTTGGAGACGACGGTCGCCCGCGCGAAGGAGATCGCTCCCCTTGCCCAGAAAATGATTACCCTCGGCAAAAAGGACACGCTTGCGGCCCGCCGCCAGGCGATGACGTTCCTCACGCGCGAGGATGTGATGACGAAAGTGTTCAAAGAGCTCGCCCCGCGCTATGCCGACCGCAACGGCGGCTACACGCGCATCATCCGCACCGGCGTCCGCCGCGGCGACGCCGCTGAAACGGCGATCATCGAGCTCGTCTAAAAAAGCGATAAAGCGGCGCCGCCAAAACGCGGCGCCGCCGCTGTTTGCAGCGGCCGTATCATCGCACACCAATAAGAAAACAAAAGCCTGACAGGCGCTCATTTTGCGCCCGTCAGGCTTTTTGCTGTCTCGCTATCTCAACCGCGGCTTTTGCCGCGCTGTCGTTTGGCTTGTGCGCGTTGAAACCAGCTGGCGTTTTTGTGACTTGCGCGTGATGTGTAAACGCTGTTATACGGCGGGTGCTGCCATAAAGACGCGTGTTAGGATTCGAGGGCGCGCGTTTTTGGCACAAACGCCCGCTTTGCGGCGGGGTCAAACCGTAAAGCCGCGCTTTGGGCTGTTATTTAGCCGCGCATTTTGGCGCAAACGCATGCGCTCCGGCGGGAATCGACGAGAAGCCGCGCGCTTTGGGGATTTTCGTATATGTGAATTTGCCGCAAACGCCCGTTTTGCAGCGGCGCTTGCACCACAGCCGCGCTTTGGCTTATCGGCGCATAAACGTTTCTTTCGCGGAAACGCTAAAAAGAGAAAAAGCGGCCGTCGCCGCATGATCAGGGGGTTTGAGCTTTATGAAAATGACGCACGCGGAATACGACCGCTATGTCAAGCGAAAGATGCCAAAGTCAAAGACGGCGCGGAACATGCTGCGCGCATTCGTCAGCGGCGGGATTATCTGCTGCATCGGCCAGCTCATCCTGCTCGGGTACAAGTCCGCGGGGCTTGAGCAGGACGCGGCGGCCGCCGCCACGTCGATTTCGCTCGTCTTCCTCGGCGCGCTGCTCACGGGATTGAAGGTATACGACAACCTCGCGAAATTTGCCGGCGCGGGCACGCTCATCCCGATTACGGGGTTTGCCAACTCCGTCGTCTCGCCCGCGATGGAGTTTAAGAGCGAGGGGCTGGTGCTCGGCATGAGCGCGAAGATGTTCGTCATCGCCGGGCCCGTCATCGTGTTCGGGACGTGCGCGTCGTTCCTGTACGGGCTGATTTACGCGCTCGTCACGTAAAAGCTAGACGCATCCGCCGGGCATTGACTGGCCGAATTCGTCGCCGGTCAGGCCGTCCCGGCGGAGCATGTTTTCGAGGACCTGGATGTCCGCGCGCAGGTCGAGCTTTTCGCCGCTGAAGAGGCGGTCGTACTGCTGCTCGAAGCCTTCGATGAGATTGTCGAGCACGCGGAGGATGTCCTGCTTTGTGGACTTGTCGTCGTCAAGCCCGCGCGCTTCAAGGGCGCTGTAGGAGCGCAGGAGCTTGAGCGTGGTGGGCAGGTAATACGTCGTAAACCGGCGGCACTGCTCGGCCTTTTCGGGGTGTTCCTCGAGCACGAGGAAGATTTTGACGGTCAGGTCAATGATGCGGTCAAAGCGCTGGGCGATAAGCTCGTCGGTCAGCGAATAGCGCAGCTCGTGCATGTCATTGACGATGGCGACGTAATTTGTCGTGCGCGCCGCGCCGTCATCACTGGAATCGGCGCGCGCCTGGGCCGCCTTCTTGCGCATCGCTTCGGCCGCCTCGTAGGAGGAGACGAAGCTCATCAGCTCGTAGTCGAAATACGCGCCCTCTCCGAAAAAGCCGGAGTCGATGAGGTCGACAAGCTGCTCCCGCGCTTCGTCGGCCGGAAGGCCGAGGGCGCGGCCCAGTTCATAGACGGAGATGACGTCCCGCTTGCCGATGACGGCGCTAAAGCGCTTGTACCGCCGCGTGCGGCGCGACCAGCGGCTGCCGAAAATGAACGACGCGACGCTCCCGCCGACGCCGAAGCCGCCGATGACGAAAAGGGCGACGGCCCCGGGCAGCTCGCGGGGGTTTTGCGCCAGGAGGGCGGCGGCGGCCAGCAAAAAGACGCTCACAAAAGAGATGACAACGCCGAGCGACGTGTACAGCGCGGCGCGGCTGCGCACGGGGTATTGCGCCGGCGCCTGAGAGCCGGCTTTCTGCGGCGCTTTCGCCTGCTGGCGCGGCGGCGCGGGCCTTTGCGGGGCGGCGGGCCTGTAAGCGGGCCTGGGCGCCTGCGCGGCCTGGGCGCGGCTTTGCGCGGCGCGGTTTGGCGCGCTCTGCTGCGTGACGCGCGGCTGCCCGGCGCGCTGCGCTTTATCCATATTCAGCAGCTTGCTGATGAGCAGAATGAGGCCGAGCGGCCAGAAAAAGATAAAGCAGATGATGATGGCAATCCAGGGCGGCGAATTGTCCTTTTTCGGCGGGCCGTTGGGCGTGTAGTTTTCGTTCATTTTACCTCTCACATAAAACTCACAGGTATTTTCTCCTACAGTATAGCAGAAGGGGAGCGGGTGAGAAAGTGAAATATGATTAAAAATGAGTTAAAAAATGTATGCCTTTTTCATCCAAGGCATACATTTCCTGCGTTTATTCCTTTTCTTCGACCAGCACGAGGTTTTCAAAGAAGTCGCGGACGGACTGGATATCCTTGTGAATCTGCTCCCTGAGCTCCTCGAGGCTGGAAAAGCGCATTTCGGGGCGCATGCGCTTGTAAAACTCAAGGCGGACCTTGTGCCCGTAGAGGTTGCCGCGGAAGTCGAGGATGTGGGTTTCCGCCGTGACGGCGTCGGAGTCGGCGACGGTGGGGCGCACGCCGATATTCGTCACGCCCATGTGCACGCTGCCGTCTTCAAGGTATACGCGCGTGGCGTACACGCCGTGCGCCGGGATGAGAACGCCCGGAGCGAACGTCATGTTGATGGTCGGCGTCCCCAGCTTGCGGCCGAGGCGGAACCCGTAGCGCACCGTATCGGTGAGGACGTGCGGGTGGCCGAGGAATTCGTTGGCCTGCTCGAGGTCCCCGTCGGCGATGAGGGTGCGGATGTAGGTGGAGCTGCTGATGACGCCGCGGTAAACGACGGGCGGGATGATGTCGCAGTCGATGCCGAGCTCGCGGGCTTTTTTTATGAGCCGCTCGGCGTTGCCTTGACCTTTGTACCCGAAACGGAAATCGTGCCCCGCCACGAGGTGGCCGGCGCGGAAGTTCTCGACCAGCTCGACGACGAAGTCCTCCCACGACATTTTCATCGTCTCCTTGTCGAAGTGGACGATAATCACGTCGTCGATGCCGAACAGGCGGTGTATCAGTCCCGCGCGGTCTTCGACGGAGGTGATCAGCGGGACGGGAATGCCCGTCACGAGGCTGGTCGGGTGGTTGTCAAAGGTGAGAACGGAGGGGATAAAATCCTTTTCCTGGGCGACTTTCAGGACCCGCTCCATCAGAGCCGAGTGGCCGATGTGAACTCCGTCGAAAAAGCCGAGGGCGATGACGCGTTTTTTTTCGGATGACATGCTGCTAATCCTTTCAGCGGTAGACTAGGGCTGAAAAAAGCTGCGCACGGTTTTCATGGCGCCGTTTTCGACCCGGCCGAGCATGAGAAACGTCTGCCCGGCGTCGTACACGCGGTAGAGTCCATCTTGCGCATCGATGGGGAAGGCGCTGCCGGAAAGGCAGCGTTTTTTCTGCGCTTCGTTTATGGTGACGGCGGGATACGCGGCAAATAGCGTGTCCACCGGGCGCACAAGGCTCTCGGCCTTGCCCTTTTGCGCGGCGTCCTGCACCGCGTCGAGGCCGACGGCGTCGCCGAGCGTGAAGGGGCCGACGCGCGTGCGCCGCAGCGCGCTCATCGCCGCGCCGCAGCCGAGGACCTGCCCGATATCGTGGCAGAGTGTGCGCACGTACGTGCCCTTCGAGCAGGCAACGTCCAAAATAAAGCCGCCTTCATCCTGCCGGGCGGTGAGGGCGTGGATGGTGACGGGGCGGGCGGGCCGCTCCGCCTCGATGCCGCGGCGGGCAAGCTCGTAGAGCTTCTTCCCGCCGACCTTTACGGCCGAGTACATGGGCGGAACCTGCATAATCTCCCCCGTAAAGCGCGGCAGGACGGCCAGAATATCGGTTAGCGTGACGCCCGACGCGTCGGATTGGGAGAGGATAGAGCCCGTCGTGTCCTGCGTATCCGTGACGATGCCGAGCTGAAGGCGCGCGGTGTATTCCTTGTCGAAATCCTCGCAGAACATGACGGCGCGCGTGGCGCGCCCGATGAAGACGGGGAGGACGCCCGTTGCCATCGGGTCGAGCGTGCCGCCGTGGCCGATGCGCCGGATGCGCAGCAGCCCGCGCAGCTTGGCCACAACGTCGTGCGACGTCCAGCCCTGGGGTTTGTCGATGATGAGGATGCCGTTCATACAGCGCCCCCGGACGGGCAGAGAAGGTGATGCTTAAGCTCGTCGAGCAGCGCGCGGCGCACGTCCTCCACGGGGGATGCGATGGTGCAGCCGGCGGCCATGGCGTGCCCGCCGCCGCCGAACCGCGCGCAGATGGCGTTGGCGTCGACGTCCGGCGTGGTGCGGACGGAGACCTTGCACGTGCCGTCCCCGTTTTCGCGGATGGTGATGCCGACGCGCACGCCGTCGATCCCGCTGGCGATGGAGGCGATGTCGTCCGTGTCGTTGTCGGTGGCCTGGCTGCTCTCGAGCATGTCCTGCGTAATCGTGACGACGCAGACGTCGCCGCCGAAATAAAACTTAAGGGAGCTTAGGATCATCCCTTCCAGCTCGACGCGCGCGCGCGTCTTGCTGCGAAACAGCGCCTTGTTGATTTCGCCCGTGTCGATGCCCGTGTCCATGAGGGCGGCGGCGATGCGGTGCGTGTCCGCCGTGGTGTTGGCGTAGCAGAAGCAGCCCGTGTCCGTCGCGATGGCGACGTACAGGGAAAGGGCAATCTCCTGTGTTATGGGAACGCCCAGAATGTCCAATAGCTGATAGATGATTTCGCCGCAGGCGGCGCAGACGGAGTCGACGTACGTCATCCGCGCGTAAAACGTGTTGGACGGGTGGTGGTCGATGGCGAGGCAAACGCGCCCGGCAAGCTCCTCGGCGCCGATGGCGAACATATCCTCCGAGGCGGTGTCGACGGTGACGACGTGGTCGAAGGCGTACCCCTCCGGCATAAAGTGCGGCGTGGCGATCGCGTCAAACCGCGGCGTCGTCTCGGCGTTCGGGAACAGGTATACCGTTTTCCCGAGCGCTTTCAGGCCGAGGGCGAGCGCGGCCGCGCTGGCGAGGGTGTCCCCGTCCGGGCGGCGGTGCGTGACGATGAGGTACCGGTCGTTCTCCTTGAGCCATGCGGCGACTTCATTGAGTGTCATTGCCTTCCTCCGGTTTCGAGGACAGGTCAAGGTTTGAGAGAATCTCGCTGATCTTGGCCCCGTGCTCGATCGATTTATCCAGTACGAAGACGAGTTCCGGCGTGTAGCGCAGTTTGAGCTGGGCGCCGAGCTCGCGGCGCAGGTATCCGGAGGCGGATTTGAGCCCCTTCATCAGTTCCTTTTCGTCAGTAAGCCCCATGACGCTCAGGTAAATCTTGCTGTAGCGCAGGTCGGACGTCGTCTCCACATCGGTGACGGAAATGAGCCCCTGGTTGACGCGGGGGTCTTTCACGTTGCGCAGGAGCGAGGAAATGATACGCTGGATGTCTTCGTTGATGCGGCTGATTTTATTTGATGCCATAGCGTCAAAACTCCTTTCGACGCTTTACTCAGTAATCTGCTCCATAACGTAAGCTTCGACGACGTCGCCTTCCTTGACGTCGTTGAATTTGTCGAGCGTGAGGCCGCACTCATACCCGGCCGCGACCTCGCGCACGTCGTCCTTAAAGCGGCGCAAAGAAGCGATCTCGCCTTCGTAGACGACGACGTTGTCGCGCAGCAGGCGCGTTTTGCTGCCGCGCTGGATTTTGCCGTCAAGCACATAGCAGCCGCATATTGTGCCGATTTGCGAGGATTTGAAAATCTGGCGCACTTCCGCGTGGCCAATGACGACTTCCCTGTATTTCGGCGCGAGAAGGCCCTTCATGGCCGCTTCGATTTCGCCGAGCGCGTCGTAGATGACGCGGTAGAGGCGGATGTCGACCTTGTTGCGCGTGGCGTTGGCCTGCGCGACGCTGTCCGGACGGACGTTGAAGCCGACGACGATGGCGTTGGCCGTCGCCGCGAGCATCACGTCCGACTCGCTGATGGCGCCGACGCCGGAGTGGATGACCTTCACGCGCACTTCCTCGTTGGAGAGCTTCTCAAGCGACGACTTGAGCGCTTCGGCGGAACCCTGGACGTCCGCCTTGATGATGATGTTGAGCTCCTTCATCTCGCCCTGCTGGATGCGCGAGAACAGGTCTTCGAGCGAGACCTTGACCGTCTTGGCCTCGGCCATCTTGCGCTCGGCCTTGCGCTGTTCGGCAAGCTCGCGGGCCATGCGCTCGTCGCTGACGGCGTTGAACGTGTCGCCGGCTTCGGGCACTTCGGACATGCCCGTGACTTCGACGGGGACGGACGGGCCGGCTTCCTTCACGCGCTCGCCGCGGTCGTTCATCATGGTGCGCACGTGGCCGACGGCCGTTCCGGCGATGATGATGTCGTTCTGGCGGAGGGTGCCGTTCTGGACGAGGACGGTCATGACGGGGCCGCGCCCCTTGTCAAGCCGCGCTTCGATGACCGTGCCGCGGGCCGGGCGGTTGGGGTTGGCCTTGAGCTCGGCCATCTCGGCCGTCAGGACGATCATCTCCAGGAGGTGGTCGATGCCTTCGCCCGTCCTGGCGGAAACCGGGCAGACAATAGTGTCGCCGCCCCACTCTTCGCAGACGAGGCCGTGTTCGGTCAGCTGCTGCTTGATGCGCTCGGGGTTTGCCCCCGGGACGTCGATTTTGTTGATGGCGACGATAATGGGGATGTTTGCCGCCTTGGCGTGGTTGATGGACTCGACCGTCTGCGGCATGATGCCGTCGTCCGCGGCGATGACGAGGACGGCGATGTCCGTGACCTTCGCGCCGCGGGCGCGCATGGCCGTAAAGGCCTCGTGGCCCGGCGTATCGAGGAAGGTGATGGGGCTGCCGTTGATAAAGACGCGGTAGGCGCCGATGTGCTGCGTGATGCCGCCGGCCTCCCCTTCGGCCACCTTTGTGCGGCGGATGCGGTCGAGCAGCGACGTCTTGCCGTGGTCGACGTGGCCCATGACGACGACGACGGGTGCGCGGGGCTTTAGCTCTTCGGGCCTGTCCTCGCGGTCGTCGATCAGGCGCTCTTCGATGGTCACGTGCACTTCGCGCTCGACCTTGCAGCCCATTTCCATGGCCACGAGAGCGGCCGTGTCGTAGTCGATGACGTCGGAGAGGGAGGCCATCACGCCCATCTTAATCAGCTGGCGGACAACTTCCGCGCCCGTCTTCTTCATGCGGGACGCAAGCTCCCCGACGGCGATTTCATCGGGGATCGAGACTTTAAGCGGCGCTTTTTTGGCCATCTCAAGCTGGAGGCGCTGCATCTTGTTGCGCTCTTCCTGGTGCTTTTTCGAACCGATATTGGAGGCTTTGGACGATTTCTTTGAGAGCTTCTGCTTGCCGAAGCGCATGTCCTGAACGCGCTCGGGCACGAGCTTTTCGATGCGCTCGTCGTATTTGTCAATGTTGATGGTGGCGCCGGACGTGTCGATGATGCGCTTTTGCGGCACGGGGCGCGGGATGACGGGCTTTTCCTCGGCGGGCTTTTGCTGAGCCGCCGGAGCCGCCTTCTTCGCCGCGGCGTCGCCCGCCGGCGCATGTGGCGCATGTTTAGGCGCCTCGCCCTTCTTCGCGGCCTTCGCGGCGGGGGCAGCGCCCTTTTGCGCTTCCGGCGCTTCGGAGGGCGCCGGCGCGGGCGCGGCTGCGGCCGCCTCCGCGAAAATCTCCTCTATGCTTTCAACCTGGTGCGTCTGCGTCAGGTATTCAAAGATGAGATCGAGCTCCTCGGTCGTCAGGACCTGCATGTGGTTTTTCGGCGCAGAAGCGTATTTTTTCAGAATCTCAGTGATGGCCTTCGTAGGGAGCTTAAAGTCCTTGGCCACCTCGTGGACCCTGTATTTGAATAGTGTGCTCATTGCTTTGTCCTCCCCTTACCGGTTCGTTTGTTTCGTAGTTGCGCCGCCTTTTCCTTCCGACGCAAAGCCGCGCGCTCGGCCTGCTGGCGCAGCGCTTCGGCGTCGGCCGCGTACTGCTCCGGGTTTTCCTGAGCAAGCTGCCAGACGAACCGGTGCGCCAGCCCCGCGTCCGTCATAGCCAGGATCGCGGGCGTCCTCCGGCCGACCATCGCGCCGATTTCCTCCTTCGTCGCGCTCAAACGCACGTGCGGGCAGCGGCGGAGGCCGGCCAGCTGCGCGGCGCGGCGCACGGCGTTTGGCGACGCGTCCGACGCGGTGAAAACCACGCAGGCCTTTCGGGTCCGGACGGCTCTTGCGACCGATTCTTCTCCAATTTCCAGGAGGCCGGCCTTTTTGGCCAGTCCGAGAAGAGTGATGTTCATGCTCCGCCCTCCATTTCTCCCTGAAGGGCGGTGTAAACGTCCTCGGGGATAGGCATTTCAAACGCCCGCTCCAGCGCGCGCGACTTCGTCGCCCGTTTCAGGCACTCCGGGTTCGGGCACAGATACGCGCCGCGCCCCGGCTTTTTGCCGCGAAAATCGAGGGAAATCTCGCCCGCCGGCGAGCGGACGACGCGAATGAGCTCGCGTTTCGGCTTCATCTGGCGGCAGCCGAGACACTGCCGCATCGGTATTTTCTTTTGCATGGTCTTCCGGCTGCCTCCTTGCACGTTTATTATTTCACTTCAGGCGGGGAGCCTTACGCCTGAGACTCCGGCTTGATGTCGATCTTGTATCCCGTCAGCCGCGCGGCAAGGCGCACGTTCTGCCCCTCCTTGCCGATGGCCAGCGACAGCTGGTGTTCCGGCACGATGACGCGGCAGCTTTTCCCGTCCGGCAGGATGGTGACGCTGATGACGTCCGACGGGGCCAGCGCCGAGGCGATGTACTCTTCGGGGTTTTCGCTGTAGCTGACGATGTCGATTTTCTCGCCGTTTAATTCTTCCACAATGGCGTTGACGCGCCCGCCCTTCGGGCCGACGCACGCGCCGATGGGGTCCACGTTCGGGTCGTTGGACCAGACGGCGATTTTCGTGCGGCTGCCGGCCTCGCGCGCGATGCTCTTGATTTCCACGGTGCCGTCGAAAATCTCGGGCACCTCCAGCTCGAACAGGCGCTTGACCAGGCCGGGGTGCGTCCTTGAGATGAGGACCTGCGGGCCGCGGGAGAGCTTGCGCACTTCCACGACGTAGACCTTGATGCGGTCGCCTTCCCGCAGCACTTCATTGGGAATCCTCTCGCTGGGGGACAGGTACGCCTCCGTAAACTCGGAGTTGGAGCTGATCTGGATGGAGACGCCGCCCGTCCTCGGGTCGACGCGCGTGACGACGCCGGAGAGGATCTCGTGCTCCTTGGATGTAAACTCGTCGTAGATCAGGCCGCGCTCCGCTTCGCGGATGCCCTGGATAATGACCTGCTTGGCCGCCTGAGCCGCGATGCGGCCGAATTTTTTCGCGTCGACGGGGACTTTATATAAATCGCCGACTTCAATGGTGGGATCCGTTTTCCGCGCTTCCTCGAGAGAAATCTGCGTATTCGGGTCTTCGACCGGGTCGGCGACTTGCTTCTGGAGGTACATATTCACCGTTTGCGTTTCCGGGTCCAAAACCACGCGCGCGCACTCCTGCGCGGCGGGATAATCTTTCTTCAGAGCGGCGAGCAGCGCCTGCTCGATTTTCTCAAGCATGTACGATTGCGGGATGCCTTTTTCTTTTTCAATGTCTGCGATTGCTGAGAAGAATTCAGCGTTCATGGCGGGAGCCCTCCGTTAAATCATTCACAATAATCAGTTGCGCCTAAAACGACAGCCGGAGCCGGACGCTTGCGACAGCGCTCCTGTCGAAGCGGTGCTCCGTGCCCCCGATGTCAATTGCGACGTGGTCGTCGTCGCCGGAGATGAGGTTGCCGACATACTCCTTGCGGCCGCCAATTGCCTTGTACAGGCGCACTTCGACGAGATGGCCGGCAAACGCGGCAAAATCGCCCGGGCGGCGCAGGGCGCGCTCGGCGCCGGCCGAGGAAACTTCAAACGTATAGCTGGTCGGAATCGGGTCCGCTTCGTCGAGAACGGGGTCGAGCGCACGGCTGACGGCCTCGCAGTCGTCGATGGAGACGCCGCCTTCCTTATCGATATAAACGCGCAAAAACCATCTGCCCGCTTCCTTGACGTACTCCACGTCCCAGAGCTTAAGACCGAGGTTCGTCACGATAGGTTCGGCCAGCTGCCAAACGCATTCGGCAATTTTATTCATTACAGCAGCCTCCGGCGTAAAATTTTATCCATTGAAAACAGTGCAAGAAAAAGAGTGGGAAGAACCCACTCAATCTCACTCCAACTGACTGCCACAACGATTATAGCATTCTATTCTTACAATTGCAAGTATTTTCCGACTGGTGGGACCTTTTTCTCGTCCTTTCTGAAACCCTTTCTGAAAACAGTATTCCCGCAAGCGCTTAAGCTTCATACATCTGTTCCGCGCAGAAGAAAAAGCCAGCGGCAATTTGTCGAAAAAAAGAAATAATTGGCAAACTGCGCCGGAAAAGCGCGGAAGCGTTTCCAAGGAATGCGCGTTTTCCCGGCAGGTGACGTAATTAACGCGCGATGTGGGCTTATTCTGGCGCGTATACATTATAATATAAAAAATGTCGAAAAGCGGGGAAATAAGAAAATGGAGGTAGACATAATAATATATGTAATAAGAATAATTTGCCAGAAGATATGGCAAATTGTGCCTATAAATGCTCGCATTGTAACATTCGCGCAATACTGAGGAAAAGTTACCGTAATTGACATAATGGCAATAACCGCTATAATTGGGCATGCGATAAAGGCCTAGGAAACTTCCGCTAAAGCCGCGGCCAAGGCAGGTGCAGCGGGCCTGCGTGCGGCTTAAAGCGGGAGCGCCCGCCCCGTCGAGAGACACCACACGCTTCTCCTTATTATGGGGGCGGCCGCGGGGCGCGCGAAACCGAAGCCCGATAAAGCAATTTTAAGGAGGCAAAATATGAAGACAGTGAAGAAAGCACTCAGTCTGGCCCTCGTGCTTGTGATGGCTCTGTCCTTCGCAACACTGGTCAGCGCGAAGTCCGTCACTGAGTATGCCGACGCTTCCGGCATTACATACGGCGAAGCCGTCGACACGCTCACCGGGCTTGGCATTCTCAACGGTTATGATAACGGCAACTTCGGTCCTCAGGACAAGCTCACCCGTGAGCAGGCTGCCAAGATCATAACATACCTTCTCATCGGTGCCGAAGCGGCCCAGAACCTCAAGACGAGCGCCACCAGCTTCTCCGACGTTCCCGCTGACCGCTGGAGCGCGCCGTACATCCAGTACTGCGCGGCGAGGGGCATCGTCAACGGTATCGGCGGCGGCCTGTATGCCCCCGAATACTATGTCACGGGCGCAGAGTTCGCCAAGATGCTTCTCGGCGGCCTCGGCTACGGCAAGAACGGCGAATACGTCGGCGACGACTGGAGCATCAACGTTCTTGTCGACGCGCAGAACCTCGGCATCCTGACGCTCGGCGTCAACTACCTCGAGCCCGCCACGCGCGAGCAGGTCGCTCAGTACGCGTTCAACGCGATCACGAGCGCAAAGTGCTATTTCGTGGCCTTCAGCAAGGACAAGGAGTCCTACGTTGACCTTGGCAAAGGCACGCTGCAGGCTCAGCTCGGCCTTGACCGTTCCGAATATGTCGTCATCAACGGCAAGAACCACTTCATGTGGCTGAGAAACGGCCAGCCGCTGACCGGCAAAGTCTGGGCCCTCTCCACGGAGAAAGTCCTCGGCACCAGCAACATGGGCTACTCGCTTGACGAGCTTTCCCTGCGCACATCGAAGTACTTCATCGCCGCCGCTGACGAGGCCGTTACATACTACCTGAACGGTTCGGAAGTCGACGCCGGTGACCTCGACGATGTCATCCGCCGCGGCGTCACCGTCACGCTCATCGACAAAAACGGCAACGGCAAATACGACGTCGTCTCCGTCATCGAGCGCACGGTCGGCATCCTCAGCGGCGACGTGAAGGTCGGCCAGACGGGCGTGATCTCGATGCCCGGCATTCCGCTGCCCGCCAACACGAAGGCTGACGCCGTTATCGGCTACGAAGGCCTGAAGAAGGGCGACTACGTCCTCTACTACTTCGACAACACGACGAAGACATATAACTTCGTCAAAGCCGCGAAAGTCCAGGGCACGATGACGGAAGGCAACTCCTCCGGCATCCAGTTTGCCGGCGAGCTCCGCGTTCCCTCCGGCCTTGTCAAGACGAACCCGCTTGCCGACTTCGTCTCCAAGCCGGCCAACTACAACGCCCCCGCCGTGGCGTACCTTGACGAGTCCGGCGCCGTGATCGCCATCGCGCTGTATGACAACACGGCCCCGCAGTCCGTCTCCTACGGCTTCGTCACCGGCTACCACTACGATGAGTTCTACGGCTCCGCGGTCGTCAAGCTCGTGACGGAAGACGGCGTCCTCGGCATCTACACGCAGGCCGCTGAAGACGGCGTCGTCGACAACCTCACTGAAAAACTCGGCCTGAGCGCGTCGAACACCCGCGTCTTCGTGTCCTACTCCTTCACAAACGACGGCAAGGTGCTCCTGACCATCCTTGAGAAGAAAGAGCCCGCCCGCGTCAGCGAGAAGTACGAAGCGAAGTCGCCCGCCATCAAGATCGACGGCGCGAGCTACTTCCTGACGACGAACACGAAGATTATCTACTACAAGAACGGCATCGCCTACAGCCCGAGCGCCGTCTACACGGCCGACGGCTACAAGAAGTCCGTTGAGATCGGCGAAGGCACGAAGGTCAACGTCGTCCTCGACCCGTCCAACGCGTCCGTCATCAGCCTGCTCGTCGTCGACGACACAGCGAAGCTGCCGACGACCACCACGTCGCACTACGCCTACGTCCCGGCCGGCACGACCCCGACGATGCGCGTTGAAAACGGCTCTCTGGTGTACGATTACCTCGTGTATGTAAACGGCCAGCTCACGAAGCTGACAGGCACAAGCGGCCTGTTCACGCAGACCGGCCTTGTCAAGTACACGCTGAGCAGCGCCGGCCGCGTCACTGCGACGAGCCAGTCCGAGGAAGACGGCATCTTCTCCCCGGCGGAAAACTACGGCGAAGTCACGTTCATTGACGAAGGCAACTACTTCGTCTTTGAGAGTGAAAAAGACAAGACGGCCACGCTCTTTGTCGACGAGAACACCAGGTTCTACTTCGTCGACAGCGAAGGCACCGTCTCCGCCGGCGAGCTGATGGTCAGCAACGACATCATCGCCTGCACCATCCTCTACTACACCGTCGGCGAACACGCCGCCTCCGCCGTCTACTTCACGACGTCCTACAAGTTCTAAAATATCCGGCGATTGGCCCCGCAGCGAATGCGGGGCCGCGCCGCATCAAAGCGCGCCGCCCAGATCGGGCGGCGCGCTTTTTTGCGCCTTATGCAGAGGTAAGCGCCGAAAACCGGCGCGTTTTTTGTTTTAAGTCGCGGCAAGGGCGGCGTGTTTTGGGCGCGGCGGGAAGTTTGGAAACCGGCGGCGCGTTTTTTGTTTTGTACAGTTGCCGAGCAAGGGCGGCGCATCGTTTCGGGAACGGGCGCTTTTCGTGCGGCAGGAAACTCGGAAAACGGCGGCGCGCCTCTCATTTGTCAAGTTCGCGGCGCGGGGCGGCGCGTGGTTTCGAAACGGGTGCTTTTTATGTACGGTGCGGCGGCAAGGCGGAGGCGATGCGTTTTTTCAAATCTGCGGCGGCAGGGCGGCGTTTTTTGCTTTGCGGAGGCGCGGCGCGATGGGAAAGGGGCGCTTGAAATTGCCGGCAAAATGTGTTATATTCAGCGCCGCCGGTTTTTGAAGGAAAAATATAGGATAACCGGGAAAACGCGCTTTTACGCGCGTGTAACAGAAATGTAATATAAAATTGGCTTCGATTTCATTGACAACAAAATCTTGCCAACATATAATCTCTCATGTAAAGCAGTGATAACTGTTTTTCCCTCTATATCCAATCTGAGGGAACGCACTGGCAAGCGAGACTGATATACGGTGTGTGGTGTGCCGCGTCAGGTTCGCTTGGAGGTCTATGTATTCGGGAAGCGGAAACGCTTCCGCTTCCCTGCCTCCTTCAGTTTAGGGCGGCAAGCCTCAGGCTGAAGCGGTGCGAAAGACAACGCCACACCAAAGAAGCGGTACATCCATTTACAAAAGGTATTAGCCGGACCTGTTGTAAATGCTTGTACATAACAAACGAGGCCTGCTTTGCAGGCGGAAAGCCGCCCCGGCCGGAAGGCGCTCATTCATCACGCCGCCATCAGGCGGCATGGGTGCCGCAAAGCTGGAGCGGCCGCCGGAAAAGCAGGCCAAACGTGGAAACACAAAATTATAAAAGGAGGCAAATACATGAAGACACTCAAAAAAGTGCTCAGCGTAGCCCTCGTGCTCGCGATGGCTCTCAGCCTCGTGACGCTCGTCGGCGCCGCGAACGTGTCGAAGTATCAGGACTTCACTGATGCTGACGCGATCGTGAACAAAGAGGCTGTCGACACGCTCGTCGGTCTGAGAGTGCTTGACGGCCTGGAAGACGGCTCGTTTGGCCCGGAAGGCTACCTGACCCGCGCGCAGGCCGCCGCCATCATCGCGCGTATGCTCCTCGGCAGAACCGTTGCCGACAGCATGGTCGCCACCACCGCTCCGTTTGCTGATGTCCCGGCCAATCACTGGGCTGCGAAGTACATCCAGTACTGCGCGAGCAGAGGCATCATCAACGGTATGGGCGACAACACGTTCGTTCCGAATGGTGAAGTCACCGCCGCTCAGTTTGCCAAGATGCTCCTCGTTGCCGCCGGCTA
>JAAYMC010000061.1 GCA_012521555.1 Clostridiales bacterium
GACGACCCGCGCTGGAAGTACGGCCTGCCGCCTTCTGGCAACGCCAACTTCGCGTGGCTGCAGCACATGATTTACCACCTCGCCCCCAACGGAAAAATGGGGGTTGTCCTCGCCAACGGCTCCCTTTCGTCCCAGACCGGCGGCGAGGGCGAAATCCGCCGCCGCATCATCGAAGACGACCTCGTGGAAGGCATCGTCGCGATGCCGACGCAGCTTTTCTACACGACGCAGATTCCCGTCTCTCTCTGGTTTATCAGCCGCAACAAGAAGCAAAAGGGCAAGACGCTGTTTGTCGACGCCCGCAAGATGGGCACGATGGTCACCCGCCGCCTGCGGGAGCTGACGGACGAGGACATCGCCAAAATCGCCGGCACGTTCAAGGCGTTCAATGAGGGAACGCTTGAGGAAGTCAAGGGCTTTTGCGCCGTGGCCACGACGGAGGACATCGCCAGGCAGGACTATATCCTCACGCCCGGCCGCTATGTCGGCATCGAGGAGCAGGAGGACGACGGGGAACCCTTCGAAGAGAAGATGGCGCGGCTGACGAGCGATCTTGCGGATCTGTTCCGGCGCTCCCATGAGCTGGAAGAGGAGATCCGCAGAAGACTGGGGGCCTTCGGGTATGAAGTGTAAGCTCTCCGACGTCTGCACAATCAAATACGGCAAGGACCACAAAGGGCTCTCGGACGGGAATATCCCCGTCTACGGTTCCGGCGGCATCATGCGGTACGTCGACACCGCGCTGTACAACAAAAAGTCGGTGCTCATTCCGCGCAAAGGCACCCTCGGCAACCTGTTTTTTGTGGAGGAGCCGTTCTGGACGGTTGACACGCTGTTTTATACGGAAATCGACGAATCAAAAATCGTGCCGGAATACCTCTACTACCAGCTGAAAACGGTTGACCTCGCGGGCATGAACGTCGGAACGGCCGTGCCGAGCCTGACCACCTCGGTGCTCAATGAAATAGAGCTTGAGCTTCCCCCGCTCGATGAGCAGAAAACCATCGCCGGCACATTGCGCGCATTTGATGATAAAATTGCCGCCAACAACGCGGTCAGCGAGCATCTCGAGGAGATGGCGCAGGCTCTTTTCCGGTCGTGGTTTGAGGACTTTGAGCCGTTCGGCGGCCAGATGCCGAAATCATGGACGACCGGCAAGGCGGAAGACTTTTTCGCGATTACCATCGGAAGGACGCCGCCCCGGAAAGAGGCGAAATGGTTTTCCACAAACCCGGAAGACGTCGTCTGGGTCTCCATTGCCGATATGGGCAAATGCGGCGTGTTTATCAGCGGCAGCTCCGAATACTTAACCCGAGAGGCCGTCTCCGCCTTTAACATTCAAATTGTGCCGAGCGGAACGGTTTTGGTAAGCTTTAAGCTTACAATCGGGCGCGTGACGATTGCCGACGGCGAAATGGCCACAAATGAGGCGATTGCCCATTTCCGGTATCAGAATCATACCCTTCGCGAGTACCTGTACTGCTACCTTAAGGCGTTTGACTATCAGTCCCTCGGCAATACGTCTTCCATCGCGACCGCCGTGAACTCGAAAACAATCAAAACCATGCCGTTTGTCATGCCCGATGATGAAACCGTCGAGCAGTTCCACTCCATAACGGAGCCTCTCTTTGAAAAAATCCGGTCAAACCTTCGGGAAAACACCCATCTCGCCGCCATTCGCGACGCGCTCCTCCCCCGCCTGATGTCCGGCGAGCTGTCGGCCCCCGCGCTTGAAAACATCACCTGACGGCCTTGACGCCGTCTATCCTTACCGCAAGGAGGTAATCTGATATGACCGAGGCCAGCTTTGAAAACGCGGTCATTGAAATCTTCCGCGACACACTGGGGTACAGCCACGTCTACGCGCCTGAGCTCGAGCGGGACTACACAGAGCCTCTCTACTTGGACGAGCTCCTTCCCGCTCTGCGCCGGATTAACCCCTCCCTGCCGGAAGCGGCCATCAGCGAGGCCGTCTACAAGCTGCGCAATTTAGAGGGCGGCTCGCTCCTCAACAAGAACAGGCAGTTTATGGATTACCTCCAGAACGGCGTGTCCGTCAGTTACTTTCACGGCGGCGAGCAGCGCGCTTGCCTCGTGTATCTGGCCGATTACCAGAACGCGGACAACAACACGTTTACCGTGGCCAATCAATGGGCCGTCGTCGAAAACAGCACGAAGCGCCCGGACATAGTCGTCTTTCTCAACGGCCTGCCCGTGGTCGTCTTTGAGCTTAAATCCCCGTCCCGCGAGGAGACGGACGCGTCCGAAGCGTACCTGCAGCTGCGCAACTACATGCACGAGATTCCGTCTCTGTTCGTCTACAACGCCTTTCTCGTGATGAGCGGCCTTGCCGTCTCGAAAGCGGGCACCATCACGGCGGGCGAAGACCGCTTCATGGAGTGGAAAACGACGGACGGCAGCTACGAAAACACAAAGTACGCCCAGTTTGACACCCTGATTGAAGGGATGTTCGAAAAAACGCGGCTGCTGGACATCATTAAAAACTTCATCTGCTTTTCCGGCGACGCCAAGATTTTGGCCGGCTATCACCAGTATTTCGCCGTGCGCAAGGCCATCGAGTCGACCAAAAAGGCAGCGGAGACGGACGGCCGGGGCGGCGTCTTCTGGCATACGCAGGGCAGCGGCAAGTCGCTGTCCATGGTCTTTTACGCCCACCTGCTGCAGGAGGCCATGAGCTCCCCGACGATTGTCGTCATCACGGACCGCAACGACTTAGACGACCAGCTGTTCAGCCAGTTTGCCAAGTGCGCCGGCTTCCTGCGGCAAACCCCCGTGCAGGCGGAAAGCCGTAAACACTTAAAAGAACTGCTCGCGGGGCGCCAGGCCAACGGGATTATCTTTACCACGGCTCAGAAATTCGAGGAGTCCGACGAGGTGCTGTCCGGCCGCCGGAACATCGTCGTCATGGCCGACGAGGCCCACCGGAGCCAGTACGTGGAGGCGAAGGTGGACACGGAAACGGGGCGTGTCAGGAAGTCCTTCGGCCTGATTATCCGCGAGAGCCTGCCCAACGCCACGTACATCGGCTTTACGGGCACGCCCATCTCCAGCAAGGACCGCTCCACAATCGAAGTCTTCGGCGACTATATCGACATCTACGATATGACACAGGCCGTCGAAGACGGCGCGACCCGCCCCGTCTACTATGAAAGCCGCGTGATCCACTTAAAGCTCAACGAAGACGTTCTGCGCATGATTGACGAGGAGTACGACGTTTTAGCGCAAAACGCCGAGGCCTACGCCATCGAAAAGAGCAAAAGGGAGCTCGGGCGGATTGAGTCCATTCTCGGCGCGGAAGAGACCATCACCGCGTTGTGCGAGGACATCGTCAGGCACTACGAGGAAAACCGCCAGTATGAGCTGACGGGCAAGGCCATGATTGTGGCCTACTCCCGCCCCATCGCCATGCGCATCTACCGCACGCTGCTGCAGCTGCGCCCGGAGTGGAAAGAAAAAGTGCACGTGGTGATGACGGAGAGCAATCAGGACCCCGAGGACTGGCGCGAAATCGTCGGCAACAAGCGCTCCCGCGAGGAACTGGCAAAACGCTTTAAGGACGATAATGACCCCTTCAAAATCGCCATCGTGGTGGACATGTGGCTGACGGGCTTCGACGTGCCCTCCCTTGCCACGATGTACGTGTACAAGCCCATGTCAGGGCACAACCTCATGCAGGCCATCGCCCGCGTCAACCGCGTCTACAAGGATAAGGAAGGCGGGCTGGTGGTCGACTACGTCGGCATCGCCTCGGCCCTAAAGCAGGCGATGAACGACTACACAAACCGCGACAAGAAGAATTACGGCGATACGGATATCGCCAAAACGGCGCTGCCGAAGTTCATTGAAAAGCTGGAAGTCTGCCGGAGTCTCTTCCACGGCTTTGACTACTCAGCATTCCTGACGGCCGACAGCGACCTTGTCCGCGCCAGGACCATAACAGGCGGCGTCAACTTCATCACCGCCGTTGAATCAAGGCGCCCCGGCGGCGGATTTGACTGGCGAAGCGCAGACATCCCCGAGCCGCTTAAGGGCGAAAAGCCGGGCAAAAAGGACCTGTTTATCAAAGAGGCCATGCTGCTGCGCCAGGCGCTGTCTCTCTGCCGCTCGCTTGTGACCGCCGAGCAGCGGCTGGAAGCGGCTTATTTTGAAGCGGTCCGGACGGTTCTCACCCGCATCACGGGCGAGAAAAAGCCGCTCTCTTTGAAAGAGATCAACGAGCGCATCGGCGAGCTGCTCAAGGCGACCATAAAAAGCGAGGGCGTCATCAACCTTTTTTCCGACGTGGACACGGGCTTTTCGCTGTTTGACCCCAAGTTCCTTGAAGAAATCGGCAGGATGAGGGAGCGCAACCTTGCGGTCGAAATCCTCAGAAAGCTGCTGGCCGAGCAGATTTCTCTCTACCGCCGCTCAAACCTCGTCAAGAGCGAGAAGTTTTCGGAGATGCTCTCCCGCGCCATGAAGGCGTATATCAACGGCATGATTTCAAACGAGGAAGTCATTGCCGAACTGATGAAAATGGCGAAAGAAATGGCGTCGGCGAGAGCGGAAGGCGAGGCGCTGGGCCTGACCGAAGAGGAGATGGCCTTTTACGACGCGCTCACCCGCCCCGAAGCCGTAAAGGACTTTTACAGCAACGAAGAGCTTGTGGCCATGACCCGCGAGCTGACGGACATGCTGCGCAAAAACCGCACGATAGACTGGCAGAAAAAAGAGTCTGCCCGCGCCGGGATGCGCCGCATGGTCAAAAAGCTGCTGAGAAAATACAAATACCCGCCGGAGGGGATGGACGACGCCGTCGCGACCGTCATCGGGCAGTGCGAAATGTGGGCGGACAATGAAGTGATCGTAAGCCGCTGATGATATGGCCCGCGCGGCAAAAGCGCGCGGCTTCCTCCTGTTCAGCCCCCTCTCCGCCAACACAAAAAGGCCTCAAATCCTTGCGGTTTGAGGCCTTTTTTGCGCGGGGCGACGGAGGACGTCGATTTGCCCGAAAAACCAGGACGGCGCGTCAGCTTCAGAAATAGTTTAGGAAACGCTTTATGCCCGAGCCCGGCCTGCTCTCCCGCTTTTTCTCGCGGTTTAAGCGCAAACGAAGCTGAGCGCTCAGCCGGAATCTCTATTTCATTTAGAAAAGACGAAGCCCGAACCTTTCCTTCATATAGGGAGAGGTTCGGGCTTGTTTTTTATCTCACGCGGCGGTATGAGGGAACACTCCCTCCACGGGCTTGAGCCCGTGTCTTTCCTTTGTTTGCCCCGCGGCTCAGGGACGCCTGCGGTGCCTACCGATAGCGGGGGGCATGGGAGCCGGCCTCGACGGCATTTGGGGCATCCCCTGCATCGGCCTGGGAGCGCGCCTTGTCGGCTTTTGAGGAATCGGGTTTAAGATGTCCTGCAGCATATCAAACCGTTCAAGGATGGCCCGGTTGACCTGGGCCCGTTCATCCGAGACCTGGCCCGCGCGCGCCTGCTGCTGGAACCGGGCCTCCAGAGCCGCAGGTCCCCGATCGCCTGTGAAACGCCGGCAAAACCCGCCCGGCCGTTTTCGCCGAACAAATACGGATAGCTTGCCTGGCTGCTGGTCGCTCCCAGCCAGTTGTCAAAGAAATTTCGCATACTCGGCCCGCCCGGGGAATTGGCGCCAAACATGAATCTTGCGTTTGTCAGCCAGCCGCTCTGAGCGGCCGCCAGATTCCCCTCGCCAAACCCGTGGGAACCCGGCGAGCCGACCGGGTCGTTGTCAATCAGATGGATTTTTTTCTTGTCTCTCTCTTCCATCCAGTTGTTGAAATTGATATTGGCATGCCTGTCGTTGTTGCCCGCGATAAAATCGAGCAGAGCGATGTACCCCATCGTCTGTTGATAATCCTGCAGGTCGGGCCCGTCGTACATGGTCTCAAGCAGCTCGCCGTACGCTTTATCCCTCTGCGCCGGGTCGTCACCCGGATCCCTGGCGCTCTGGCCGCCGACCATTCTGAAGACCGTCGTTCCTTCCAGCTGCCTTTGCAGCGAGGGCTGCCTTGAGGAGGGATTGGCCAGCTTGCCTTGCTGGAAAAGCTGCCCGACGCCCTCCCTTTCGCTCTCGAGAAGCGCTCTGGCTTCCGGCGCGCCAAATTGCCAGGCGGAGGGGTGGTCCACCGAGCGGACCGCGTTGGCCACGTTGTAGAAGTCGGCCAGCGCCGCTTCAACATGGGGATTTGTGCCCGCCTTGACGACGGCCCTCTCGCCGGTCACCGTCGGCATGCTCGTGACGGCCTTGCCCTTCAGGGACTCCGACTGCGCCGCGCCGGTCAGGTCCAGCCCGGCCGGCACGCCGCCCTGCGGCGCGCCGCCGCCTTTTCCGGTGAGCTTCTTCAGCCAGCCGAAAAAGCCGCCCCCGCTGCCGTCCCTTTTCATCTGCACGCTGCCCAAAGGCACGGACGTCGTGGGCACGGCGCTCTCAACCGCCCCCTGCTGGACGGTGTGGACCAGCTCGTGGGCGGCCGTCATGGGGTCAAAGCCGCCCTTGAAATAGACGTCGCTGCCGGTCGTATAGGCCAGCGCGCCGAGGTTGCCCGCCCGTTCGGACGCCTCGGCGCCGACATGGAACTGCACGCCGGAAAAGTCGGCGCCCAGCTTCTCGCCCAGAGCCGATTTGACCTCTTCGGGCGTCCGCGCGCCGCTGACGCTGGAGGCGATCCGGTCCGCCTCGCGTTCGGCGGCCGGTATCTGGCTCGAACTGTACATTTCGCGCAGCCGCCCCTTGATGACTTGCTCGAGCTCCGGCGAGCCCTCCTGCGCCTGCCCTAAGCGGCGCAGGAGCATCTGATTGCCGGGTTTGCTGATATCCATGCCGCGCCCCGCCGCCTCTTTCAGCGCCGGGTCGAGCTTCGCCCTTGACCGGGCCGGTTTTTTCTCAAATTCCATTGAATACGCCTTCCATGTTCATCCGCGTGCCGTTCCGGCTATCGCCAGAACTGCCACCACTTCTTGTTCTTCTTTTGCGCCGGCGCGCTCTGCTGCTGCGTCGCCATCTGCCGGGCGCGCAGCTGCGCGAAGGCGCGTTTCCGGGCGCTGAGGTCCTCCGGAGATTCGCCGGGTTCGGGTTCTTAATGCGGTGATAGATGACCGAGAGCGCCTCGTCGTAGGACGACTGCGGGGTGACTTCCTCAGGCGCCGCCATTGTGGCGTAAGCCGGCCTGGAGTGCGTGCCTTCCTCAAACTGCAGCTCGTCCACGGAACGCACCGTCGGATACTGCGGGGCCTGGGGGGCCTGCGGCTGCGGCTCCGGCTCGGGCGCCGTGACGACGCCGCGCATTTTGTTCAGGAGCCCGATATACTGCTTGAGCCGCGCGACATTTGTATATGGGACGGCCGGTTTTGTGCCGCTTGGACTTTTCATATTGGTTTCTTTATCATTGATCTGGGCAGCAGCTTCCGCAAGCTCGACATCCGACAACGCGTTAAAATCCCGCCCCGCGGCTTTATCCAAAAGGGAGTTTATGGTCCCGTTATCGAGGGACATGGATCCCTGGGCGACGAGCGTCATGCCCGGCTGCGTAGCCAGAGCCGGCCCGACCATGCGCAGCTGTATATCGTTGAGCAGCGCGCCCAAAACGCCATATTCGCCGCCCATAGCTTCTCTGGCTTCCTGGCTCAAGCCCGAGAAACCCTTATACTTCGCCCTGAGCAGCTTCTGCATGTTCGAGTCGTCAAGCATCTCGCCGATTATTTCGGACTCGATGTCGTTCATCGTTCCCACATCGCGGGCGTATTCGGGCATCCCTGCCATCTCCTCTTTCGTCAAACGCCCCCAACCGCCAGTCGTTTCTCTTGGGGCATTGTAGTATCGGCTAAAGGATTCTTTGGTGATACCCCTGTCGGCCAGCCTCTGCTTGACTTTGTCCGATAAGCCGTACATCTTGGTAAAAGCTTTATCCGCCTGCGCCTTGCTGTTATCTTTTCCGCGCCATCCCATGGCGAGGAGTGTATTCGTGAACCTGTCGTGGTACGTAGCGCCGCCCTGAACGTTAGGATTTGACCCTCTTGCCTGCAGTTCCTGGGCGATATTCGGATAGTTTTCTTCAAACACTTCCTCGGCCGGACGCTCCGGCGCCGGTGCCTGCGCCGCCTGCTGCGGCCGCGCCGCGGCCTTCTTCCTGTCCGGCTTTTTGGCCTGCACGGGAGCCGCCGTTCCCGGGCTCATGGCCGGGACGGCCGCCGGCCCGGGGAGGGACACGCTCTGCCCCAGGGCGGCCGCTCTGCCCTGCATGTCGGCCTGCGACTCAAGCGCCGGATCGTTTAAAAATCCCGTGCCCGAGACCATGCCCGACGCCTGCTGCGCCACATGGGCCAGCTCATGGCCCAGCAGGGCCTGCCCCGTCGTGGAATCCGGGCGGTACTTCCCCGGGGCGAAGGTGATCATGCCGCCCATGGACGCGGCTTCCGCCCCCATTTCTTCGACGATGGGACTTTCGTATATGACCACGTTGGAGAAGTCCATGCCGAACGCATCGTTCATCTTCTGCATCACAGGTTCGGCCATCGCCTTTCCCCTTCCGAGAAGGGAGACAGGGTTTATGGCGCTTACCTGTGTCTGAGCCGGCGGAGCGGCGGCTCTGTCACGCGCGGGCTTTTGTTTTTGCCTTTCCATATTCACTCTCATGGCCGAACCTCCTGAATAAGTCCCAAAATTCACCGAATTTCGTGTTCATCGGTCAAAAAATCCTATATAATGGCGGTGATAAACTCGCCATAAGGAGGATCGCAGTGTACCTGCTGAAAATCTCGCCCTCATTCCTTGAGGGCTTCCTTCCGTATATACCGGAAAACCTGCTCGGCAGTCTCACGGATCAGCGCTATACATATCTCGGGTGCGTGAGCGGTGGGCTTGCCTGCGGCGCCGCCGTCTCCGAATCCGCGCGAGCGGCAAGGAAGCCGTCATCCGCTCCATACTGGTCGACGAGAAAGTCCGCCGCCGCGGATACGGCACCGCGCTGATGAAGGGCCTTGCCAAAACCGCCGCGCAGGCCGGCCTGTCCGCCCTGCGGATCTTCTACGCCCTCGATTTTTCCGAGCAGCTGGCGCTCGAGTCGTTTTTAAAATCCTGCGGCTTTGGCGGGTTTCTGAACGTGTCCACCACGTTCAAATGCAAGCTGGGGGACCTGCGCCGGTCCGCTTTTATCAAGAAATACCTGCCCTTCTCGAGGCGCTTTTCCGGGCTTGTCCCCTTCCGGGACCTGCCCCGCGATCAGCTTGACGCGATGCTCGCCGCGCACGAGCGGGAGATACTGGAATTTTTGAGCATTGACGCCGTGGCGTTCGACCCGGACATCTCCTTTGCCGCGGTGGGAAGCGGCGGCATCAAAGGCTATATTCTCGCCGGCGAGCGCGGCGGCACCGTTGAGATTTCGTCCGCCATCGTCTTTGGCTCGCCGAGCATCGTCTCGGGCACGTTCCCGGCGCTCGTGAGCGCCTGCCTGGGCGCCATCCTAAGCCGCTGCGATGACGACAAGTGGGTTTCGGTGGACTCCGTGAACAACACCGCGACCAGCATGGCGCGAAACGCCGTTGCGGGAATCCCGCACCGCATCATACAGGGCAAGGAAGCGTTCCTGCAGCTTACTTGAACACTAGGTCGGCGTACTCGCCGAGGTCTTTCCTGACCACGACGATTTCATTCTTCCGCAGCTCGTTGACCGCCGCGACAAGCAGCTCCTCCATGCCGATGGGGGCGTCCTTCGCGGCCGCCAGGAACGCCGCGTTGACGACGATGTTCTTGATGCTGCCGCCCGTGATTTCAAACTTCTCCGCCATAAAATCAAAGTCCACGTTGTCGGCAACCGGCACATCCGGCGGCAGCATACTTTTGTAGAGCTTGGCCCGCGTCTCCTTGTCGGGAAACGGGAAGTGTATCACGAAGCTGATCCGGCGCATAAACGCCGCGTCGATGTTCTGGAGAAGGTTTGTGGCGAGGATACACACGCCGTCAAATTCCTCGACCTGCTGCAAAAGGTACGCGGTCTCGACGTTGGCGTACCGGTCGTGCGCGTCCTTCACCTCGGAGCGCTTGCCGAAGATGGCGTCGCACTCGTCGAAAAACAAAATGCAGTTGCTGCGCTTTGCCTCCTGAAAGACGGCCCGGAGGTTTTTCTCCGTTTCGCCGATGTATTTGCTGATGACCTGCGAAATCTGGACTCTATATAGCTCCATGTGGAGCTGGTTGGCGACCACCTGCGCGCCCATCGTCTTGCCGGTGCCGGGCGGGCCGGCAAACAGCATGGACAATCCCCTGCCGTACGTCACGCGGCGGCCGAAGCCCCATTCGTTGAAGACCCTCATGCTGTAGCGGATATGGTCGCAGGCCTGCTGCATGAGCTTTATCTGGTCGGGCGGCAAAATCAGGTCGTCCCAGCCGTAGGCGGGGGTGATGCGCGCGGCCAGGCTGTCGAGCTTGTGGACCACCTGGTTGTAGCAGCACCGGTGCATCGTTTCGGCCGTAATCTCGGACGCCCCGCCAAGTTCAGTCAGCCCCTCGGCCTGCCGGACGGCGTTTTTAATCTGGCCCGGCACAAAGTGGAATTTAACGGCAAGCTCCTTGATGCTCAGTTCCGGCTCCGGCCGGAATTTTTTTATATAGCCCGTAAACAGCCGCGCCCGCTCCGCCTCGTCGGGCATGTCCAGCTCGAAGGCTGAGATGATGAACCGGTCGGACAGGCCGCTTGCCCGGTACGTCTCCTCCGTAAGCAGGAAGATGACGCCGAGGGACTCCGGCGCGTCTGAGAGCGAGCTGCCCGTACAGGACGGGACTGGCCGACTGCGCAATCAGCGCCACGATGGACATATACCCCAGCGCCTCCGACGCCCCCACCTTTTTGACGGCGGGTATCGAGAGGAAGTAGTCGGACGCGATGGGATTGCCGTACTCGTCGAAGATTCCCATGAGAATGGCGGACAGCATCGCCGTGATGCTGAGAATCCTGTCGAAGCCGAGGATAAAGATGGCCACGGCGCCAATTCCCATCACAAGGGCAAGCGACTTTCTGCTGCCGAGCTTTTTCGCGAGCGCGCGCTCCATGAACGGCCCGATATAGATGCCCGCAAGGCCGTTGACGATGTAGCCGTAGCTTGTCAGGATGCTCTTGCCGGCCGCTTCCATGAAGCTCGGGAAAAACGCGACGATGAACATCAGCCCCACGTTGAGCGGGATGAGGACGAAAATCATGTACAGCAGCACATGCCTGTCCCGGACAAGCGCGAAGAACCCGCCGCCGCTCCTGCGCGCGCCGCCCTTGTCGGCCAGGGCTTCGGAGCCTGTCATCATCAGCGTCAGAATCAAAAAGACGGCGACGATGGCGGCCGCGACGGCGTACGTGGTGTAAACGCTCGTCACGCTGCTGATAATGGCGCCCAGCGAGCCGCCGCACATGATGCCGCCGAGAATGCCCGCGTTGATGCCGGCCACGTTCCCGCTGATGTCGGCGCTCTCCCCGCCGAAGGCGGTAAAGCGGTTGAGCGCCGTCTTCAGCGCCGCCCCGCCCAGGCCGCACATGGCGCGGATGCCGATAAGGTATGCGGCGCTTCCCGGGACGATGCACAGCAGGTCCAGCACAAAGAGCATGCCCGTCGCGATAAACAGCAAAAGCCGGCTGCTGAGCCGATGGCCGATTTTATTGAGGATGTAAATCCCGATGATCACGCCGATGCACTCAACCGTTATGGGCAGAGACGCCGTGGCGGCGACGGACAGGCCCGCGAGCGCAAGCCCCCTCTCGCGGATTAAGACCGCCGTGTAGGGCATGCACGTATAGTTGCCCGTGTAGACGAGGAAAGCGGCAAGGCGCAGGCTCGCCGGCGTGACGGCCGCGCCGGCCTTTCCCTTTTGCGCGGTGTCTTTCCGCTGCAGCAAGATGACGGGCAGGCGGTTGATTTCCATGATGGCGGCCATCATGACAATCGCCGTCGACAGGAACGTCAGCAGGAGCTTTGTCAGCTCGTCGCCCATATAGGCTTCGGACAGCTCAAACTGCAGCTGCTGGACCCTCCTGCCGGAAACGCCCAGGTTGATGGTATAGGTGCTCTGCCCTGCCTTGGCGAGCATTTCGTTGGAGTCGCCGATGACGGTGATGACCTTCATGTTCCAGATCAGCGACGTCTGGTTGACGCGCTCCGCCAGAAATTCGGACAGGCCGTCCATATCCTCGTACTCGATGCCTTTTTCATGGACGCGCTCGACAAGGTTGCCGATGTATTCGGCGATGTTGTCGCCGCACTCGACCATGGAGGCCTTGTACTGCCTCTGCAGGTTTAAAAAGCCCGCGGTCCCCTGCACCGCCATGGAGACGATGGTCAGCAGCAGGACGATGCCCAGAAGGCGCTTTCGCGCGTTTTCCTGCTCAATCGAGGGGTACAGGGAAATGAGCAGCACGACGGCGAGCATGGTCGACAGGGCGACAATCAGCGTCGTGCGCACCGTATGGCGCAGCTCGGCGTTAAAGACATCCCTGTATTCGTTGCCGCCGATGACAAGCACCAGCCCGCCCGCGACGGCCCCGTCGGGTTTATGGATGGGGAAAAGCATCACGTCGGAGCCGTCGTCGAGTGTGTCCGTCACAACGGCGCCGCCCGAGCCCTGGATGAGGTTGCTTTGAATCACGGAGCTCGTCAGGACGGCCCGGCTGATTCCCCTGTTCCCCGCGCTGTACAGGAGGCCGCCGTCCCTGTTGAGGATATAGGCGCTGATCGTCGGGCTGATATACCGGTACATGTCCTCGAAAACGGTGTCCATGCCGTAGAACCGCTCGATGTCTTTCCCGTACCGGATGCCCGACTCCATGTTGTGGACAATCTCCCCGCAGATCAGCCGGTAATACTGCTGCTGGATCTGCTTGTAGTTGTTCTTGTAGTCGGAGTGGATGACCCACGCGAAAAAGCAGCTGGCAATCAGGAGCAGAACGCAGACGACTTCAATCAGCCAGCGCTTTATCCTGCCCCGCGAAAAACTGTCCTCACGCTTCATGTCAAGCAGCCCCCTCCGACGAATTTTCCGAAGTGTAAATCTTCTCGCAGGAAATGAGCATCTCAAACGGGGGCATGATGCCGAGCTTTTTCGCGCTGTCCATGTTGAGGATCAGGTAAGGGGTGCTGACGTACTCCTGCAACACTTCCTCGGGCTTTGCGCCGTTGAGAATCTGGCCGATGGCGTTGGCGACGAAAAGGCCCAGCTCTTTCGCGTCGTACGTGGAAACCGTCAGCAGACAGCCTCTGGCCACCCAGTCGCCCGTCTGCACAAAGACGGGAATCCCCGCGCCGTCGAAGATCCTCATAAACTCGGCGAACACGTCGTCGTTTTTAATCATGTCGGAGGTCAGAAGGAAGGAGTCAATCCCTTCGCGGACGAGCTGCCGGCAGGCATCAAGGAAATTGTTGTTGAACGCCTCGAGGTCCGCGTCCGTCGGGTTGCTGGGGAGGGGGTCGACGCGGACTGTCCTGAAGTTGATGCCCAGCTCGTCGCAGGACGCCTTGTAGTCCTTGTACCCCGAAATCGCCTCGTCGTAAAAAACCGTGCCGGTGTCGGTGAAGTTGTAGACCTCGTGGAACACGCGCATCTGCCTCTGGTATTTCGTCGGGTCCGTCTGCGCCCAGACGTTCGGTACGCCGGAGTAGTCGTGCGCCTTGACGATGCCGGAGGTCACCGCGTCGCCCAGAGGATACGCCACGACGGGCACCTTGTCGGAAAACTCAATCGCCACGCGGGCGGGCCATGTGCCCGCGGCGATAATCAGGTCGACCTCTCCCGACTCCACCTTTGCCTTCAGGCTCTCGCGCACGGCGTCCTCGCCGTCGTAGGCCAGGTAATAAAAGCAATCGCTGGAAAACTCGATATAAGGCCCCAGGTCCTGCGCGGCGAGCCAGTCGACGATGCCTTTCAGGTCGATTTCCTCGTATGTAAACGGCATTTCGTCATACTCTATCCACCCCTCGCTTTTCATCCCCTCGAAGAGGCCGGTATAGAGCTTGCTTGTGTATCCGTCCGGGTCGATGTCCACGACGGCGATTTTGAACCGGCTCCCGTCCGCTTTCGTCACGGGCGACACCTTCGTGCCGCCGCTCGTGCCCTGGCCGGACAGCTCAATCCAATCCAGATTGCCGCCGGGCGTCCCGCTTCTGCCGGCGCAGCCCGCAATCTGCAGGATGATCAGGCAGGCTACCAGGACAAGTAATCTTCTTGACGCAGCCCTCATTCTCCTCACTTCTTTCCCCGCGTACTTTCAGATGTCATAGCACCATAAGACCTCTTTGGGGCACCGGACGTGTCCGGTCTTCAGGCCGATGACCTGCCCCGGCGTATTCTCCGGCCTGACAAGGCCGACAACCCAGGGGTCGATTTCCAGCGCCTCTTTGATAATCCGCTTGAGCAGCTCGGTGCCCATCCCAAGGTTGCGGCATTTTTCCGCGATGTAAGTCGGCCCGTTTTCGCCGTCGTTGTGCTGCATAAAATAGCCCACAATCTGCCCCGTCTCCTTCTCCACGGCGCAGACCGTCACGCCGCTTTCAATCCGGTGGGCAAAATACGCCTCGTCAAACTCGTCGCCGTCCTGCGTGGCCACGACGAAGGGGAGGTCTTCGGGCGTCATCTTCCGGAACGCGATTCCGTCGTATTCCTTCAGGTCAAAGTTGCCGTCGCCCTTGTACACCATCTGGGCGTATTTGTGTATGTCAAGCTGCGGGTGCAATCGCCTTAAGTCTTCATAGAGGACGTCGGTGCTGATGAAAAACACCTTCGGCTCAGCCGTGCCGTACAGCGCTTCAAACTCGCCGATCTCTTCGGAGCGGAAAAAGTAGTGCCCGCTGCTTTTGTCCCGTAAGGATACGGACTGCCCCAGCACCCTGATGTCGGCCGCCCTGTTCTGGACGATGCACTTTAAGAGGAGCGCGTTTTGAAGTTCATCGGCGTAAAGCAGCTTAAACGCCGCTTCCTTCACATTCCTCTCTGCGAGTATCGTGCGTTTCATGCTTTTTCTGAGTTCTCCTTCTGAAATTAAATTCACGCCCCGGTCTCGTCGCGATCCAGACGGCGCCGTTGAGTACGAGACAGACGCCCAGAAGGCCAAGCAGCAAAATGATCGCTTCGTTAACAAACCCGTTGACCGTATCCCTGACGTAGCTCTGGGATATCTGAACCTGCACCTTGTTGTTGGCTCCAAGGGTGAGCGAGTCAATCATTTCACACGATGAGGCGTTTTTTCTCAGATAACCGTTGATGTCGCTTATATCCGCGGCCGACACGCCCATTTTGATGACGTTGTCGATCTGCTCCTGAATGACCTGCGCAATTTTCTGGGCCGACTGGGCCGTTATGCTCTCGACAGTCTGACTGATTTTGACCGTTTCAATCCCGCAGTCAAGCCCCTGTGACAGCAGCAGACACACGCTCAAAAGAAGGGCAAACATCCCAAGGCGCTTGCGCCCCGGCGCCGCCTTTGAGCCGATAATGATTACGGCGCCGAGCGCGCACACTTCCAGGCTGATGAC
>JAAYMC010000062.1 GCA_012521555.1 Clostridiales bacterium
AACGCCGCCATGGCTGGCCGCGCCCTGCGCGTGCTCGCGGCGGCTTTCCGCCGGCATGACGGCGTGTCGGAGAGCTTCGAGCCGGATTTCCTTGAGCGGGACATGTGCTTTATCGGCCTTGCCGGCATGATTGACCCGGTGCGCCCCGAAGTGTGCGAGGCCATCGAAAAGTGCCGCACCGCCGGCATCCGCCCGATTATGATCACGGGCGACCATATCGACACCGCCGTCGCCATCGCCACGGAACTCGGCATCCTCACGCCGGAGACGACGGCCGTCACCGGCAGCGAGCTCGACGCGATGAGCGACGAGGAGTTTTCAAGGCGCTTTCAGTCCATCTCCGTTTACGCCCGCGTGCAGCCGGAGCACAAGACGCGCATCGTGAGCGCCTGGAAGAGCGCCGGGTACGTCACCGCCATGACGGGCGACGGCGTCAACGACGCGCCGAGCATCAAGGCGGCGGACATCGGCGTCGGCATGGGCATCACGGGGACGGACGTGACGAAAAACGTCGCCGACATGGTGCTCGCCGACGACAACTTCGCCACCATCGTCGGCGCGGTGGAGGAAGGCCGCCGCATTTACGACAACATCCGCAAAGTCGTCCAGTTCCTGCTGGGAACGAACATCAGCGAGGTCATCAGCATCCTCGCCGCCACGCTCATGGGCTTTACCATCCTAAGGCCGGTGCACCTGCTGTGGATTAACCTCATCACGGACAGCTTCCCCGCCCTCGCCCTCGGCATGGAGCGGGCGGAAAAGGACATCATGCTCAGAAAGCCCCGCTCCAAGGACGACAGCATCTTCGCCGGCGGCGTGGGCCTCGACGTGCTCTATCAGGGCTTCATGGTCACGGTTTTGACCCTCGCCGCGTATTTCATCGGCCACAGGATCGAGACGGGCAACTGGGAGATTACAAACAGCGCCGTCGGCACGACGATGGCTTTTCTCACCATGGGCATGGCGGAGATCTTCCACAGCTTCAACCTGCGCAGCCAGCGGGGCAGCCTGTTTACCATGGGCTCCTTTAACACGGCCCTCCTCCTCGGGGGCCTCATAAGCTTTCTTCTCTCCACGGCCGTGATTTACCTGCCGGGCCTTAACGCCGCGTTTGGGTTTGAGCCCCTCACGGCGGGGCAGTATCTCGCGGCCCTGCTGCTTGCCGCGCTGACCATCCCCGTTGTGGAGTGCGTGAAGTTCTTCCAGCGCCGCTTTGCGCGCCGCCGCGCCGAAGCGTAACGCCGCGCCATTAACGAACTTGAAAACAAGCGCCTGACGGCCCTCTCTCTGTACAGCGGCAGGTCGGCCAAGCACAGAACGGCGCCCTTACCGCGGTTGCCTTACATCTTGAACGCGTTGAACGCGGCGCCCCGCATTTTGCGGGGCGCCGCTTTTTTTATACAAAAACTGCCTTCGGTGGCAAAATTCGACGGAGTAAAAGCCGGCATCTTAAGTTTTTCAACACGTTCCGGGGAATGCCGCGCTGAAATGCCCTTTTCTGGAAACAGGCCCTTTCGCATTGTGTTGAGAGTTCAAATAATTATTTCAAAATTGTGACAGCAACACAGTGATTAATGGGGATTCCTGTATTATGATTACTGTTGTATTATTAAAAAATATTACAAGAATGTGAAAATATTTAGTAATTATATCTAAATCTATGCGCGATTGACATGAATCGACAACTTTCTCCTCTCGCGTTCCCATTTCGCAAGCAGATTCGGCCGCTTTCGGACGGCTGAATCTGCCGGCGAAAGCGATTCGGAAAAGGATGATGAAATGGCGGCATCTTAAAAAACCAGGACTGGGAATCTGCGGAAAAAGCGCCCGGTCTTTAAGTGGAAAAGGCGACATACACGGCGGCAGCCTCCCGCCGGAGGGCGTCAAGTGTCGGCGCCTCTATGTAAAAGGGCTTGTTGGAACCGGAGGAGCAGATGAAAGACTTCGCGCGCGGCGTAAAAAACGCCTGCCAGTGGGAATTAAAGCGTGCGCCGGGGCGCGTTTTTTGCGGCTGACAGAGAGCGCCGCCGCAAAGACAATCACGGCCGCGGCCGATAATGACGACGGAGAGTGTTAGTAGTTTGTGGGAAAGGGAGAAATAATGCTATGTTAAAGTTCATTGGCAAGCGCCTGCTGATGATGATTCCCATCATGCTGGGCATCATCCTTGTGGTGCAGATCTTCATCACGATCACACCCGGCGACCCCGTCCGCCTGATGAGCGGCGACCTTCTTTCGGAA
>JAAYMC010000063.1 GCA_012521555.1 Clostridiales bacterium
CGACAATTAGTTGAACTTTTTGCGGCATAGTCACAAAAAAGCGACATCTTTTTCTCGAACGATTATGTTTCATTTTAGTGAAGAACCTCGGGACATCGTTCGCCCGGTTTGGGAACTCCCCGCTACAGCTAGCGTGGCGATCAATTAACCCGATATTTGACTTTTGACACAATTAATCAGAACATAAAATAAGCCCTTGCCATAACCGGCAAGGGCTTTTATCTGTCTGTATCGGTGGTAGGTTCTGGGATAATTTCCCGGTGCAAATCCGGATACAAAGAGAGTTTTAAAAAGTTGTATACAAGCACGAATTTTGCCGTCAAGATATGCAAAGGGCGCCTTAAGGAAATGTGAATTTGCAAGGCTTTACGGCAACACCTGAAACAACACGAAATGGATGTATTCTACTCCCACTCAATCGTCGCGGGGGGTTTGCCCGTGATGTCGTACACCACGCGGGAGACGCCCTTGACTTCGTTGACGATGCGCGTGGCGGTGCGCGTGAGGAGCGAGTGCGCGATGGGCACGACCTCGCAGGTCATAAAGTCCGTGGTCTTCACGGCGCGCAGGGCGATGGTGTACCCGTGGGTGCGGAAGTCGCCCATGACGCCCACGGAGCGCGTGTCCGTCAGTACGGCAAAGTACTGGTCGGCGCGCCGGCGGCAGCGCTTCATCTCCTCGCGGAAGATGGCGTCCGCCTCACGCAGCATGTCGAGCTTCTCCTTCGTCACCTCGCCGATGCAGCGGACGGCAAGGCCCGGCCCGGGGAACGGCTGGCGGTTTACGATGGACTCCGGCAGCCCCAGGCGGCGGCCGAGGACGCGCACTTCGTCCTTAAACAGCCCTCTCAGCGGCTCCACAAGGCCCTTAAACTTTATATCCTCCGGCAGGCCGCCGACGTTGTGGTGGCTCTTGATGACGGCGGAGTTGACGCCGGACTCAATCACGTCGGGGTAAATCGTGCCCTGCGCGAGGAAGCGCACGTCGCCGAGCTTCGCGGCCTCCTCCTCAAAGACGCGCACGAACTCCTCGCCGATGATTTTGCGCTTTCTCTCCGGATCCGTCACGCCCTTCAGTCGCCTTAAAAACCGCTCCTCGGCGTTGACGCGGATGAAATGCAGGTCGCGCCCGGCAAAGGCCGCCTCCACTTCGTCCCCTTCGTTTTTGCGCATGAGGCCGTGGTCGACGAAGATGCAATGCACCCGCCCCGGGATGGCCTTCGCTAAAAGCGCGGCGCACACGGACGAGTCGACGCCGCCGGACAGGCCGAGCACCACATGCTCGTCCCCCACCTGCTCGCGGATTTCCGCAATCATGCGCGTCTCGTAGTCGCCGATGTTGTAGTCGCCCTTCGCGCCGCAGACGTTATACAGGAAGTTGTAAATCATCTGCGTGCCGTTCGGCGTGTTTTCCACTTCGGGGTGGAACTGCATGCCGTAAAGTTTCCGCGCCGGGTCGGCCACGGCGGCGTTCGGGCAGTGGGCCGTGTGCGCGATGGACTGAAATCCCGGAGGGAGGGCACCCACCTGATCGGTATGGCTCATCAGGCCGACCTGCTGCTTGTCCATGCCGGCAAAGATCGGGGACGCGGGGTCCACCGTCACCTTCGTGCGGCCGTATTCGCTCACCGAGCAGGGCTCCACGGCCCCGCCGAGGGTGTGTATCATCAGCTGCATGCCGTAGCAGATGCCGAGAATCGGCACTCCCAGCTCGAAGAGCTTCGGGTCGCACTTCGGGGCGCCGTCGCGATAGACGCTGTCCGGCCCGCCGGTTAAGATGATGCCGATGGGTTTAAGCGCGGCCAGCTCATCCACCGGCATGTCCCCCGGCTTAATCACGGACGCGACGGAGCACTCCCGCACGCGCCGCGCGATGAGCTCTTTGTACTGGCCTCCGAAATCCAAAACAACGACAAGCTGATTGTCCACTCAAGACGCCTCCTTCCGGCATTTCGGGCCGGTTCCGGATAGAATGTCGCTATAGGTCGAACAATTCCTGTATGTTAACATTATGCCCGTTTGCTGTCAAGAGTCAAGGTTTAAGACGGATACATTATAAAACATAATAAGTTTATGTAAATTTATCGTAAACCTGTTGACGGCTTGCACTTTTTTGTGTTATACTCGCTTTACCTGTCGGCAGATGGGTTTATTTTGTGTGCTCAAAAACAAATTGTCGCGCACAAAATGGCCGGTTTTCTGCCAATCCAAAACAGGGAGGCAAAAATGGAGGTGCCGAAATGCGCGTAAAGGTTGTTCTCAGGTGCAGCGAATGCAAACAGCGCAACTACAACACCATGAAAAACAAGAAGAACACCCCGGATAAGCTCGAACTGAACAAGTATTGCCGCTTCTGCCGCAAGCACACGCTCCACACCGAAACGAAGTAGCCGGAGTGCAGAAAGGACGTATTGTCATGTCGGAAGAAAGACTCGAACCGGTGGGCGAGCCTGTCGTTCCCGATCGGAAAGGCAAAAAGCCCGCCAAGGAGAAGAAGAGGCGCAAAAACCGCGTGGCGAAATGGCTGCGCGAGATGAAGAGCGAGCTGAAAAAGGTCATCTGGCCGACGCCGAAGCAAATGCTGAACAATACGGTCGTCGTGCTTGTGATTATGGTCATTTCAGCTGTCGTTATCTGGGCTGTTGATAAGGTGGGCTCATACATTGTGAGCGCCCTGTTCTTGTTGAAAGGTTAACTGCGCTATGTCCGAAGAAGCAAAATGGTATGTCGTCCACACATATTCCGGATATGAAAACGCCGTTGCCGCTTCCATCCTGAAAGCCGCGGAAAACAGGAAAATGCAGGATTTGATCCACGAGGTCAAAATCCCCACCGAAACCGTCACGGAGGTCCACGACTCGCAGACGAAGACGGTCGAGCGCAAAATCTTCCCCGGCTACGTGATGGTCAAGATGATCATGACGGATGAGAGCTGGTATCTCGTGCGCAACGTGCGCGGCGTTACCGGTTTTGTCGGGTCGGCCAACAAAGCCATTCCGCTGACGGATGAAGAAATCCGTGCGCTGGGCATTGAGAAGCACGAAGTCGTCGTCGGCTACGAAGTCGGCAGCCAGGTCAAGATTACGGACGGCCCGCTGGCCGGGTTTATCGGAACCGTCGAGGAAATCGAAACGGACAAATCCCGCGTACGCGTCATCGTATCCATGTTCGGGCGCGAAACGCCCGTCGACCTCGACTTTGATCAGGTCGAAGCCGTAAAATAACGGCCGCAAAAAAGATATTTCGCGTAAATGCGCATCAGCCGGCAAATGCGCCGGCAAGTGGGAGGAGCTTTTTCGCTCCGCTCAACCGCGCGGAATCGTCCGCGTGTCACCACATCTTATATTCAGGAGGTGCTCCCTGTGGCACTCAAAGTAACAGGAATAATCAAGCTTCAGATCCCCGCCGGCAAGGCGACGCCGGCTCCCCCCGTCGGCCCCGCGCTCGGCCAGCACGGCGTGAACATCGGCCTGTTCACGAAGGAATTCAACGAGCGCACGAAGAACCAGGAAGGCATGATGATCCCCGTGGTCATCACCGTCTATTCCGACAGAAGCTTCACCTTCGTCACGAAGACGCCGCCCGTCCCGAACCTTCTCAAGAAGGCCTGCAACATCGAAAAAGGCTCGGGCGTGCCGAACCGCGACAAGGTTGCCAAGATTCCTTTGTCCGAAGTCAAGAAAATCGCTGAACTGAAGATGCCCGACTTAAACGCCAGCAGCCTTGACGCCGCCATCAGCATGGTCAAGGGCACCGCGCGCAGCATGGGTATCGTCGTAACGGAGGGCTAAGGATATGTTTAGAGGCAAGAAGTATAAAGAGAGCGTCAAGCTCGTTGACAAAACGCGTCTGTACGACCCGGCCGAGGCTTTTGACCTCGTCATCAAGGCCGCCAGGGCCAACTTCGACGAAACCGTCGAGCTGCACGTCAAGCTCGGCGTCGACTCCCGCCACGCCGACCAGCAGGTGCGCGGCGCCATCGTTCTGCCGCACGGCACGGGCAAGACCCGCAAGGTTCTCGTGTTCTGCAAGGAAGAGCGCCATCAGGAAGCGCTCGACGCCGGTGCCGATTACGTCGGCGGCGCCGAGATGGTCGACAAGATCATGAAGGAAAACTTCTTCGACTACGACGTCGTCGTCGCCACGCCGGACATGATGGGCGTTGTCGGCCGCCTCGGTAAGATCCTCGGCCCGAAGGGCCTCATGCCCACGCCGAAAGCCGGCACCGTCACGCCGAACATCGCGCAGGCCGTCAAGGAAATCAAGGCCGGTAAAATCGAGTACCGCCTCGACAAGACGAACATCATCCACTGCCCCATCGGCAAAGTCTCCTTCGGCGTAGAAAAGCTCGTCGAGAACTACTCCGCCCTCATCGACGCCATCATCAAGGCCAAGCCCGCCGCGGCGAAGGGCCAGTACATCAGAAGCTGCGTGACCTCGTCCACGATGGGCCCGGGCGTCAAGATCAACACCGCGCGCAACGCTTAAAGCGCCTTCTACTACAGTATCTCCTTTGCTGAAAACCGGTTCCGGTGACACTCCGGAACCGGTTTCATTTTTCCCTTTTCGTCAGGATACACGGTGTACAGCCCCGCCGGATTATGGTATGATAGAGCCACTTGAGCGAAAGGAGCGTCCGCCATGACAGGCGCTAAAGTTCTCTGGGAATTGATAAAGGCCGCGCTCCTCGGCATCGTCGAGGGCATCACGGAGTGGCTGCCCATCAGCAGCACGGGGCATCTCATATTAGTCGACGAGTTTTTAAGGCTCGAGGCGTCGGCGGAGTTTCGGGACCTCTTCCTCGTCGTGGTGCAGCTTGGCGCCATCCTCTCCGTCGTCGTGCTGTTCTGGAATAAAATCTGGCCGCTTGGCGCGAAGAAAACGCGGCAGGACACGGTGGGCACGCTCACCCTCTGGCTGAAAATCGCCGTCGCCTGCGTGCCCACGGTTCTCATCGCCCTGCCCTTCGAGGACGACATCGAGCGCCTTTTCTACCGCAACCCCATCTCCTCGTCCGTCACCGTCGCCGCCGCGCTTATCGTCTACGGCGTGCTGTTTATCGTGGTGGAAAACATAAACCGCGGCAAAACGCCGCGCATCAATTCGCTGCCCGCCCTCGACTACAAGACGGCGCTTGCCGTCGGGCTGTTTCAGGTGCTGGCCGTCGTCCCCGGCACGTCCCGCTCGGGCGCGACGATTCTCGGCGCCATCCTGGTCGGCACGTCGCGCACCGTCGCGGCGGAGTTTACGTTCCTGCTGGCCATCCCCGTCATGTTCGGGGCGAGCCTCCTCAAGCTTGTCAAGTTCGGGCTTCATTTCACGGGGCTTGAAATCGCGGTGCTGCTGACGGGAACGGCCGTCGCCTTCATCGTGTCGCTGCTCGTCATCCGGTTCCTCATGAACTTCGTCAGAAGGCACGATTTTAAGGTCTTCGGCTGGTACCGCATCGGCCTCGGCGTCGTCGTCCTCGCCTACTTCCTGCTCCGCTACGGGCTGTAGGCGGCGTAGTATACATAAAAGCGGCGGCTTTCCAGGGGCACACGGCCCGCCCGCCAGACGCGCAAAAGCGGCGGAACACACGTTCCGCCGCTTTGTTTTTATTTCAGCCTGTCGTCGTACACGGCGCGGTCGCCGCCGATGAATTTCGGGCGCGTGCGGGCCGCCGTGACAACAGCCTCCCCGATGCGCGCCGTCGCCAGGCGCAGGGGGACGGCCACTTTTTTCAGGTGCATCCCGATGAGGGTCAGGCCGATGTCAAGCCCCGCGTCGGCGCGAATCTCCTCCACGGCCACGGGATCGCGCATCCCCTTGTACGCCGCCGTTGCGAAGGACCCGCCCGCCTTCGGCTGCGGGATAACGTTGACAATCTCGGAGAGCGGGACGGCCTCCCGCTCGATAATGAGGGCGCGGTTTAAGTGCTCGCAGCACTGGGCGGCGAGATATATCCCGCGCGGCTTTAAAACGCCGTATATCCCCTTGAACACGGCCTCGCCGATTTCAGGGCTTGAGAGGCTGCCGACCTTGTGTCCGGCAATCTCGCTCGACGAGCAGCCGACGACGACGATGCTCCCTTCTTTGAGCCTTGCCGCCTCGCACAGCTCCTCCGCGAGCCGGGCTGCCTGCCTCTCAATTTCCTCGGGCGAAATCATGGGCTTTTGCTCCTTTCCGCGACTTTATGTATTGGACACGTAGTTTTTCAGATCGCTGTCGACGCCGCGGATGTGGTTTACCAGCCAGTCCGAAACGATTCTGTTTAACCTGACGACGAGGGCAATGTTCACGCCGCCGTCGGTCGCCTCCTTCTTCAGCTTCGTCACCTGCGCGAGGAATTCGTCGTGCAGGGCCTTGTGCTGGGCGAATTTCGGGTACTTGATTTTCTGCTGAAAGGCCTCTTCCTCTGCGAAGTGTTTTACGGTATAATCAGCTAGGAAATTGAGCATCGTTCTGACTTCTTCGGTGCCTTTTCCCTGCGAGCAGGCCTCCTGCAGCTTGTCCACGTGGTCGCACAGCTCCTTGTGCTGCCTGTCGATGGTCGGAACGCCGATTTTGAAACTGTCTCTCCAGATCATGCGCTATTCCTCCATTCTGTCTCTCGTTTCCCGCGGCGTTTTCCGCCGCCGTCCCGTGTTTTTCGCCCACATTTTACCGCATCCGCCCCGCGCGGGCAAGACGCATTTCTCTACAGCCGGCCTGTCGAGCCGAAGCCTCCGTCCCGGCGCTGCGTGTCCTCAAGGCTCTCGCTTTCGACGAAATCGCACGCCGCGACGGGGACGATGAGCAGCTGCGCCACGCGCTCGCCGGGCGCGACCGTCTGCCGCGCGCCGCTGTGGTTGTAAAGCGGGACGAAAACCTCCCCGCGGTAGTCGCTGTCGATGACGCCGACCATGTTGGCCGGCGCGAGCCCCCGCTTTGTGGAAAG
>JAAYMC010000064.1 GCA_012521555.1 Clostridiales bacterium
CGCGATTTGAAGCCTTTCACGGTTAAGGAGCTACTCTTTCAGTGAAAAATGGCGCTATTTCAGGCTGCCGTAGAACGCGACGGCGTTTTTCAGGTCGGTTTCATCAGGGTGGCCCTTTGAAATGCCGCCGATCAGTTTCATAAGCCCGTAGGTGTCGTAGCCCTGGCATCCGAACTCGCCGAGGACCCTTGCTTTTTTTCGCCTCGGCGATTTTGCGCGCCGCGTTGCAGTACATTCCCGCTTTCACGCCATACGTGTAAAGGAAAAACACGTCCTTGCCCTCCGGCAGCTTATCATTCATGATTTTGAGCATCTGCGGGTAGAACCTGCCAAACGCGATTCCCGACGCAAACCCGATCCGGTCAAATTCAGCCAGATTAAAGTCATGGTCCCTGACCCCGTCGATGACCGTGACGTCGTATTGTTCAGCAATCGCGTCGACCAGTTTCTTCGTGTTTTTGTGATGCATGGACACATAGACAATCGCTGTCTTCATAACCGTCTCCTCCGTGGCAGCAAGCTCCATTTTTTTACCCTGCAAGGCTTATTTTACAGGGCGCGTGGCGGAAAGTCACGGGGGAAATTGGCAAAGAAGCGGGCCGGAGCGCGCGGGGAACTTCAGACATCCTTGCTAGGAAAAACTGCAAAAATCTTTAATTTTTGGAGCAAATGTTATAAAATGATTCCCGGCAGATACGGCTTGTCATGCCGGAGGGGAGGATGTCATATAGTGGAGGATACGAAACGGATAAAAGCCGCCATCGAGGGCGGCGAAACATTTCTGGGGCTGGAACTGGGGTCGACGCGGATTAAAGCGGTCCTGATGGACGGCCGTTTCACGCCCGTTGCCGAGGGCAGCCACACATGGGAAAACAAGCTTGTGGACGGCATTTGGACGTACAGCCTCGACGCGGTCTGGGACGGCGTGCGCGACTGCTTTGCAAAACTTGCGCGCGATGTGGAAAGGCGATACGGCGCGAGGCTCACCACGGCTAGGGCCATCGGCATATCCGGCATGATGCACGGCTATTTGGTGTTTGACGAAGACGGCGCGCTTTTAACCCCGTTTCGCACCTGGCGCAATACGATCACCGGGCAGGCGGCGGCGGAGCTGACGCAGCTGTTTGGCTTTAACATTCCGCAGCGCTGGAGCATCGCACACCTTTACCAGGCGATGCTCAGGGGCGAAGAGCACGTCCCCCGCATCGCGTATATGACGACGCTATCCGGCTATATCCACTGGAAGCTCACGGGCGAGAAGGCCGCCGGAATCGGCGAGGCCAGCGGCATGTTCCCCGTTTCCCAGGAGACGGGGACGTACGACGAGAGGATGCTGGAGAGTTTCAACCGCCTCGCGGCGTCGAAAGGTTACAGCCTGCGGCTTGAAAATATCCTGCCGAAGGTGCTCATGGCGGGAGAGAGCGCCGGCACGCTGACGAAAGAGGGCGCGGCGCTCTTAGACCCGAGCGGCACGCTCCGGCCCGGCATCCCCCTCTGCCCGCCGGAAGGCGACGCGGGCACGGGGATGGTCGCCACAAACAGCGTGGCGCCCGGCACCGGAAACGTCAGCGCGGGGACGAGCATTTTCGCCATGGTCGTCCTCGATAGAATGCTCAAAAAGGTCTATCCGGAAATCGACATTGTGGCGACGCCGTCCGGCGTGCCCGTGGCGATGGTCCACTGCAACAACTGCACGAGCGAGCTTGACGCCTGGGTGTCCCTCTTCGGGGAGTTTGCCGAGGCGCTCGGCGCGCGGGCGGACAAGGACGCGCTGTACAAAATCGCGTACACAAAGGCGCTGGAGGCCGACGACGGCGGCGATAAGCTGCTCGCGTACAACTACTTTACCGGCGAGCCGGTCACCGGCCTTGAGAGCGGCCGCCCGCTCTTCGTCCGACTGCCCGACAGCCGCCTGACGCTGGCAAACTTCATGCGCACGCAGCTTTTTACCGCGCTCGGCGCGCTGAAAATCGGGATGGACCTCCTTCTCAAGGACGAAGGGATAGGCCTCATGGGCATCACCGGGCACGGCGGCTTCTTTAAAGTCGGCGGCGTGGGGCAGACGATTTTGGCCTCAGCCCTTGAGACGCCCGTGACCGTGATGCAGACCGCCGGCGAAGGCGGCCCGTGGGGCATGGCGATTTTAGCCGCGTATATGTCAAAAAGGCAGCCCGGCGAGACGCTGGCCGGTTTCCTGAAAGACCGCGTCTTTGCAGATGCCGCCGGCGTTACCGTACAGCCCGACGCAAAAATCTCGGAGAGCTTTCGCGCGTTCATGGGGCTTTACAAAAAAGGCCTCGACATCGAGCGGGCGGCTGTCTCGGTCTTGTAAAACACACAGGGGAAGGGAAGAGCGATGGATTTTTCAAATCTTGAATTCTGGTTTCTCGTCGGCAGCCAGGACCTGTATGGAAGCGAAGTGCTGGAGACGGTGACGCGGCGCGGCGCCGAAATGGCCGAGCGCATCAGCGCCTCGGAGCATATCCCGTGCCGGCTGGTGTTCAAAGGCACCATGAGAAGCGCCGATGAAATCGCGCGCGTGATAAAGGACGCCAATTATTCCGACAGCTGCTGCGGCGTTGTGGCCTGGTGCCACACGTTTTCGCCCAGCAAGATGTGGATTGAGGGCCTGCGCCTGCTGCAAAAGCCCTACTGCCATTTCGCGACGCAGTATAACCGCCGGATTCCATACGATGAAATCGACATGGACTTTATGAACCTCAACCAGGCTGCCCACGGGGACCGCGAACACGGCTTTATCGGGGCGAGGCTGCGCCTTGGCAGAAAGGTCATCGCCGGGTACTGGCAGGACGAGGCGCCGCTTCGGGAGCTCGGCGCGTGGATGCGCGCGGCCGTCGGCTATAAGGCGAGCCGGGAGCTGCGCGTAATGCGCTTTGGCGACAACATGCGCGAGGTCGCGGTGACGGAGGGCGACAAGGTCGAAGCGCAGATTAAGTTCGGCTGGCAGGTCAACACCTGGCCGGTGGGGTATCTCGTTGAGGAGCTCGGCAAAGTCTCCGAAGCCGACGTCGACGGGAAAATGGCGCAATACAGGGAGAAATACGAACTGGCAAGCGATAATCTCGACGCCGTCCGGTACCAGGCCCGCCTGGAAATCGCCATGCGCCGCATTTTTGCGCGGGAGGGCATCGGGGCCTTCAGCAACACCTTCCAGGATCTGTATGGCATGAGGCAGCTGCCCGGCCTTGCCACGCAGGAGCTCATGGCGGGCGGTTACGGCTTTGCCGCGGAGGGCGACTGGAAGACGGCCGCGCTCGCGGCGGTCGTCAAACAGATGACATGCGGCATGGGCGGCGGCACGACGTTTATTGAAGACTACACGTACAACATGGAAGAGGGCAACGAGTACTCCCTCGGCGCGCACATGCTGGAGGTCTGCCCGAGCATCGCCGACGGCCGGCCGAAAATCGCCGTACACCCGCTGAGCATCGGGGACAGGGAGCCTCCCGCGCGCCTGATTTTTGAGGGCAAGGCCGGAGACGCCATCGTGATGACGCTCATCGACCTGGGCGGGCGCTTTAGGCTGATTATCCAGGATATCGTCTGCATCAAACCGCCTCACGCGATGCCGAAGCTGCCCGTGGCGCGGGTCACATGGAAGCCCCTGCCGGACCTTGCCACCGGCGTGAAGCTCTGGATCATGGCGGGCGGAGGGCACCACAGCGTGCTGACCTACGACGCGACGGCGGAGATGATGAAAGACTGGGCGCGGATGCACGATATCGAGGTTGTCCACCTCACGAAAGACACCACGGCAGAGACTCTGGAGCAGCAGCTATTTTTGAACGACCTGGCCTGGAAGCTCAAAGGCTAGGAGGAAGGAGGATATTATGCTGAGAATCGCGAAGACCGAAGCCGGCATGGTCCGCGGGATTCCCGCGGCCGACCCAAGGATTACCGCATTTAAAGGCATCCCCTTCGCCGCGCCGCCCGTCGGCAACCTGCGCTGGAGGCCGCCTCAGCCGCCGATCCCGTGGGAAGGCGTGCGGGATTGCATCGAGTTCGGCCCCATCGCCATGCAGGTGACGCCGGGCTCTGTCGACAACATTTACAGGAAGGAATGGCACGTCGATCCCGATGTCCCGATGAGCGAGGACTGCCTGCAGCTGAACGTCTGGACGCCGGCGAAAACCGGCGACGAGCGGCTCCCCGTCATGGTGTGGATCTTCGGCGGCGGGCTGCAGGAGGGGTATCCGAGCGAGATGGAATTTGACGGCGAGCGCTTTGCCCGCCGCGGGGTCGTATTTGTCTCCGTCAATTACCGCCTCAACGTATTCGGCTTCCTGGCGCACCCCGAGCTTACGGCCGAAAATCCCGACGGGCCCTGCGCCAACTGGGGGCTTTTGGATCAGAAGGCCGGCATCGACTGGGTGCGCCGCAATATCGCCAATTTCGGCGGCGACCCGGACAACATCACGATTTTCGGGCAGTCCGCCGGCGGCGGCAGCGTCCACACGCACCTGGCCTCCCCGATGGCGGAAGGCGCATTCCAGAAGGCGATCATCCACTCCGGCGGCGGCATGCATGTCACAAGCCCCGGCATGCTCGGCAACGCGAAGACGCTGGCCGAGGCGGAGGAAATAGGGAAGAAGTTCTTCGATTTCCTCGGCGTGAGGTCCGTCGCCGAGGCGCGGGAGATCGACGCCGTCACACTGTTCCGCAAGCACCAGGAGTTTAAGAACTTCTGGGGATTTGTCATCGACGGGCGGTATATCACGGCGTCGTACACCGAGATGTACCTCAAGGGGAAGATGCACAAGGTCCCCGTCATCATCGGCAACACCGCCGACGAATTTATCATGCGGCCGGAGGAGAACACGCTTGAAAGCCTGAGAGAAATGGCCGGGCGCGTCTTCGGCGACGACGCGGAGGGATTTATCGAGGCCTGTATGAAGGAGGCCGGCGGGGATGAGAGCAGGCTGCGGGATGTCGTCAAGCTCAACATCTTTGAGATCGGCTCGCACATGTTCTGCCAGAACGCCGTCGAAAAAGGCCACAGGGATGTCTACTATTACAGCTTTGAGCCGACGATTCCCGGCGACGACGCGGGCGCGTTCCACTCCGTCGACCTGTGGTTTGCCTTCGAGACGCTGGCCAAATGCTGGCGGCCCTTCACGGGAAAGCATTATGACCTGGCGCGAAAGATGTGTACATACTGGACAAACTTCGCCAAGACGGGAAACCCCAACGGCGTGGACGCCGACGGCACCCCGCTTCCGGAGTGGCGGCCTTACAACAATCAGGACAAGACGGGGCTCATCCTGGGAGACGAGATTAAGATGCAGGAGAAGGGCCCGGGGCCGCTGCTGAGCTGGCTGATTGATTATAACTTCAAAAAGCTCGAACATCTCAGATAAAACGAGAGGCAAGTATGCTTGAAGAACTGAAAGAACGCGTTTACAGGGCCAATCTCGAGCTCGTCCGCCTGGGGCTTGTGATCTTTACGTGGGGAAACGTCAGCGCAATCGACAGGGAAAGCGGCCTTGTCGTCATTAAGCCGAGCGGCGTCGAGTACGACGAGATGAAGCCGGAGGACATGGTCGTGACCGATCTTGACGGCAACGTCGTAGACGGGAAGCTCAGGCCCTCCAGCGACACGCCGACGCATCTTGAGCTGTACAAGGCGTTTCCCAATATCGGCGGCGTCGTACACACCCACAGCCGGTATGCCACGGCCTTCGCGCAGGCCGGCAGGAGCCTGCCGGCTTACGGCACGACCCACGCGGATTACTTCCTTGGGGACGTCCCGTGCACGAGGGCGATGACCGAGGAAGAGATCGGCGGGGAGTATGAAAAAAACACCGGCCTCGTGATTGCCGAGTCGTTTCAGGGATTGGACCCGGACGCCGTCCCCGCCTGTTTAGTGCGGCATCACGGCCCCTTCGCGTGGGGGAGCAGCTGCGAGGAGGCGGTCTATCACGCCGCCGTTTTGGAATATTGCGCCCATATAGCGTTCGTGACGGAAGGCCTGGGAGAGCCGGTCCCGGCGCCCGAGCACCTGATAAACCGGCATTTCTGGCGCAAGCACGGCAAAAACGCCTATTACGGGCAAACGTAAGCATGTGCCTTTAGACAAAGCAAGGGCCAGTCCAGCAGGACTGGCCCTTGCTTTTTCTATCAATCGATTCGGCGGAGACGGAAGGGTTGAATAGAGGTCGACAAAGGAGGCCGCCGGGCTGGGCGGCCTCCTTGATTATTTCACGGCGAGAGCGGCGCAAATATTGCTGGTGGTGAAGCCGAGCCTGATCTGACGAAGACATGGCACATCGGCATGAACGTGTGGGGAACTGCACCGGTCCTCACGCTTTACGGCGATGAACAGGAATATGCCCTCAAGGCCATCGGCATGACGTGCGACCGCGCCAGCGACGACAACAACGCCGACAAGGAGTTGCAGAACATCCAGAACTTCGTTTCGCAGGGTGTTGACGGCCTCCTGATCCAGGGCGCGGGCGCGACGACCATCCCGCAGATGGCCAATGAAGCGACGAAGGCCAAAATCCCGTTTGTGCTGTCCATCTTCACGGGTACTCCGGAAGTCCGCGCCGAGCTCGCCAAGAACGAGTATTACGGCGGCGCGGCCGCTTCCGACCTTGTGGCCGACGGCCGCATTCTCGGCCAGAAGGCCATTGAGGACGGCTGCAAGACGGCGTGCATCATCGGCGGCAACATCGGCGACCTGAACATGGACAACCGCTCCAAGGGCTTCAGGGAAGGCTTTGAGGGCGGCGGCGGCAAGATTGTCGCCGAGGAGCGCTGCACGGACAACAGCGAGTGCCTGACAAAGGCTCTGAGCATGCTCTCCGCGAACAAGGACGTCGACTGCATCTACATCATGGTCGGCGACTATGTCGAGGGTACGCTCACCGCGCTTGACACGCTCGGCATCACGGGTACGAAGTGCTATCTGTCCGCCGTCAACGCGGGCAGCGCCAAGTACATAAAGGAAGGCCGGATCGTCGCGGGCAGCGGCGGCACCACCTTCGCGTGCGACGTCTCGCCGACGCTCCTTCTGAACATCCTCGACGGCCATCCGATCAAGGACGAAAACGGCGATCCTCCGTTCTTCGCGATCCCGACGTCGCTCGTCACGAAGGACAACGTCGACGCGTATGTCGAAGTGTTCCTGAGCGAAAACGCGCACCCCGTTTCCCCCGATGTCCTCAAGAAGCTCTGCTACCGCTACAACCCCGATGTGACGTATCAGACATATCTTGATGTCATCCAGAACGAGCTGACTGTCGACGCGGTTCTGAAAGCGTACGGCAAATAAAACCGCTTTCTGACAGAGCCCTAAGAAGCTGAACGCAACACTATGCAGCCTCCGGCAATTGAAGCGCCGCCGTAGACGCCGGCCCAGGGTTGCCGGAGGCTGCAGGAAAAATGAGGTATCCTATGCAGCAAAAGAGCTTGAGTACCAAGGATACGCCGGGCAGCAAGAGCGAACTGAAGGCGAAGCTCACCTTCGCGGGGATCTTCATCGTCGGGGTGGCGGTCGTCTTCTTCATTTTCAACCTGCTGACGCACGGCAATTTCCTTGAATGGCAGAATGTTAAAATCATTCTTGCGAACATGGTTTACCCGTCGTTTATGGCGTGGGGCATGTGCTTTCTCTTCGCCTGCGGGTACAACGATATGTCATGGGGCGGCGTTGTCGTCTTAGCGTCGTTCGCGACCGGCGTTTTCGCCAATATGTACGGCCTTGTCGCCGGGCTTATCGCGGGCGTCCTCGTCGGAACCGTCCTTGTGTTCATCAACTTCTGCATCTTCGCTTACACAAAAATCCCATCCTGGATTGCCAGCCTCAGCCTTGCGATGATCTACGAAGCCATCGCCGTGTTCCTGTACAGAGGCAAATCGACGAAAGCCCTTGTCGAGGCTCCGATGGCAAAGGAATTGCGTATCTTCGGGCTGCTGCCGTGGAGCCTGGTCGTCCTGGCGGTGGGCTTCGTTATTATTTACTTTGTGTATAACCGCACGATCATTGGCTACAACATCCGCGCCATCGGCGGCAACGCCAACGTCTCGCGCGCCCTTGGCGTCAATGTGAGAAAGACGCTTTTGTGGGTCGGCCTTATCTGCGGCCTTATCATAGGAATCACGTCGTTCCTGCAGGAGAGCTACGCGGGTATTACGACGGTTAAGACGGGCCTTGCGAGCATCCTGCTTATCTTCCAGCCTCTTGCAATCGCGCTGCTGGCTGATATTCTGCAAAAGAAGATAAACATCATCATCGCGGTACCTGTGTGCGCCTTCCTGCTGTACGCGGTGTTTAACATGATGACGCTGATGCACATCCCGTCAGGCACGCTTCAGGAAGCGCTGCTGTGCCTGTTCATCATTGTGTTTGCCGTTGTCGGACAGCGCGGTGTGAAGGAGGTCGTCAAATGAGCGCGGAGACAGTACTTGAAATCAGAGGCCTTCATAAATACTTCGGTCCGACGCACGCCAACAAAAACATCAATTTCACCCTGAAAAAA
>JAAYMC010000065.1 GCA_012521555.1 Clostridiales bacterium
CCGCTTTGCGCGGCAGGCGTGCGGGCGGTCTGCGCTGTGGGCGCTATGCGGCGGCGCTGCTGCTTTACGCGGCAGGCGCGCGGGCGGTCTGCGCTGTGGGCGCTATGCGGCGGCGCTGCTGCTTTACGCGGCAGGCGGGCGGTCTTGGGTTGTGGGCGCTATGCGGCGACGCTGCCGCTTTGCGCGGCAGGCGGGCGGGGCAGTCCCGAGGGCGCACCGAAGCCGGGGTGCAAAAAAACAGCCGCCCTTTCGGGCGGCTGTCAGGTTGCTTATTTCTTGGCCTTCTTGTTCGGGTCGACCCAGTCGAGATCGGGGCGGGCTTTGGCGAAGCCGACGTCCTTGATCTCGGGCGGCACCACGCTGGCCATGCCTTTCGAGGCGTCGTACCCTTCTCTTTCGGCGATCATGCGCAGCTCCTCTTCCGTGGGCGGCTGCTTGGCCTTTTCCTCGAGGCGCTTCATGCCCTCGGGGCTGGCGTAGTCGACGAAGCGGGCGAGAGCCAGTTCCACCATGCGCGGGCCGCTCGGATACGGGACGACGAGGAACTGCTCGTTTTCAATGCCCTTCTTCAGCCATTCGGCGAGAACGCGCGGGTCCATGCCCTTTTGGTGGATGGTGGCGAGGAACTTCTGCGTCTCCTCGTTGACGTTGTAGCCGGTGTTCTTGTACTTTTCGGGGCGGTTCTTCAGAGCGGTTTCGTAGATTCTCGAGCGGATGTTTGCCGGGCAGAGAGCCGTCACGCCGATGCCGTAGGGCTTGAGGGCGACGAAATAGCTCTCGAGCAGGTTGAGGGCGGCGGCTTTCGCGGCGGAGTAGGGGGCCGTCGTCGGGCCGGCGCCGAAGGCGCCCCACGAGACGGTGGCGGCGATGTGGCCTTTCTTGCCCGCCTTGATCATGCGCGGCACGAAGGTGATCAGGCCGTTTGCGACGCCGAAGTAGCACACGCTGGTGACCCAGTCGAAGTCGTCGAACGTGGTGGCTTCGGCGGGGCCGAACACGTTGACGCCGGCGGTGAGGACGAGCAGGTCAACCGTGGAACCGTACACCCGCTCCACTTCGTCGGCCGCTCTGGCCCAGCCTTCGCGGTCGGTCACGTCGAGCTTGATGATGTGGACGTCCGCGCCCTTCTCGTCAAAGTAGGCCTTCGCCTCCTGGAGGTGGTCGTCGCGCACGTCGGCGATGACGACTTTCATGCCGGCTTCGGAGAAGATCTGAGCCTGTCCAAAGCCCGCGCCGGAAGCGCCGCCGGTGATAAATGCGATTTTGCCAGCAAAATCTTTCATGTTAGTTCGCTCCTTGCAACCTTTTAATTGAATTACTTGTACACATAGGATACCATTTCTAACCCGTGCGCGCAACACAAATTCCGCGCCGCGCGCAAGAATCGTCACCTTTTTTCGACGCGGGGCGGAAGGGCTTTCATTTGCCGCGCAGAAGGAAACCGCGCTGAAAACGGGCAAAACGCCTCGATTTCGGCGCGCAAGGCGGCTTAAAAAAGCATCTCGCGGCCGGCTTGCACGCGCCAAGGCTGTTGATTTGTCTGGATAAGTATGGTAGTGTTGAAGAAAAAAGCGCGAAGGAGAGATGGCGTTATGGATAGTTTAGAGGAAAAGAAGCTGGACAGCCGCCGCGTGCATCCCGAGCTGCGCGCGCAGTTTGAGGCCACGCCACCCTCGGTCTTTACCCCTGAGCGGCTCCCGTTGCTCCGCGGGATGATGGGCACCATGATGCCGGGGTTCGGGCCCGCGGAAGACCCCGACGTTGTCATCACAAACCGCATGGTTCCGGGCGCGCCGGGAGATCCGGACGTGCGCGTGCGCGTCTATGAGCCGAAGGAGAAGAAGGAAGCGCTTCCCGGCGTGCTGTACATACACGGCGGCGGCTTTATCGTCGGCACGCCGGAGATGACGGACATCTCCTGCATCCACCTTGTCAAGGAAGTCGGGTGCGTCGTCGTCTCCGTCGACTACCGCCTCGCGCCGGAGACGCCGTATCCCGGCCCGATGGAGGACTGCTACGCGGCGCTGAAATGGATGGCCGACAACGCAAATGAACTGGGTCTGGACTTAGAGCGCCTTGCCGTAGCGGGCGGCAGCGCCGGCGGGGGGCTCACGGCCGGCCTTGCGCTCCTCGCGCGCGACCGCGGCTACCCGAAGCTCGCGTTCCAGGCGCCCCTTTACCCGATGCTTGACGACCGGGGCATCACTCCCTCAAGCCGCGAGTTTACGGACCGGCGGCTGTGGAACCGCCAGAAGAACGAATTCGGCTGGAAGGCGTACCTCGGCGACCTGTACGGGCGGGACGACGTGCCCATCTACGCGGCGCCGGCCCGTGCTGCGGACCTTTCGGGCCTTCCGCCCGCGTACACGTTCGTCGGGGAGCTCGACCTCTTCCGCGACGAGACGACCGACTTTGTTACGCGCCTGACGCAGGCGGGCGTGACGGTGGAGTACCACATCTACCCCGGCTGCACGCACGGCTTCGACATGAACCCGCTCATTTCCGTCGGTCGGCGCGCCGAGGCCGACTTCCTCCGCGCGATGAAGGAGGCCCTCTCAAAATAGCGCCGCGCGGCAAGCGCCCTAACTATATAGCATAAAGCCCTTGAAACACGAACAAAAAAGCGCCGGAACCGCTTAAGGTTCCGGCGCTTTTGGTACGCCCGACTGGACTTGAACCAGCGACCTTCAGAGTCGGAGTCTGACGCTCTATCCAGCTGAGCTACGGGCGCGCAAGAATCGGCGGCATTTCGCCGCCTCGCTGGGTTATTATATCAGACTCGCAACGGCGTGTAAAGCGGGAAATGCGACTCGTCCGGGAAAAACGGCCGCGGGAATAATAATCGCCCGTCCTTTGCATATACATTTGGTAGCGGAAGAGCGCGCCGGGCAGGAGGCACGGACAACTTCATGGAAAGGATGGGCGCTTTATGGCAATGGCGTACGACGACAAGTACCGGACGATAGAGCCTCCGCACAACGTCATCCTGGAGGGGCGGAAGCGGCTTTCCGTCTCCGGCGTGGAGGACGTGGAGAGCTTCGACGAGAGCGAAATTATTATGAGCACCTCGCAGGGTGTTTTATTTGTCCGCGGGAAAGATCTGCACATCGAAAAGCTGAGCATCGACAGCGGCGACGTCATCCTCGAGGGCGAAATCGACAAGCTGGAGTACGAGGACGCCGTCAAACCGGCGGGCGGCGGCGGGTTCTTCGCGCGGCTGTTTAAGTAGCCATGGAAATATCCGTCTCGTATCAGCTGCTGCAGGCGGCCTCCTCCCTCGCGCTGGGGGCGGCCGCCGGCTTTTTGTACGACATCTTCCGCGTCGTCCGCCGGAGGGCGCGCAGCGCTGTCGTCACGACCATAACGGACATCCTGTTCTGGCTGATTACCGGAGCGGCGCTGTTTCTCATGGGATTGTCCATCGGGCAGGGGCGGCAGCGCCTGTTCATGTTCATCATGGCCTTTCTCGGGGCGACGGCGTATTTCATCGTTTTAAGCCCGCTTTCGCTCATCGTCTGCAACGCCCTGGCCGACGGGTTTTTGTTTCTGCTCTACTGCGTCACGCGCCCGTTCGTCTGGGGATACCGGCTTATTAAAAAACTTCAAACTTTTATAAAAGACATCTTCCTTTATTCCGCGAAATGTTATACAATAAAGCGTGAAAACATCCTGGCGGCAAAACGCGCCGCAAAAGCAAGACGCCGCGCCATGTCTTCCAAGAAGGAGGCTGAGCACGATGAAACGAAAGAAGAGAAGAACGAGTCTTATTACGAAGCTCGTTATTCTCGCCCTGATCGCGTACGCGACGATAGCCCTTCTCGGCATGCGCGCAAAAATCGAGGACGCGGAAGCCTACAGGAATCACCTCGCCGAGCAGGTCGAGCAAAAGAGAACCGTCACGGCGGATCTCCAGTACAAAATCGACCATAAAGACGACGACGACACCATCGCGGACGTCGCCCGGACTGATCTCAATCTTGTCGCCCCCGGCGAAAAAGTGTTTTATAATGCGGGCGAATAGCCGGCATGTACATAATTTATTTCACAATGAGAGGAATCAGCATTTCATAATGGTGTTAGAAGTGGGGTCTGTCTTACCCGGCAAGGTTACGGGGATCACGAAATTCGGCGCGTTCGTCTCGCTCGGCGAGGGGAAGAGCGGTCTCGTCCACATCTCCGAGATCGCCAACTCGTACGTCAGCGACATTCGCGACTACCTGTCCGACGGGCAGGAAGTAACCGTCAAAGTCATCGGGATTGACGAAAACGGGCGCATCAATCTCTCCATCAAGGCGGCGCAGCCTCAAAAGCCGCGCCCCGCCGCGCCGCGCCGCTCGTCGCCGAAGCCGTCCGGAGGCGCGCAGCCGGGCGCCGACATGTCTTTTGAGGAAAAGCTCCGCCGCTTCATGCAGGACTCTGACAGCAAGATATCCGGACTCCGGCAGTATGCCGACAGAAGAAGCTCCCGTCGCAAAGGCGGCCGCTAAAGACGAAAAAGCCTGCCTTAAGCGGGCTTTTTGCGTTTTTTGGCGCACACTTTGACAGAGGTGATCGGATTGAAACGCGAGCGCGACAAGTTCAAACCGAACAGCCCCTTTACGCCCCCCGATTTGAGCGGCATCCCCGGCGCCCCGCCGTACAGCCGGGAGGACATCTTAAAAACCATCCGCGAGGCGGAAGAGGCGGCAAGGAGGATGCTCCGGGAGACAAAGCCGGAGGAGGCAAAGCCCGAAGGAGCCGCGCAGGAGCAGGGCGCGCAGCCGGCCGGGGAGGCAAAGCCAGCTGAAAATGCGCAGGGAAAAGACGCGCAGCCGGACATGGACGCGCTCATGCGGGAGCTTGACTCCCTCATCGGACTGGACAAGATCAAGGAAAACGTCAAGAGCCTCATTAACCTCGTGAAGGTGCGGAAGATGCGGCAGGAGATGGGGCTTGCCGTCCCGCCCATGTCGCTGCACCTGGTGTTCATGGGCAACCCCGGGACGGGGAAGACGACGGTCGCGCGCATCCTCGCCGGGCTCTACCGCGCCGTCGGCGTGCTGTCGAAGGGGCACCTCGTGGAAGTCGACCGCTCCGGCCTTGTGGCGGGCTACGTCGGGCAGACGGCGCTCAAGACGAGCGAGGTCATCAAAAAAGCCCTCGGCGGCATCCTGTTTATCGACGAGGCCTACGCCCTCACGTCCAAAGAGGGGACAAGCGATTTCGGGCAGGAGGCGGTGGAGACGCTGCTGAAGGCCATGGAGGATTACCGGGACGATTTCGTCGTCATCGTCGCCGGATACCCCGGCCTGATGGAGCAGTTTATCAACTCAAACCCCGGGCTGCAGTCGCGCTTTAACCGCTACTACTACTTCGAGGACTACACGGGCGAGCAGCTGATGGAAATCTTCCGCCAGATGTGCCGGAAAAACGACTACGCCCTCACGCCGGAGGCGGAGGAGTACGCCAAAGGCTTTTTCGACGACCTGTACGCGAGCAGGGGGGAAAACTTCGGCAACGCGCGGGACGTGCGCAACTTCTTTGAAAACGTCATCGCCGTGCACGCCAACCGCATCTCAACGATGCACTCGCCCACAAAAGAGGATCTGACGCTGTTTACGAAAGACGATCTGATCGCCGCCGAGAACCTGTAAAGGCCTGCGGCGGCCGTTTTTCCACATATTTGGATGCCTATCCAATACAAGGCCGCAAAGCCTTGTATTTTTTGTTATCCTTATAAAATTTCCCGCTTCCGCCAAAGAAAGATGAAATGCACTCTTGACGGAAACAAGTTAAAGCGTTAAAATCAGAAATAATCATTTAAAATCTTTAACAATTGGGCCGAAAACCGCCGCGCGGGGCGCAATATCCCCCATTATCGGGCGGATAAGGAACGCCTGCACGGCCTTTCTTTAACCTGATAGCGATTTTAATCTATAGCGCTTTCGTTTTCTGCCTGAAAAAAGCGCAAAAATTGCTCGACGCCTGTATGCAAGCGTCTTTCCGCGCGAAAGGCGCTTACATAAGGGCGGCTGGGGGAGCGCATTGCAACATCCCTTCTGCTCGACGATACTTTTATCTTTATGGGAGGTAAAAATGAAAAGGATTTTAGCCCTTGTTCTTGTGCTTGTCCTTGCGCTGGCCCTCTTTGGCTGCGGCGGAAAAGCAAACGAACCCAGTAAGACTCCGGGCGGCACGGATCAGCCCGGCAAGCCCGCCGAGGGAGGCTCCATTAAGATTGGACTCCTTGGCTGCATTACAGGCGAATACGCGCAGTACGGCATCGCCGTGCACAACGGCGCGAAGCTGTACATTAACAAGGTTAACGCCGAAGGCGGCGTAAACGGCAAGCAGATTGAAATCGTCGAATACGACGATAAGGGCGACGGCACGGAAGCCGTGAACGCCTTCACCCGCATGGTGGACAACGACGGCATCACCGCCCTCATCGGCTCGGTCCTTTCCGGCGCCACCATCGCCGTCGTCAGCGAAGCTTACCCCATCGGCATGCCGATGATTTCCGCATCCGCCACCGCCGCGGGCGTCACCTACAATGAAGACACCGACACGGTCTTCTCCAACGTGTTCCGCGTCTGCTTCATCGACCCGTTCCAGGGCGAGAAGATGGCTCATTTTGCCGCCGAGGTGCTCGGCGCCAAGACGGCCGCCGTCATCTATGAGACGGGCAACGACTACGCCGTCGGCCTGAAGGACGCTTTCGTCAAGGCAGCCCAGGAAATCGGCATCTCCGTTGTGGCCGACGAAGGCTACTCCAAGGGCGACAAGGACTTCAGAAGCCAGCTGACCAACATCGCGGCGAAGAATCCGGACGTTATCTTCTCCCCGAACTACTATGAAGACGACGGCATGATCGTCACGCAGGCCCGCCAGGTTGGCGTCACCGGCACCTTCCTCGGCGGCGACGGCTGGGCGAAGGTGACGGAATACGCCTCCGCGGCCGACCTTGAAGGCTCCTACTACTGCTCGGCCTACGCGCCCGGATCCACCGACGCTGTGAAGCAGTTTGAGGCCGACTATGCCGCCGCCTACAACGGCGAGACCCCGAACATGTTCGCCGCTCTCGGTTACGACGCTGCCGTCGTCCTGGTGGACGCGCTGAAAGCGGCCGAGGCGAAGGGCCTTACCGCCGGCACGGACGAGTACAAGGCCGCCGTGATCGAAGCGATGAAGAACACGAGCGCTGTTGGCGTCACCAGCCAGTACAGCTTCGACGAGTTCAACAACCCGATTAAGGACGCCGTCATCATCAAGATTACGGACGGCAAGGAAGTCTTCGACCGGATGTTCTAATTGGCCTTGATAAACCATGTAGGGAGGGTCAGATCGCCCTCCCTACATGGTTTCGTTTTGTGTAACGTGCAAAAAAGCGCGAAAACAAGGGGCTAAACAACCATAAAGATAATTATTTTTTAATTTTCAGATATATTTTCCATTGCCCGATGCGCGGTATTATTGGTATTATAAAAAATATCGCATCTATCGCTTTGACGCACCGCTTTGTTAGATAAGAAAATTGGAAAGAATGATGCAGTATGTCGGTTTTGTCTATGATTGTCAGTCAGCTCATTAACGGGCTTCAGTCGGGGTCGGTGTACGCCCTGATTGCGCTTGGCTATAGCATGGTCTATGGAATTATCATGCTCCTCAACTTCGCGCACGGCGACATCATCATGGTCGGCGCGTATATCGTATGGGTCACAATGTCCGTACTCGGGCTGCCGCCGGCCGTCGGCATTATCGCGGCGGTAGCCGGCTGCACCCTTCTGGGCGTCATTATCGAAAAAGTCGCTTACACGCCGCTGCGCAAATCGCCGCGCCTTTCGCTTCTGATTACGGCCATCGGCGTCTCCTTCTTCCTGCAGAATATCGCGCAGCTGATTATCGGCGCCGGCTCGAAGACGATGCCGGCGATCGTCAGCGGCCCGAATCTTTACATAGGAAGCGTCAACCTCAGCTTCGTCGCCATCGTCACCATCGTCGTATCCCTGATTTCAATGGCGATTTTGACCATCCTCGTCCAGAAGACGAAGATGGGCAAGGCGATGCGCGCCGTCTCCGAGGACATGGGCACCGCGCAGCTGATGGGCATCAGCGTCAACAAGACGATTTCCTTTACGTTTGCCATCGGCTCGGCGCTGGCCGGCATCGGCGCCGTCTTGTACAGCTGCGCCTACCCGCAGGCGTCCCCGACGATGGGCAGCATGCTCGGCCTGAAGGCGTTCGTCGCGGCCGTCCTCGGCGGCATCGGCTCGATTCCCGGCGCGATGATCGGCGGCTTTGCCATCGGCATACTGGAGGCGTTTGTCTCGGCGGTCGGCCTTTCGGTATGGAAGGACGGCGTCGTGTTCGCGATTTTGATACTCGTCCTGCTCATCAAGCCCACGGGCATCATGGGCCGCGAGATTAAGGAAAAGGTATAGGGAGGAATGGCGATGAAAAAGAATACGGTACATATCCCTATGCCGATTCGGTATCTCATCAACGCCGCCGCGATCGCGGCTATATACCTTATTATATCTGCCCTTTCGAGCGCCGGCGTTATCACGAACTACTACACGAAGATCCTCATCCTCATCTGCATCAATATAATTCTGGCCGTTTCGCTCAACCTCGTCACCGGCTACCTCGGCCAGCTCCCGCTGGGCCACGCCGGGTTTATGGCCGTCGGCGCGTACGCGTCCGGCATCTTCATGCGCGCCGTCTCCGGCAGCATGCCGACGGGCCTTGCGGTATTTCTGTCCCTTATCCTCGCCGCGATTGTTGCCGGCATTTTCGGCTTTATCATCGGCATCCCGGCGCTGAGATTGAAGGGCGACTACCTTGCCATCATCACACTGGGATTTGGCGAGATTATCCGCGTCGTGCTGCTCAATATCGACAGCGTGCTCGGCTTTAACTTCACGTACGGCGCGGCGAGCCTGAAGAACATCCCGAAGACAACGACGTTTACCCTGGCGTTTATCTGCGTTGTCGTCGTCTGCTTCCTTATTCATACGATGATGAAGTCCCGGTACGGGCGCGCCATCCTGTCAATCCGCGAAAACGAAATCGCATCCGAGTCCTGCGGCATCAGGACGACGTATTTCAAGACGATGGCGTTCGTCGTCTCCGCGGCGTTTGCCGGCGTGGCCGGCTCCCTGTACGCCGGGTATCTCGGCATCCTCAACCCCGCCAACTTCGGCTTTATGAAGTCGATTGAAATCCTCGTCATGGTTGTACTCGGCGGCATGGGCTCGATGATCGGCTCGGTGGTGTCCGCCGCGGTTCTCTCGGCGCTGCCGGAAGTGCTCCGCGCGTTCGCGGATTACCGCATGGTCGCCTACTCGCTGCTTCTCATCCTCGTGATGATCTTTAAACCGTCCGGCCTGATGGGCACTTACGACTTCTCGTTTACGAATCTGATCGGCCGCCTGATTGGCAGAATATCGGGCAAGCGCACCGCCAGAAAGGAGAGTGCGGAATAATGGCAAAACGCGATGTTCGTGAACCCTTCATCCCAGAACGCGACAAAGGCCTGACGCCGACCATTGAGTGCATCGGGCTTGGGATAGATTTCGGCGGGCTGACCGCCGTCGACGATTTCAACTTTACGCTCGGCCGCACGGAAATCGCCGGGCTCATCGGCCCGAACGGCGCCGGAAAGACGACGGTCTTCAACCTTCTGACGAAGGTATACCAGCCCTCGCGCGGCAGAATGCTCCTGCTGGGCAAAGACACAAAGGGCATGACGACGGCCGAGGCCAACTGCGCCGGCATCGCGCGCACGTTCCAGAACATCCGGCTGTTTAAGGACCTGACGGTTCTGGAAAACGTCCTCATCGGCCTGCACAACGAAATCCGCTACACGATGTTCGAAGCAGTTTTCCGCCTGCCGCGCTACTGGCGCGCCGAGAAGGCCGCCCGCGAGCGGGCGCTGGAGCTGCTGTCCATTTTCAACATGCAGGATATGGCCGACGACATCGCCGGCAGCCTGCCCTACGGCGCGCAGCGCCGCCTTGAAATCGTCCGCGCGCTGGCGACGAACCCGACGCTCCTGCTCCTCGACGAGCCGGCCGCCGGCATGAACCCCGCCGAGACGGCGGAGCTGATGGAGACCATCCGCCGCATCCGCGATATGTTCAAGATTTCCATCCTCCTGATTGAGCACGATATGAACCTCGTTATGGGTATTTGCGAAGGCATCGCCGTGCTCAACTACGGGCGCCTCATCGCCAAAGGTACGCCGGAGGAGATTAAAAGCGACCCGAACGTCATCGAGGCGTATCTTGGGAAGAAGGGGTGCTAAGGGATGCTGACAGTTAAAGACATCCACGTCTACTACGGGCCCATCCACGCCATAAAAGGCGTGTCCTTTGAAGTGAACGACGGCGAGATTGTGGCCCTCATCGGGGCAAACGGCGCCGGCAAGTCCACGATCCTCAAGACCGTGTCCGGTCTTCTGCACCCGAAAACGGGCTCGATTGAGTTTAACGGCGAGGACATCACGAAGGTCGAGCCCCACAGAATCGTCAAGAAGGGCCTCGCGCACGTCCCGGAAGGGCGGCGCATCTTCCTGCGCATGACGGTGATGGAAAACCTCGAGATGGGCGCCTTTACGCAAAAGAGCGTGCGCGAAGAGGACCTCGAGCGCATCTTCGAGCGCTTCCCGCGCCTGAAAGAGCGCCGGAAGCAGATCGCCGGCACGCTCTCCGGCGGCGAGCAGCAGATGCTTGCCATCGGCCGCGCCCTGATGAGCCACCCGAAGCTCCTCATGCTGGACGAACCGTCCATGGGCCTCGCGCCGATCCTCGTGGAGCAGATTTTCGAGATTATCAAGGAGCTCAACGACTCGGGCACGACGATTCTGCTCGTCGAACAGAACGCGGGCATGGCCCTTGAGATCGCCGACCGCGCCTACGTCCTCGAGACGGGCAACATCACCCTGTCCGGCACGGGCGCGGAGCTCATGTGCAGCGAGGAAGTCCGGAAGGCCTACCTCGGCGCGTGACGAAGGCACCCGCACAGGTAAAAGAAAACGGCAGCGTTTCCGCTGCCGTTTGTTTTATCCCTATTGACTGGCGCGCCCGCGCCGGCGCGCCGGCGGGAGAGCCTGTTCTTAAACTTTAATCCATAAAGCTGTGTGCTCCGTTTATTGGCGCGGCTTGAGGCATGGCGCGTTATGCGGCGCCTTTTAAGCGCGGCGGCGCTCGGCCTCTTCCTTCTCCAAAACGGTGTAGGCGATTTTGCCGACGAGCGTTTTGGGCAGCGCGTCGCGAAACTCGATGTCGTACGGCCTGGCGTAGCGCGCGACGTGCTTTTCAATGTGCCGGAAAAGCTCCTTTTTCGTCTCGTCGCTGGGCGCGACGCCTTCCTTCAGCACGACGAACGCCTTGGGCTTTTGCATCTTGTAGTCGTCCGGCACGCCGATGACGCAGCAGGAGGAGACGGCCGGGTGCAGAAGAAACGCGTTTTCGATATGGGACGGGTAGATGGTGTACCCCGAGGAGACAATCACCCGCTTGATGCGCTGGCGGAAGTAGACAAAGCCGTCTTCGTCCATGAAGCCGAGGTCGCCCGTGTGCAGCCAGACGCGCCCGTCGGCATGGGCCTGCAGGGCCTGGGCCGTCTCCTCGGGCTCACCGAGGTAGCCGCGCATGAGGGTCGGGCCCGTCAGGCATATCTCGCCCGTCTCGCCGTAGGGAACAGTCTCCTGCGTGCCGGGCTTTACTATTTTATAATAGGTGTCCGGATACGGGATGCCGATGCTGCCCTCCTTGTGGAAGTCTTTCGGCGTCAGGCAGCTGGCCGTGACGCACTCGGTCAGCCCATACCCCTCGCGGATCTGGACGGACGCGCCGCGCTCCTTCAGGAACGCGTCCATCCGGCGCTTGAGCTCCACAGGGAGCGTGTCCCCGCCGCTGAAGATCCCCTCGAGGCGGGAAAAGTCGAGCGTCTTCGATTTTTCCGAGCGCAAAATGGCCTCGAACAGCGTGGGGACGCCCGCTATATAATGGGGGCGGTGCTTCCGGAGCAGCTCGATAAAGGAGTCGACGGAAAACTGCGGGACGAGGAGGGCGGTGCAGCCCTGCGTGAGGGTGGTGTGGATGCACACGCCGAGCCCGAACCCGTGAAACAGCGGGAGCACGGCCAGCATGATGTGGCCGGGCGTGATGCAGTCGCCCGCGGCAGCCGTCTGCAGGGCGAGGGCGTTGAAGTTGAGGTTTGACAGCGAGATGCCCTTCGTTTTGCCGGACGTCCCGCCGCTGTAGAGCACGGTGGCTTCGTCGCCGCCCGTCCGCGGGCGCAGGGCCTGTCCCGTAAAGGCGCGGCCGCGGGCGATAAAGTCGCTCCAGCGGAGGATGAGCCCGCCTGTTTTCAGCTTTTTTTCCTTGCCAAGCTGCGTGAGGGCGTAGCCGATTTTTTTAAGGCCCCGCAGCCCGTCCTCCGCGCCGGTGAGGATGAGGGTTTTGAGGTTTGTTTTGGGCAAAATATGTTCAAACTTTGGGTAGAAGCGGTCCATCGTCAGCGCGATGCGGCTGCCGCTGATATTTAAATAGAAAACAAGCTCCTCCTCGGCAGACAGCGGGTGCACCATGTTCGCGACGGCGCCGATTTTGTTGACGGCGTAGAACATGACGACAGCCTGCGGCATGTTCGGCATGCAGATCGTCACGCGCTCGCCTTCCCCGACGCCAAGCGCCATAAGCGCCCGGGCGCAGCCGTCAATTTCCCGCATGAGGGCGCGGTACGTCGTTTTCACGCCGAAAAAGTCAAGCGCCGTATTGTCCGGGTATTTCTCCGCGGCGGCGGAGACAAGGTCGTGCATGGAGCAGTCGGGGTAAGTCAGCGTGTGCGGCACGGAGCCGTACGCTTTAAGCCACGGTGCGTTCGGTGTCTGCATGGGAGCCCTCCGTGTACCTGTCGAAATGAGCGACGGGGATGATTGTAAAGAGTGTAACACAAAACCGCCCGGGCAGGCAACACAGTATCGCCTCTTTACGATAGTCTGCCGCATTTTCTGGAAAAATAACGCTTCTTGCCGTAATAAAAAAATAATGAGCGACCTTCAATATTTTTTCTTGACATCGCGAAGCGTCTTTGGTATGATGCTAAAGCGCCTTGTGATGGGAAAAGTCAAAACAGGGCGCTTATGCGATGAATCGGGAGATTGCAGGTTTTTGCCAACCTGGTCACTTCCGAGGAGTATGTCCGGTACCGCGCGCTCCCGCGCTGCGCGGTACGCAATCGGGCGGCTGAGAAAGTGCTGTTTGGCGCATATCGCGTATATCGCCAGATGTGAAGCAAACCGGCCGATGTACAAGCCGGTTTGATTTACGCGCTGGAATGATACGCACGGTTAAGTGTACAGAATTTTCTCTCCGTACGGCGGGCGTTTGAAAGTAGGTTCGGTTTGGGCGGAACGCCGAAGCCGGGCCTGCCGCGGCTATTTTCGGGCCGCGGCGCCAAATCGTACACTCAACACAAACAGGAGGAAAAACATGGCAAGCAACAAGAAAATCCGTATCCGGCTCAAGGCGTACGACCACCAGCTCATCGATCAGGCCGCGGCGCTCATCGTCGAAACCGCAAAGCGCACGGACGCGAAGGTTTCCGGTCCCATTCCGCTGCCGACGAAGAGGGAGATCATCACGATTCTCCGCGCCGTCCACAAATATAAGGACAGCCGCGAGCAGTTCGTCCGCATGACGCACAAGAGGCTTATCGACATCATCAACCCCACGCGGAAGACGGTTGAAGCGCTGATGTCCCTCGAGCTGCCCGCCGGTGTCGAGATTGAAATCAAGCTCTGATTTCTATAAGGAACGGGCTTAAAGAAGCGAGTTACCTAAGCCGCGCCGCTTTATGGCGCGGCGGGTCAAGTTGACCGCCTCTGGCCGCCGCGGGCCGCGGGAGAGCCACGCGAGTCAACCAATAACCTTAATGAGGAGGAAAACGAATGGAAAAGGCCATCATTGGCAGGAAGGTCGGCATGACGCAGATCTTCGATTCAAACGGCAAAGTCGTCCCGGTCACGGTAATCGAAGCCGGCCCTTGCGTTGTCGTTCAGAAGAAAACCGTTGAAAAGGACGGGTACGACGCCGTTCAGCTCGGTTTTGGGGACGTCAAGGAGAAGAGGCTCACAAAGCCCGAGCTTGGCCACCTGAAAAAGGCCGGCGTGCCGCTGAAGAAGTATCTGAAGGAATTTCGGCTTGCGGATATCTCCAAGCTCAACGTGGGCGACGTGATTAAGGCGGATATCTTCGCCGAGGGAGACCGCGTCGACGTGACGGGCATCTCCAAAGGTAAAGGATACTCGGGCGTTATCAAGCGCCACAACGCGCGCCGCACCCCGATGTCCCACGGCGGCGGCCCGATTCACCGCCACCCCGGCTCCATGAGCGCCAACTCGGACCCGTCCCGCGTCTTTAAGGGCAAGATCGGCGCCGGCCAGCTGGGCAACGAGCAGGTTACGATCCAGAATCTTGACGTCGTCAAGGTCGACGCGTCCATGAATTTGATTGCAGTGCGCGGCGCGGTGCCCGGCCCGAAGGGCGGCATCGTCTACCTGAAGAATACCGTCAAGAACGTAAAGAATGGCTAAGAGAGGAGAGAGTCAGATGCCTACAGTAAAGGTCTACAATATGGCAGGCGAGGTTACCGGCGAGGTGACGCTCTCGGAAGCCATTTTCGGAATTGAGCCGAACGCCGCGGCTGTGCACGAGGTTGTGAAGAACCACCTTGCGAACATGCGCCAGGGCACGCATTCGGCGCTCACGCGGGCCGAAGTGTCCGGCGGCGGCGCCAAGCCCTACCGCCAGAAGGGCACAGGCCGCGCCCGCCAGGGTTCGATCCGGGCTCCCCAGTGGACCCACGGCGGCGTGGTGTTCCCGCCGAAGCCCCGCGAATACCGGTACACCCTCAACAAGAAGCTGAGAAGACTGGCGCTGAAGTCGGCGCTGTCGCAGAAGGCTCGCGATGAAAAGATCGTCGTTATCGACAATCTCGATATGAGCGAGATCAAGACGAAGGATTTCGTGAAGTTCCTCAACGCCGTCGGCGTGACGGGGAAGGCGCTCGTCGTGACCCCCGAAGTGCGCGAGAACGTCGTCAAGAGCGCGCGCAACATCCCCGGCGTCGTGACGACGATTGCGACGATCCTCAACGTCTACGACATCGTCAACGCCGGAACGTTTATTGTCGACAAGGCGGCGCTCCAGAAGATCGAGGAGGTCTACGCATAATGAGATCGAGTTATGATATCATCATCCGCCCGATTATCACCGAGCAGTCCATGGAGCAGAATGATATCGGGAAATACGCCTTCGTCGTCGCGCGGGATGCCAACAAGATTGAGATTAAGCGCGCCATCGAAGAGATCTTCGGTGTGAAGGTTGAAAAAGTTACGACCCTGAACATGAAGGGTAAGAAAAAGCGCGTGGGCCGCTACCCCGAAGGAAGCAGCAGCGCGTGGAAGAAGGCCGTCGTCAGGCTGACACCGGATTCGAAGGCGATTGAATTCTTCGAGGGATTGGCTTAAGGGAGGAAAGAGATAAATGTCGATTAAAACTTACAAGCCCACCACTCCGTCGAGAAGGCACATGACCGTATCCGGTTTCGACGGTATCGATAAGAAGGCAAAACCGGAGCGCAAGCTCGTTCAGGTCCTCAAGAAGCACTCCGGCCGCAACAACTACGGCCGCATCACGGTCCGCCACAGAGGCGGCGGCAACCGCAGAAAGTACCGCATCATCGACTTTAAACGCGACAAGTTCGACATGCCCGCGAAGGTCCTTCGCCTTGAGTACGACCCGAACCGCTCGGCGCACATCGCGCTGGTCGAGTACGAAGACGGCGAGCGGCGCTACATCATCGCGCCCCTCGGCCTTGCCGCGGGCGACACGGTGATCTCCTCCGAAAAGGCGGACATCAAGCCCGGCAACGCGCTTCCCCTTTCCGCCATCCCCGTGGGTACCTTTATCCACAACATCGAGCTCAACCCCGGCAAGGGCGCCCAGCTCGTCCGCTCGGCCGGCACGGCCGCGCAGCTGATGGCAAAGGAAGGCAACCTCGCGCAGATCCGTCTCCCCTCGGGCGAGTACCGCTATATCCGCCTCAACTGCATGGCCACCATCGGCCAGGTCGGCAACCCGGACCACGCAAACGTAAGCATCGGCAAAGCCGGCCGCAAGCGCCACATGGGCATCCGCCCGACGGTCCGCGGCTCGGTCATGAACCCTGTTGACCACCCGCACGGCGGCGGCGAAGGCAAATCGCCCATCGGCCGTCCCGGCCCGGTCACGCCCTGGGGCAAACCGACGCTGGGTTACAGGACGCGCAAGACGAAGAACAGAACGGATAAGTTCATTGTCAAGCGCAGGAACGACAAATAGGTAGGGAGGTCGAAACGAAATGAGCAGAAGCATTAAGAAAGGTCCCTTTGCCGCTCCTGAGCTTCTCAAAAGGATCGAAGAGATGAACAGAACCGGCGAGAAGAAGGTTCTCAAGACGTGGTCTCGCGCCTCGACGATCTTCCCTTCCTTCGTCGGTCACACGATAGCCGTTCATGACGGCCGCCGCCACGTCCCCATCTACATCACGGAAGACATGGTCGGCCATAAACTGGGCGAGTTTGCTCCGACGCGCACCTTCAGAGGCCACGCCGGCAGCAAAACCACGAAGTAAGGAGGCAGACAGGAAATATGGAAGCAAAAGCTCACCTGAGATACGCGCGCATCTCTCCGCGTAAGGTTAAGATTGTCTGCGACCTTATCCGTGGGAAAGATGTGAAGACAGCGCAAGCCATCCTCATGCAGACGCCGAAGGCAGCCTCCGAGCTGCTCCTCAAGCTGCTCCGCAGCGCGGTGGCCAACGCTGAGAACAATCACAACCTCGACCCCGACAACCTTTACGTCTCTGAGACATACGCCAACCCCGGCCCCATCATCAAGCGGATTATGCCGCGCGCCCGGGGCAGCGCAAACCGGATCAACAAGAGAACGTCGCACATCACCGTTGTCGTAAAGGAAAAGGAGTAGGGGGTTAATAATGGGACAGAAAGTTCATCCGCACGGCTTCCGTGTCGGCGTTATTAAGGATTGGGACTCCCGTTGGTTCGCCAGAGCTGACAAAGTCGCTGATCTCGTCATTGAAGATTACAACATCCGCAAATACCTCAAGGAACTGCTGTATTCCGCCGGCGTTCCGAAGATTGAAATCGAGCGTGACAACGCGCGCGTCCGCATTCTGATTCACTGCGCCCGCCCCGGTGTCGTCATCGGCAAGGGCGGACAGGAGATCGAGAAGCTGCGCCTTGACCTTGAAAAGCGCATTAAAAAGCCCGTCGCGATCAACATCGTCGAAGTGAAAAACCCCGACATCAACGCGCAGCTCGTCGCCGAGAACATCGCGGCGCGCCTGGAAAAGCGCGTGAGCTTCCGCCGCGCGATGAAAAACGCCATGAGCCGCGCCATGCGTCTTGGCGTCCGCGGCATCAAGGTGACGGTTTCCGGCCGCCTCGGCGGCGCCGAAATCGCCCGCAGCGAATCGTATCACGAAGGGACCATTCCGCTTCAGACGCTCCGCGCCGACATTGAGTACGGCTTTGCCGAGGCGGCGACGACGTACGGCCGTATCGGCGTGAAGGTCTGGATCTATAACGGCGAAGTGCTCAGCCAGACGCTGCGCACCACGCCGCGCACGCTGGATCTGAATCGTTCCTCCCGCGACCGCCGCGGCGACAGGCGCGGACGCGGATCCGGACGCGGCGGCCAGCAGGCGAAAGCAAGCGGAGGAAATAAAGCCCAGAGCGGGAAACCGGCCGCCCAGGCCGGCCGCAGAGCCGGCGGACAGGGCGGAGCGGCCCGTGCCGCCGCGGCGCCCGCCGCTCAGACTCCGACAGAGGGAGGCACGAACTAATGCTTTTACCGAAAAGAGTAAAATACCGCAAGCAGATGCGCGGCCGCATGAAAGGCAAGGCCACGCGCGGCAACACTGTCACATACGGCGAATACGGCCTTCAGGCTCTCGAGCCGGCGTGGGTCACCTCCAACCAGATTGAAGCGGCCCGTATCGCCATGACGCGCTACACAAAGCGCGGCGGCAAAGTCTGGATTAAGATTTTCCCCGACAAGCCGGTTACGGCGAAACCCGCCGAAACGCGCATGGGTTCCGGCAAAGGCTCGCCCGAGTACTGGGTGGCCGTTGTCAAGCCCGGGAGAATTCTTTTTGAAATTGCCGGCGTCACGGAGGATATCGCGCGCGAAGCGCTGCGTCTGGCCGGCCATAAGCTGCCAATGAAGACGAAAATCGTCAAGCGCGAGACCGAAACGGGTGGTGAATAAGATGAAGGCAAGTGAAATTCGCAAGCTCTCCACCTCGGAGTTGGAGGAAAAGCTCGCCGGACTGAAGAAGGATCTGTTCTTCCTGAGGATGCAGCACGCCACGAACCAGCTTGACAATCCCTGTAAGATCTCCCAAGTCAAAAAGGATATTGCCCGAGTCAAGACAATTATTCGGCAGAAGCAGCTCGAGCAATAAGGGGGTAAGGAACAATGAGTGAAACAAGAAAAGCTGCACGAAAAACAAGGGTCGGCAAGGTCGTCTCCGACAAGATGGATAAGACGATCGTCGTCGCCGTGGAAAGCCACAAGACCCACCCTTTATATAAAAAGGTCATGAAGACGACATACAAGCTCAAGGCTCACGACGAGAACAACGAGTGCCGCGTCGGGGACCGCGTCCGCGTCATGGAGACGCGCCCGCTCTCCCGCGATAAGCGCTGGAGACTCGTCGAGATCATAGAGAGAGCGAAGTAAGGAGGCGCCAAGATGATTCAACAGGAAACTGTCCTGAAGGTCGCCGACAACACCGGCGCCAAAGAGATAAAGTGCATCCGTGTTCTGGGCGGCTCCAAACGGAAATACGGCAACATCGGCGACATTATCGTCGCCTCCGTGCGGAAAGCCACGCCGGGCGGATCGGTCAAGAAGGGCGAAGTCGTGAAAGCCGTCATCGTCCGCTCCGCGAAGGGCGTTCATCGTGCCGACGGGACTTACGTCCGGTTCGACGAAAACGCCGCTGTCTTGATCAGGGAAGACAAAAACCCCAGAGGAACCCGTATCTTCGGGCCAGTAGCCAGAGAGCTTCGCGACAAGGATTTCATGAAGATCCTGTCTCTTGCTCCCGAAGTGATATAGGGAGGGTACGAATTTGAACGTTAAGAGCAACGACACGGTTATTGTCCTGTCCGGCAAGGATAAGGGCAAGATTGGCAAGGTTTTAAGGGCCATGCCCTCCGAGGGCAAGGTCATCGTAGAGGGCGTCAACGTCGCAAAGCGCCACACGAAGCCGCGCAAGCAGGGCGAGACGGGCGGCATCATCAAGGTTGAAACGCCCATTTACGCCTGCAAGGTCATGCGCGTGTGCCCGAAATGCGAGAAGCCCACGCGGCCGGCTTTCATTTTCAAAGACGGCAAGAAAGTCCGCGTTTGCAAAAAATGCGGCGCCGAAGGTTAATGGAGGGAGCGAACAATCATGAACATGCCTAGACTGAAGAAAAAGTATGTCGATGAAGTCGCTCCGGCTCTGATGAAGAAGTTCGGCTACAAGAACGTCATGGAGATTCCGAAGATCGAGAAGGTCGTCATCAACGTCGGCTGCGGCGACGCGCGCGACAACGCCAAGGCCATCGACGCCGTCGTGAGAGACATCACGATGATCGCCGGCCAGAAGGCCGTCGTCACAAGGGCGAGGAAGTCCGTCGCAAACTTCAAGGTCCGCACGGGTATGCCCGTCGGCGTCAAGGTCACGCTCCGCAAGAACCGCATGTGGGAGTTCCTCGACAAGCTGTTCAACGTGGCGCTCCCGCGCGTGCGCGACTTCCACGGCATTCCTGCCAACTCCTTCGACGGCCGCGGCAACTACGCCTTCGGCGTCAAGGAACAGCTCATCTTCCCGGAAATCGACTACGACAAGATTGACAAGGTCCGCGGTATGGACATCTGCATCTGCACCACCGCGAAGACGGACGAAGAAGCCAGAGAGCTGCTCACGCTGCTCGGCGCACCGCTCGTCCAGGCGTAAAGGGGGAGAAAAGAATGGCGAAGAAATCGATGATCATCAAGCAGCAGAGAAAGCCGAAGTTCTCCACCAGATACTACAACCGCTGCCGGATCTGCGGTAGACCGCACGCTTACCTGAGAGACTACGGCGTGTGCCGTATCTGCTTTAGAAATCTTGCCTATAAAGGCCAGATTCCCGGCGTCAAGAAGGCCTCTTGGTAAGAAGTCGGTAAATGTGCGCGATGGCGCAGGTCGCCTTAAGCAGGCGGCTTGAAGGCCGCCTGCCGCGATACCGCGTCACGACAACAGGCTTGTTGCCTGTAACTCTAACAAGGAGGAAATATAATGCAGATCACAGATCCCATTGCCGATATGCTCACACGCATTCGCAATGCCAACGCTGCTAAGCATGCGACCGTTGATATTCCGGCTTCTAACATGAAGAAGGCGATCGCCGAAATTCTTCTTGAGGAAGGATATATCAAGAACTACCAGCTGATTAACGACGGCGTGCAGGGCGTTATCCGCATCACGCTTAAATATAACGGCAACGAGAAGGCCATCACTGGCCTGCGCCGTGTCTCCAAGCCCGGCCTGCGTGTGTATGCCGGCGCGAAGGAGCTGCCGAAGGTTCTCAAGGGCCTCGGCATCGCAATCATCTCGACATCCAAGGGCGTTATGACCGACAAGAAAGCCAGAGAGCTCAACGTCGGCGGCGAAGTCCTTGCGTTCGTGTGGTAAGGGGGAGAGGAAAAATGTCTAGAATCGGTCGAGCTCCCATTAAAATTCCCGCGGGCGTGGAAGTCAAGGTTTCCGACGACAACGTCGTGACCGTCAAAGGTCCGAAGGGCACGCTGGGCCAAGCCGTGAGCAAGGACATCAAGGTCGCGGTGGAAGGCGATACGGTCCATCTGACCCGCTCTTCCGACGAGCCGAAGATCCGCGCGCTGCACGGCCTGTCCAGAACGCTGATTCACAACATGGTCGTCGGCGTGACGGAAGGGTACAAGAAAGAGCTTGAAATCAACGGCGTCGGCTACAGGGCGACGAAGGAAGGCAAGAAGGTGACATTGAGCCTCGGCTATTCGCACCCCGTCGTCATCGAGGAAAACGACGACATCAAGATCGACGTTCCCGCCCCGAACAAGCTGATTATTTCCGGTATCGACAAGCAGAAAGTCGGCCAGTTCGCGGCAGACGTGAGAAAGAAGAGACCGCCCGAGCCGTACAAGGGCAAGGGTATTAAATACGTCAACGAAGTCATCCGCCGCAAGGAAGGCAAGTCTGGCGCTAAGAAATAAGGGAGGTGTGCTGAGATGATTAAGAAAATTGATTCCAATGTGAAGCGCTTAAAGCGCCACAAGAGAGTCCGCGGTAAGATTTCCGGCACGCCGGAGCGTCCCAGACTCAACGTTTTCCGCAGCAACATGCATATTTACGCTCAGATCATCGACGACGTAAACGGCGTCACGCTGTGTTCCGCCTCGTCCGTTGAAAAGGGCTTCGAAGGGAACGGCGGCAACAAGGAGGGCGCCCGCAAGGTCGGCCTCATGATCGCCGAAAGAGCTAAGGCCAAGGGCATCGAAAAAGTCGTTTTTGACCGCGGCGGCTACATCTACCACGGCCGCGTCAAGGAACTGGCCGAAGGTGCCCGCGAAGGCGGCCTGGAGTTTTAACGGGGGGAGGAAACAGTATGGCTTACAATAACAGAAGAGATAAGCGCGAGGAAGCCCAGCCTGAATTCATAGAAAAGGTCGTTTCCTTGAACCGTGTTTCGAAGACTGTAAAAGGCGGCCGCATTTTCAAGTTCTCGGCTCTCTGCGTCGTCGGAGACGGGAAAGGCCGCGTCGGCTACGGACTCGGCAAAGCCGGCGAGGTTTCCGAAGCGATCCGCAAGGGTATTGAAGACGCCAAGAAAAATCTCGTTCAGATCACCATTTCCGGGACCACAATCCCGCACGAAGTCATCGGTGAATTCGGCGCCGGCCGTGTTCTCTTAAAGCCTGCGCCGGCCGGTACGGGCGTTATTGCCGGCGGCGCTGTCCGCGCTGTCGTTGAAGCGGCCGGCATCAGTGACATCAGAACAAAGTGCCTGCGCTCGAACAATCCTCAGAATGTCGTTGCCGCAACCATGGTCGGCCTCAAATCGCTCCGCGATGCCGAACAGATCGCCAAGACAAGAGGAAAGAGCGTAGAGGAAATCCTGGGTTAAGGGGGCATTCATCATGGCGAAGCTGAAAATCAAGCTCGTGAAGAGTTTAAGCGGCCGGCTCGATAAGCACGTCGCCACGGCGAAGTCGTTGGGGCTTACGAAAATCGGCAGCGAGACTGTGCAGCCCGATAATCCGCAGACACGAGGCAAGATCGCCCAAATCGGCTATCTGGTCTCCGTCACAGAAGAGTAAGGAGGCGCAGACAATGTATTTACACGACCTTCACCCCGCCCCGGGGTCGACGAAGGAGCCCAAGAGGAAGGGCCGCGGCATCGGCTCCGGCAACGGCAAGACGGCCGGCCGCGGGCACAAGGGCCAGAAAGCCCGCTCCGGCGGCGGCGTCCGCGTCGGCTTTGAAGGCGGACAGATGCCTCTCGTACGGCGCGTTCCCAAGCGCGGCTTCAACAACATTTTCGCCAAGCCGCTTGAGACCGTCAACGTCGCAGCTCTCGAGAAGTTTGAAGACGGCGCCGTCGTCGGCGTGCAGGAACTTCTTGAGGCGGGCGTCCTCTCCAAATGCCGTTACGGCGTGAAAATCCTCGGCAACGGCACACTCACCAAGAAACTCACTGTCAAGGCCTCCGCGTTTTCGGAGTCGGCCAAGGCTAAAATTGAGGCCGCCGGCGGAAAGGCCGAGGTGGTATAGGTGTTGCAGTCGATACGCAACGCATGGAAAATTGAAGACATCAGGAAAAAGTTCATTTTCATGTGCTTTATCCTGCTGCTCTACCGTCTGGGAAACGCCGTCCCCGTTCCGTACGTCAACACTGCGGAGCTGACGAGCTTCTTCCAGTCGATGCGCAATACCGTGCTCGGACTGTATAACGTGATGTCCGGCAGCGCGTTCTCGCAGGCGACAATCTTCGCGATGTCGATACAGCCGTATATCAACGCGTCGATTATCATCCAGCTGCTGGCCGTCGCCATCCCGGCGCTTGAGCGCCTGCAGAAAGAGGGCGGCGAAGAGGGCAAGCAGAAACTCGAGCGCATCACCCGGTATTCCACGTTGGCGATCGCAGCTATTCAGGGTTACGGTTACTACGCGCTTTTGAGCTACGGCTACGCCGACGCCTACGGCACGCGGCACGAGTTGCTCACAAACAGCGGCGCGTGGGCGGCCGTCGTCATCATCGCGTCGTTTGCCGCCGGCAGCTGCCTGCTCATGTGGATGGGCGAGCAGATTACCGAGTTCGGTCTCGGCAACGGCATCTCCATCATCCTGTTCGTCAGCATCATCTCGCGCTTCCCGAACCAGATTATCAGCATGGTTCAGAGCGTGATTTACGGGACGGCGACCTGGTGGTCCCAGCTGCTCCTGCTCATCGGCGCGCTGCTGCTTATTGTCCTCATCGTCATCGTGACGGACTCGGAGCGGCGCATCCCGGTGCAGTACGCCAAGCGCGTTGTCGGGCGTAAGATGTACGGCGGGCAGTCGACGCACCTGCCGCTGAAGCTGAACATGTCCGGCGTCATGCCGATCATCTTCGCGCAGTCGATTGCGTCGATCCCCGCGACCATCGCGAGCTTCGTCCCGAAATGGCGCGAAGGCTGGTTCGTTAAAGCGTTCGACACAAACACCGCCGTATACATGGTCGTCTACTTCCTGCTGATTGTCTTCTTCTCCTACTTCTATTCGACGATTCAGTTCAACCCCGTCGAAGTGGCCAACAACCTCAAGAAGAACGGCGGGTTCATCCCCGGCTTCCGCCCGGGCAAACCCACCAGCGAGCACCTGCAGAAGGTTCTCAGCAAGGTCACACTCTTCGGCGCGGTGTATCTCGGCATCATCGCCCTCGCCCCGCTGATTGTCGGCGCGCTCATGCCGTCTCAGGCCGGCATCTCGTTCGGCGGCACGTCCATCATCATCGTGGTCGGCGTTGCGCTTGAGACGGTCCGTCAGGTCGAGGCCCAGATGCTCATGCGGCATTACAAGGGATTCCTGGAGTAAGAGAGGTCAGGCAGGTTATGAAACTCATCTTCTTAGGCGCGCCCGGCGCCGGCAAAGGAACGCAGGCGGAAATCGTCAGCAAAAAGCTCGGCATCCCCACCATTTCCACCGGCAACATCCTCCGGGCGGCAGTCAAAAATGAAACGCCCATCGGACTGAAGGCCAAGGCGTATATGGACGCCGGCCAGCTTGTGCCGGACGATGTCATCATCGGCATCGTCAAGGAGCGCCTTGTCGAGCCCGACTGCGCGGGCGGATACATCCTCGACGGCGTGCCGAGAACGCTCGTTCAGGCTAAGGCCCTCGAGGAGGCGGGGATTGACATCGACGTCGTCCTCCTCATCGACATCACCGACGAGGAGATCGAGAAGAGGATGACGGGGCGCCGCACCTGCTCCAGCTGCGGGGCGACGTACCACATCGTCTCCAGCCCGCCGAAGAAAGAAGGCGTGTGCGACGTTTGCGGCGGCGAG
>JAAYMC010000066.1 GCA_012521555.1 Clostridiales bacterium
GACGACCGCGCCGCCGAGGACGCCGACGACGCCCTCAACGCCGAGGAGAAGTCCCGCCACAACGGGGACGATAATGGCCACAAGGGACGGGGCGACCATTTCCTTCAGGGCGCTGCGGGTGCACAGGTCGACGCAGGTCTCGTAGTCGGGCTGCGCCGTGCCTTCCATGATGCCCTTGATTTCCTTAAACTGACGGCGCACTTCCACGACGATGGACTGAGCCGCACGCTGGACGGAGCTCATCGCCATGGCGGAGAAGACGAAGACGACCATCGCGCCGATGAAGATGCCGATGAGGACGGCAGGGTTCGTCAGGGACAGGTCGATCTTCAGATCGCCGAGCTTTTCTTTGGCCACTTCGACGTAGGAGACAAGAAGGGCGAGGGACGTGAGGGCGGCCGAGCCGATGGCGAAGCCTTTGCCCGTCGCGGCCGTCGTGTTGCCGAGCGCGTCGAGCGTGTCGGTCCTGTTGCGGACTTCCTCGTCGAGGCCGCTCATTTCGGCGATGCCGCCGGCGTTGTCGGCAACGGGGCCGTAAGCGTCCGTCGCGAGCGTGATGCCGAGCGTGGAGAGCATGCCGACGGCCGACAGGCCGATGCCGTAGAGGCCCTTGTTAAAGCTGATGGCGTAGGCGCCCGAGGAGGTGTTGAGCGAGCCGCCCGCGGCGAGGAAGCTGATGATGACGGACAGGGACACGATGATGATCGGGGCCGCCGTGGAGAGCATGCCGAGGGAGATGCCGCCGATAATCGTCGTGCCGGCGCCGGTCAGGGCAGAGCTGGCGAGGTTCCTCGTGGGCTTATAGGAATCGGAGGTGAAGTACTCTGTGGCGTACCCGATGGCGCAGCCGGCGATAAGGCCGGAGATGATGGAGACGAAAATGCCGAGCCAGCTGGCGCCTTCCACGTCCTTCATAAGGAAATAGGTGAGAGGCAGGGAGAGAACGGCGCAGAGAACGGCGGCGGTGTACGTGCCGGTGCGGAGCGTCTTGAGGAGGTCCGCCTGCGTGGCGTTCTCTTTCGTGCGGATGAGGAACGTGCCGAAGATGGAGCAGATAACGCCGAGAACGGCCAGCAGGAGGGGCAGGAGCATGCCGTTCCAGCCGTACGCGGCGGAGGCGCTGATGGCGAAGGTGGCGATAATCGAGCCGACGTAGGACTCGTAGAGGTCGGCGCCCATGCCGGCCACGTCGCCCACGTTGTCGCCCACGTTGTCGGCGATGACGGCGGGGTTGCGCGGGTCGTCCTCGGGAATGCCGGCTTCGACCTTACCGACAAGGTCTGCGCCCACGTCGGCAGCCTTCGTGAAGATGCCGCCGCCTACGCGCGCGAAAAGCGCCGCGGCGGAAGCGCCCATCGAGAACATGACCATCGTCGTGGCGATGGTGGATGAATCCGTGATGTGGAACACATAGCGCAGGATGTGGAACCAGAAGGTGACGTCAAACAGGCCGATGCCGATGACGGTAAAGCCCATGACGGCGCCGGACGAGAACGCGGCGCGCAGGCCCTTGTTGAGGCTTTCGGATGCGGCCTGAGCCGTTCTGCCGTTAGCCGCCGTCGCGATCTTCATGCCGACGAAACCGGCCGTGCAGGAGAAAATGCCGCCCGTGATGAAGGCGAAGGGCACAAAGCCGGAGACAAGGCCGCACACGGCGAGCACGCCGAGGATGACAGCCATGATGATGAAGAAAATCGCGAGGGTCTTATATTGCCGACGCAAGTATGCGTTAGCGCCTCTGCGGATGGCGTCCGCGATTTTGCGCATGGTCTCGTTGCCTTCAGAAAGGCTCAAAACCTTGCGCGACTGCAGGAGCGCGAAGCCAAGGGCTATCACACTGCCTGCAAAGCCTATCCAGAAAAATGCGTCCAAGAAATACCATCTCCTCTTTAGTGGTTGATTTTGCTCGTCTATTGTAGCAAGATTGTCTCCAGTAATCAACAAGATTTCTCCAGACCATGAAAATATTATTGTTTTTCGGGGGAAAATCTTGCAATTATATGAAAACTCACTATGGACATAATAGGTATAGCGTGCTA
>JAAYMC010000067.1 GCA_012521555.1 Clostridiales bacterium
CACGGCAGGTCGAGGTCAGGCCGGCCGAAATGGCCGTACGCGGCGACCTGGCGGTAAATCGGCTGGAGGAGATTGAGCTTGGAGATGATTTTCGACGGCCGGAAATCAAAGACCTTATTAATGATGGCCTCGATTTTCTCGTCCGGGACAGTGCCTGTCCCACGTGTGTCCACAAAAATGGAGACGGGTTTTGCCACGCCGATGGCGTAAGCGACCTCAATCTGGCACGCCCTGGCAAGGCCGGCCGCGACGATATTTTTTGCAACATAGCGCGCCATATACGCGCCGCTGCGGTCGACTTTCGTCGGGTCCTTTCCGGAGAAGGCGCCGCCGCCGTGGCTGGCGTAGCCGCCGTAGGTGTCCACCATGATTTTGCGCCCGGTCAGGCCCGTGTCGCCGACGGGGCCGCCCGTCACGAAGCGGCCGGTGGGGTTGATGAAGATTTTTGTGTCCGCCGTGATGTATTCGGCGGGGATAACTTTCTTGATGACAGTTTCCATCACGGCCTCCCGCAGCGCCGGCGTGGAAATTTCATCGGTATGCTGCGTGGAGACGACGATGGCCGGGCAGGCGACGATCTTTCCGTTGTCGTACGCGACGGTGACCTGGCTTTTCCCGTCCGGCCTGAGGAAAGGAAGCTCCCCGGACTTGCGCACCTCGGCGAGGCGGCGGGTCAGGGCGTGCGCGAGGGATATGGGGGCGGGCATGAGCTCCGGCGTTTCGTCGCAGGCGAAGCCGAACATCATTCCCTGGTCGCCGGCGCCCGTCTCGCCGTCTTCGTCCATCGCGTGGTTGACGCCCATGGCGATGTCGGGGCTTTGCTCTTTAATCGAGGTCAGGACCGCGCAGCCATGATAGTCAAAACCTAAAGCGGGGTCGTTGTACCCGATTTCGCGGATGGTGTCGCGGACTGTCTGTGGGATGTCGACGTAGGATTCCGTCGTGATTTCGCCCATGACAATGGCCATGCCGGTGGAGACGACCGTCTCGCACGCGACGCGGGCGGATTTGTCGTTTGAGAGAATTCTATCGAGAATGGCATCGGAAATCTGGTCGCAGATTTTGTCGGGATGCCCTTCCGTAACGGACTCTGACGTAAAGATTCTGCTGGACATGAGCTCGCGTTCCTCCTCGGAAAAATGAGAAATTGAAATTTAAAATCTAAATTTCATAATTAAGCAGTATAGCATATTATTTGCCAATCATAAAGGCTTTTTCTTCAAAAAACGGACAAGTTCGGCAATTTTGTGTTGAAAAATGTCAAAACAGAGGGAAGCCGCCGTCAAAAACGGCGGCAGCGATGTAAAAAAACGCCCTAGCGGTCGCGCAGCGGGACAAATTCCATGTCCGGCGCGATGGCTTTGTATGCCGGGCGGATAATCCGGCTCTGGTTGAACACTTCCTCGATTCGGTGCGCGCACCAGCCGACCATGCGCGCGACGGCAAACAGCGGCGTGTACAGCTCGTCGGGGATGCCGAGCATCTTGTAGACAAAGCCGGAGTAGAAGTCGACGTTCACGCACATGCCCTCCGCCGACCGCCCTTCTTTTTCAAACGCCACGGGAATCAGGCGCTCCACCGAGGCAAACAGGTTAAACTCCGCTTCGTACGGCGTGCCCTTCGCGAGCTTTGACGCCAGGTCCCGCAGGCGGACGGCGCGCGGGTCGCTGAGCGTGTAGATGGCGTGGCCGAAGCCGTAGATGAGGCCGTCCCCGCAGCCGGCTTCCTTCCGCAGGATGCGGCGCAGGTACGCGACGATTTCCTCGTCGTCCGTCCAGTCCTTCACGCCTTCCTCGATGCACTTGAACATCTCCATAACCTTCTTGTTCGCGCCGCCGTGCTTCGGGCCTTTGAGCGAGCCGACGGCCGCGGCGATGGCCGAGTAAATGTCCGTCCCCGTCGAGGAGAGCACGCGGCAGGCGAAAGCCGAGTTGTTGCCGCCGCCGTGTTCGGCGTGCAAAACGAGGCACAGGTCGAGAAGCTGCGCCTCCTCCCGCGTAAAGGAGCTGTTCTGGCGGGCGATGTGCAGGAAGTTTTCCGCCGTGGACAGGCCGTCCTGCGGGCGGTGGATGATGAGGCTCTCCTTGTCGAAGTAGTGGCGCTTGGCCGCGAACGCGTGCGCCACGATGACGGGGCAGCGCGCAATCAGGTGCAGCGCCTTGTCAAGCTCCGAGCGCAGATCCGTCAGCTCCGGGTTCGGGTCATACGAATACAGAGCCAGCACGCTGCGGGCGAGCTTGTTCATGATGTCGATGCTCGGCGCGGAGAGGATCATATCCTCCGTAAAGCCGGGGGGCAGGGTCCTGTACTCGGCAAGTATGTCCTGAAAAACCTGAAGTGATGTACTGTCCGGCAGTTTGCCGAAAAGGAGCAGGTAGGCCGTCTCCTCAAAGCCGAAACGCCCCTCGCCCATGAAACCGTCTATGAGCTTTTCAACGTCGATGCCCCGGTAGACGAGCTGCCCGCGCATGGGCTGGCGCACGCCATCCATAAGCTTGTAGCCGCGCACGTCGCCGATGCGCGTGATGCCGGCCATGACGCCCGTCCCGTCGGCATTGCGCAGGCCGCGCTTGACGTCCGTACCCACGTACTGCGATATGTCCACCGATATGCTCTCCTGGATATCGGCAATTCTGTTGTCGATAAACTCAGCAACGACTTTTGAAACGTCGGGCTGCATGATGCTCTTCCCTCGCCTTCTGGAAAGTACTAAACAATTAAAGTGATTTTACTCCGAATTGCAGACAAAGTCAATAAATTTGCATGATAATTCTTGGTGACTTGCATGAAACGCGCTTTCGGGCCTTTTTAAGCGGATTTGACCAAACGTTAGAATAAATTCCAGAAAGTAGCAAATAATACAGGTGTGTCAAGCGCAAAAAGCCTGCTGTTTTGAACTGAACTTGCATTGGAGGTTACTTTGAAATGAAACGAAGCTTTAGGCTCAAAAGCGCACTGATTCTCGCTTTGGCCCTCTCGGCTTTCAGCCTCGCGCTCGCCGCTCCCGCCATTGCGGAGTTTTGGCCCACGATGGCGACGACGATAACGTCCAACGCGCGGCCGATTGCCGAGAACATCGAGCTCGAGACGTACCGCTCCGTTTCGGTGTCGGCCCGGTTTAAGGCCGTCGACCCGGACGGCGACGAGGTGACGTTCGAGCTTGTGGACATGCCCAAGAAAGGCACCGTGAAGGTGGAGGAGGACGGCACGTTCACCTACACCCCCGACTCGGGCAAGCGCGGGCGCGACACGTTTACCTACATCGCCTGCGACCCGAAGGGCGGCCTGTCGAACAAGGCGACGGTCACCATCGAAATCAGGAAGCAGCAGACGGACATCACCTATTCCGACATCGCCGGGACGGGCCTTGAGTATCCCGCCGTCGCGCTGGCGGAGAGAGGCGTCTTTATGGGCGACGCCATCGCCGGCCGCTACTTCTTCCGCCCGGCGCAGACCGTCACGCGCGGCGAATTTGTGGCGATGTGCCTGGCGCTGTCCGGGACGGAGACGCTCAAGGACATCGTCCGCACCGGGTTTTACGACGACGACAAGATTCCCCAGTGGGTCAAGCCCTACGTCTCGACGGCTCTGATGAACGGCCTCATCACCGGCTGCAAGACGGAGGACGGGCGCCTCGTCTTTAACGCCAACGACCCGATCACCGTCGCGCAGGCGGCCGTCATCCTCAACAACATGCTGCGGCCGACGGACGTCTCCGTCTCGGCCTTCGCCGAGATGACCTCCCTGCCCTCCTGGGCGCATCAGGCGGGCGCGAACCTCGACGCCTGCGACATCCTCCCGAGCGAGACGGCAGACTACAACGCCTATCTCACGCGCGCGCAGGCGGCCGAAATGCTGGTCAGGTCCATGCGCCTGCTCGACAGCCGCGACGACGACCGCTCCATTCTCAGCTGGGTGCAGTTTTAGCCCCTTTACAGCGTCCTTAATCTGCCGGGCGGCTTAAAAAAGCCGCCCTCTTTTTTTGCCTTTTGCCGCGCGGTATTTACAGAAAAGGGAAAAAGGTATAGAATATGCAATTGCCGTTTTTGCAGGATAAGAAAGAGATAAAGGAGGAAGTTGCTTTGGAAACGGGATTCGGGCGCGAGACGGGGCTTAATCACCTTCTTAAGTACAACAAGGAGCCCTTCCACATTCAACACGCCCTCACGGTCGAAGGCGTCATGCGGTATTTCGCCGAAACGCTCGGCTATGGCGAGGACGCCGATTTCTGGGCCATGGTGGGGCTTTTGCACGACATTGACTACGGGCAGTATCCGGAGCAGCACTGCCGGAAAGCGCCGGAGCTTTTGCGGGAGATCGGCGCGGGCGAGGAATTTATTCACGCCGTCGTCAGCCACGGGTACGGGATCTGCGCGGACGTCGCCCCCGAGCACGAGATGGAGCGCGTGCTGTTTGCGGTGGACGAGCTGACGGGCCTCATCGGCGCGGCGGTGAAAATGCGGCCGTCCCAGAGCGCGTCGGACCTTGAGGTGCCGAGCCTGAAAAAGAAGTACAAGGACAAGAAGTTTGCCGCCGGCTGTTCCCGCGAAGTGATTGCCCGCGGCGCCGAGATGCTCGGCTGGGACCTCGACACGCTGTTTGAAAAGACGATCCTCGCCATGCGCGCGTGCGAAAAGCCGGTCGCCGAGGAGTTTGCCCGCCTGATGGAAAACACAGGCGCGTAGGCGGTTTTTGATTTTGTTCATTAAATTTTGGAATTCTCGCTTTGAAAAACACTCCTTTATTGACATATTGATTAGCAGGAGGTTATACTGGAAGCGGAATTTCGTATATTTTGCCCATTTATTTTAAAGGAGCTGTGTTATGAGTACAATGAAGGGCGTCGCCGACGAAATCGTCGATATCGAATGGGAGATGTTCCTGGCGGTCAATGACGGCCTGGACCCCGCCACCTGTCAGGAAGAGAAGGGAACCTTTGAGGCTATGCGGAAAGCGCAGTACGTCGCGTGGCCGGAGGATGTCTTAAGCTTCCTTCTCGAGGACTATAAAAAGGCCCGGGAGGAGGGCCGCAACCTCCTCGCGGAGAAGTACATTCACATGATGCAGTCGGCCGACCCCGAGCAGTACGCTGTGGCCATCGAGTCGATTCCGGCGCCTTCCGAGGAGCAGAGGAGGCTCGCCGGAGCGATATCGGAGCAGCTCCTTGCCGAAACGCAGGCTCTGCACGAGGAATTCCCCTATCTGGCGATGACGAGCCGCCCGCTCCGCGCGTCGCAGGATACGCCGTACGTCACGTCCGTCGAGACGTACCAGATCGGCGAGATGCTCACCTATTCGGAAAAGACGCTTAGAGCGCTTTACGACTACGTCATGGCAAACGCCAAAGCGGGCAATTCCACGGCGCGCAGGATTCTGGAGAACACCGTCCGCTATTACGGGTTTATCAATCTCATCGAGGCCAACGCCGCCATCAGGGAGCGCGTCGAGCTGCAAAACATCCGCTACTCGCCGGAGTCCGACTGCGACGGCTGCGATTTCGACGGCTGCGGCGGGTGCGACGGCTGCGACGGCTGCGAGTGACGCGCCGGCGCGCAATCTGGGAATCTGAAAGAAGGAAAAGAGGCGATCAGTTTGAAAAGGGTTTTAGCCATCGGAGGCAGCGCCTTTACGGGGCGCGTGTTCTCACTTCAAGCCTCTAAAAATCCGGAAATTGAGCTGCACGTCGTCAACCGCGGCCAGTTTCCGCTCAATCTCCAGGGCGTCAAGGAATACAAATGCGACAGGCACAATCCCCGCATGGTCGCCCACCTCCTGAAGGATCTGACGTTCGACGCCGTCGTCGATTTCTGCGCATACAGCCCGGGCGAGGTCAGCTCCCTTGTCACGGCGCTCGCCGGCCATTTCAAGCAGTATATCCTCTTCTCCACCTGCGCCGTCTACGTGCCGTACAAATCCGAGCCGATTGCGGAGGACGGAGAAGTCCTCACGCGGTCCGACGGGAGCCTGGCGTCTGAAATGGCGTACAACAAGCTCCTCCTCGAAAAGGAGCTTATAAGGTCGTGCGGCGAAATCGGCGCGCACTACACCATCCTCCGCCCGACGTTTATCTACGGGCCGTTTAACTACAGCGCGCGAGAGTCGCATTACATCGAGCTGATTGCGCGCGGCCACGTCGTCCCCTACCCTGTGGACGCCACGTCGCGCTTCAGCCTTGTCTACGTCTTCGACATCGCCCGCGCGCTCATGACGTCCTTCGGGAACGAAAAGGCCTACGATGAAATTTTCAACCTCTCCGCGCCGGAGATTATCACGCACGCGCGGCTGTTTGAGGCTTTTGAGGAGTTCAACGGCGGCCCGATCATGACGCGCCCGGTGACGATTGAGGATATACTGAACGAAAACCTCGCCGTCCCCTTCCCGCTGACGGAGAGCGTCCTGTACAGCGGAAAGAAATTTGCCGAAAAGCTGGACTTTGAATACACGCCGTTCATGGAGGGCATGGAGACAACGTACAAGACCTTCTATTCCCTCTTCATCAGCTAAAGAGAAACGAAAAAGCCGCCCGCTTCCAAAGCGGGCGGCTTTTTGCGCCTTTCCGGGCGCGCACGGCGCTGCATAAACACCTGCCGGTGGGGAAAAATACCACAGATAAGCCACACTGGGAGGTTTGAGATAAATGTCCACAAAGCACCGCCGGGACGCGCGCCCGGAGGAGACGCATCAGAATTCTGTTGAAACGGCCAGAAAAGGCGGGCTCGTTTCGACTTTCCATACAGCTCAGAAGGCTCTGCGCCACCTTGCGGAGATAAAGGACGTTGTGCGGGACGGGACGCGGTACGCCGCGGAACACGTCAGCATCCCGCAGGCCCTCGAGTGGCTTCTCGACAACTGGTACATCGCCGAACGGGAGGGCAAAGGCGCCGCGGACGACATAAGGCGCCTTGGCCGCCTGCCGCGATGCGGGGACGGGAAAACCCTCTTCGTCCTGTACGCGGCGCATGAGTATTTGGACAGGCAAAATGACGCCGTCGACGCCGATTCCCTCGAGGCGTTTCTCGACGATTTTCAGACGGAGACCATCCTCAGCGAAGCGGAACTGGCGGCCATGATCCCCGCCGTGCGCCTTGCCCTCATCGAGCGGCTCGCCGAAGAGGCGGCCGGCCTGCTTCGGGCGCTCGGCGGCGGGGTGGCGCAGTCACTCACGGAGCTTGCCGGGACGTTCTCCCGCATTTTCACGTCCCTGCGGTTCCTCTCAGGGTTTGACAGCTCCGACCTGCTCGAGCGCGTCGGGCGCGTCGAACACCTGATGAGGCAGGACCCCGCCGGCGTCTACCCCGAGATGGACGAAGCAACGCGCCACGACTACCGCCGGACGCTTGCGCGCCTTGCCGAAAAGCACGGCATGAGCGAGCACGAGGCGGCGGAGAAAATCCTTGCCCTCGCGCGGGAGAGCGGCGAGCATATAGGGAATTACCTTTACGTAAAGCCCCTTGGGAAAGAGATCAAAACGCCGCGCGGCGGGCTGTACATCGCCTCGATTGTCTTAACGAGCCTGGCGCTGAGCATCCTCGCGGCGCTGCTTTTGCGCCATCCTGTCTATCTTGTCGCGCTGTTTTTCCCGCTTTCATCTCTCGTCAAAAGCGCGGCGGACTATGTGGTCCTTAAGTTTTGCCCGATCCGCCGCGTCCCGCGCCTTGCCCTGGAGGGTGGCGTGCCAGAAGAAGGGCGGGCGCTGTGCGTCATCTCGCTTCTGCTCACGTCGGAGGATGAGGCGAAAAGGGCCGCGGCGCTCCTTGAGGAATACGCCCTGGCCAACCGCGACGCGGGGAAAAATGTCTCCTACGGCCTGCTCGTCGACCTGCCCGACTCCCTCGAGGCGGAGACGGATGCGGACAGGGCGCGCCTTGCGCACGCGGCGAGGGAGATTGCGGAGCTGAACGCGCGGCATGGCGGCGGTTTTTTTCTTTTTTACCGCGCCAAGACATACAGCCGGTCGAGCCGGTGCTACACCCCTTGGGAGCGCAAGCGGGGCGCGATTTTGGAGATGTGCCGCCACCTGCGCGGAAAAAGCAGCCGGATTGTCTGTCTTACCGGCGACGTGAAGGCGCTTCACGGCACGCGCTACCTCATTACGCTTGACGGCGACACGCGCCTTTGCGCCGGGACGGCGCGGGAGCTCATCGGCGCGGCGATGCACCCGCTTTGCCGCGCCGCCGTCGATGAAAAAAGGCGCGTCGTCGTCTCCGGCTGCGGCATCATCCAGCCGCGCGTGACGGTGGACCTCACAGCGTCGAACCAGACGGCGTTTACCCGCGTCTTCGCCGGGCTCGGCGGCATCGACCCGTACGGCGCGACCGTCGGGGACGTGTACCAGAACCTCGCGGGCGCCGGCAGCTTCACCGGGAAAGGGCTCATCGACGTCGACGCGTACCTGGAGTGCCTCGACGGGCGCTTCCCGCAGGAGCTTGTCCTCTCCCACGACTTGCTGGAAGGCGCTTACCTGCGCTGCGCCTTCGCCGGCGACATCGAGGTGACGGACGGCTTCCCCGCCAAGGTCACCTCCTACTTTGACCGCATGCACCGCTGGACGCGCGGGGACTGGCAGTCCGCGCCGTGGCTCTTCCCCGTCGTGAAAGACGAAAGCGGGCGGCTTGTGCCCAATCCCCTCTCCGCGCTCGACAAGTGGAAGATTTTCGACAATCTCCGGCGCTCGCTCGTGCCGGTTGCGACGTTTATCCTGCTCGTTGCGGCGATTATCACGGGCGCGCGCGCGCCGGTCTGGGCGGCCGTGGCGGCGTTCGGGGCGCAGATTGCGCGCCTTGCGGTGCTGTCGGCGTCGTCCCTCCTGCGGGGGCGGCGCGCTCGGGCGCGGTACCACTCGACCGTCGTCTCCGGCGTCCGGGCGGCGCTGGCGCAAAGCGCGCTGCAGTTTCTGTTTCTGCCGTACGAGGCGTGGATTTGCCTGTCGGCCGCCCTGACGGCGCTGTGGCGGATGCTGATATCCCGCCGCAACCTGCTCAAGTGGGTCACGGCCGCCGACGCGGAGCGGCGCGCGCAGGGCGGCGCGGCGGACGCGTTCGTGAAAATGTCGCCCGCGCTCATCCCCTGCGCGATGGCCGCCGCCCTCTCGCCGCACATCGCGGGCACAATCCTCGCGCTCGTCTGGTTTATCTCCCCCTTCGTTGCGGCGCGCATCAGCCGCAAGCCGAGGCCGGGCACCGAGGCGCTGCGCGCGGAGGACAGGCGCTTCCTCCTCCGCTGCGCGGGCGATATCTGGCGCTTTTTCGAGACGTTTCTCACGACGGCCGACCACTTTCTCCCGCCGGATAACTATCAGGAGCAGCCGGCCGTCGGCATCGCGCACCGCACGTCGCCGACGAACATCGGCCTTGCGCTGCTCTCCTGCCTTGCCGCCGCCGACCTTGGGCTGTGCAGGAAGGAAAAGGCGCTCTCCCTCATCGCGCAGACGCTCACAACCGTCGAGCGGCTGCCGAAGTGGAACGGGCACCTGTACAACTGGTACGACACGCTCACGCTCACCGTCCTGCCGCCGGCGTATGTCTCAAGCGTCGACAGCGGCAACTTCGCCGGGTGCCTCATCGCCCTGCGGGAGGGGCTCCTTGAGTACGGCGCGGCCGACCTCGCCGAACGCGCCAACGCTCTGCTGAAGGCCATGTCCTTTGAGCCGCTGTACGATAAAAAGCGCCGGCTCTTCTATATCGGCATCGACGCGGACAAAAACGCGCCCACGCAGGGGTGGTACGACCTGCTCGCCTCCGAAGCGCGTCAGACGAGCTACATCGCCGTCGCCCGCGGCGAGGTGCCGAAAAAGCACTGGCGCAGCCTCGGCCGCGCCCTCGTGGAAAAGGACGGGTACCGCGGCATGGCGTCCTGGACGGGCACGATGTTCGAGTACCTGATGCCCGAAATCCTCCTCCCCTGCTACCCTAACTCGCTCATCTACGAGAGCCTGAAATTCTGCCTGTATATCCAGAAGAAGCAGGCGAAAAGCAAGCCGTGGGGCATGTCGGAAAGCGCCTTTTACGCCTACGACCACACCTTGAGCTACCGCTACAAGGCCCACGGCGCCGCCACGCTCGCCCTCAAGCGCGGCATGGAACGGGACACCGTCGTCTCGCCGTATTCGACGTTCCTCGCGCTCCCGATAGAGCCGCGCGCGGCCGTCAGGAACCTAAAATACCTGCAAAAGCTCGGCGCGGAAGGGCGGTACGGCTTCTACGAGGCCCTTGACTTCACGCCCGAACGGCTGCCCGAGGACAAGCCGTACGAAATCGTCAGGACGTATATGGCCCACCACCTCGGCATGAGCCTGCTGTCCATCGCAAACGCCCTCAAGGGCGGCGTCATACAAAAGCGGTTCATGCGCGACAAGCTCATGGCGGCGTTTGCAGAGCTCCTGCAGGAAAAGCTCCCCGTCGGCGGCGTCGTGCTCAGGCCCTCCCCCCGCGACGTGCCGGAAAAGCCCCTGCGCGCCTCGGCGGACAGGTGGCGGTATGCCTCCAGCACGCCCGACTACAGCCACCCCGCCTTCACGCTCCTCGGAAACGGGGCGTACCATGTCGCAATTTCCGAGACGGGGCTGAATCGCTCCGTCTGGAACGGGCTTGAAATCATGCAGTGCGGCACGGAGCCTTTCTCCATGCAGGCGGGCTTGACGTTCTACCTGCGCGTGGGCGAAGACATCATCCCGCTGCAGTGCGCGCCCGTTTTCAGCGAGACGGTGCACTATTCGGCGGAGCTGTCCGGCTCCTGCTGCCGCCTCATGGCGCAAAGCGGGCCGATTTCATCGGTTGTGACGGCGACGGTGCCGAAGGACGAGACGGGCGAGTTGCGGACGGTGGAGATCACCTCGCGCGTAAGCTGCGAGGCCGAGCTTGTCTGCTACGGCGAGCCGGTGCTCGCGCGGGGGGACGATTTTGCCTCCCACCCGGCCTTTTCCAAGCTCTCGCTGCAAAGCGCCGTGGTGGATGGCGCCGTCGTCTTCCGCCGCCGCCCCCGCGCGCGCGGGCAGGGCTACGCGCTGGCAGCGGCCGTGTCGTGCCCGTATACGTTTGACACGTCGCGCGAAAAGGCGCTCGGGCGCGGAGGATTTCACGCGCTCCCGTCGGCGCTGTCCCGCCCCGCGGGCGGGAGCGCGGGGTCCGTGCTTGACCCGTGCCTGCTCCTGCGCGTGCCGCTGCGCCTTGAGGCGGGGAAAACGGAGCGCGTGCGCTTTGCCTTGACCGTGTCGCAGGAGCCCGACGCCGCCGCCTGGTCGGCCCTGCGCCTTGTCGGCGAGCCGGAGCGCGCGCCGGCTTCGCACCTTGACGTCATCGCCGAGGAGCTCAGCTTAAGTCACGAGGACATCGCCCGCGCGATGGCGCTTGTGCCGTACCTGCTGCTCCAGCCGCTGGCACGCGAGATTCCGCAGGAGTGCATGGACGCGCTCGCCCTCGGGCAAAGCGGCCTGTGGGTGTTCGGCGTGTCGGGAGATTTGCCGATTGTCGCCTGCGTTGTGGAGGACGAGGAGGCGCTGAACGAGGCGGCTTCGATGCTTGCCATGCACCGCCTGCTTCGTGAAAACGGCGTTGCGTTCGACCTCGTCTTTGTCCTAAAGGACGGCGGCGAATACCGCAGCACGCTGCGGGAAGGCATCGTCTCCCGCCTGCGCCGGCAGGAGTACGAGTATATCCTCGGCGCGCGCGGCGGTGTGCACACCGTCGACGCGGCGGCGGACAACGTGCGGCTGCTGCTGGCTGCGGCGGTGAAGGTCATCCGCACGCGAAGCGACTTTGCCCGCGAGGGCGCCGTCACGGTCCGCCCCGCCCTCGGCGAGCGCTTTTTCCCGCCCGTACAGCGCCGAGAGCTTGAGTACGGGTACGACGAGGAAAACAGCTTCGTCTTTACGGTAAGCGGTAAGCTGCCGCCCAACGCGTGGAGCCACGTGCTGGCAAACGAGCGCTTCGGATTTGTGGCGACGGACGCGGGGACGGGCCATTTATGGCACATAAACGCCCGCGAAAACAAAATCAACCAGTGGCGCAACGACTCGCTTCTCACGCTTGGGACGGAGACGCTCTCGGCATTTATAAGCGGCCGGCCTGTCTCCCTGTTTGCCGCGGAGGACGGCTTTACCTGCCGCGTCACGTACGGGTTCGGCTGGGCCGAGTGGCGCAAGACCATCGGAGACGTGCAGTTTACGACGACGGCCTTCGTCCCGCCGGACCGCGCCGCCCGCGTTCTGATGATTGAAGCGTCCGAAGGGAGCCTTGCCGATATCGAATACTACACGGACCTCGTCCTCGCCCCCGACGCGCGCGACGCCGTTTACACCGAGACGCGGGAGGAGGGCGGCGTCATCTCGGCGCAAAACCGCTACAACCGCGCCTTTGACGGTTCGGTCTTCCGCCTGACTGCCTCGCAGCCGTACGACGAGTTTACCTGCTCGCAGCTCAGCTACAAGACGGGGCGGCTCGACGGCAGGACGGGCGCGGGCTTTCTCCCCTGCGCCGCCGCCCGGTGGCGCGGCGTGCAGACGCTTGTCATCGTGACGGGGTGCGAAGACGCGGATGTTCTGCGCGCGCTCGCGCAGCCGGCAAGCGCCGCTTCGGCGCTAGAGGACACGAAGCGTTACTGGAAGGACCTAACGGGAAAGCTGACCGTCTCGACGCAATACGAGGAACTTGACCGCTATATCAACGGCTGGGCCGTTTACCAGGCTCTCGCCTGCCGCATCTTCGGGCGCACGTCCCTCTACCAGAGCGGCGGTGCGTACGGATTCCGCGACCAGCTGCAGGATATCTGCGCCGTCCTCGACGAGGCGCCGGACGTCGCCCGCGCGCACATTCTCCGCGCCGCGGCGCACCAGTTCGAGGAGGGCGACGTCCAGCACTGGTGGCACCCCGCCATCTCCGGCGGGCCTGACAAAGGCGTGCGCACCCGCTGCAGCGACGACCTGCTGTGGCTGCCCTTCGCCCTGTGCCAGTACGTCGAAAAGACGGGCGACCGCTCGATTCTGGACGAGACGGTGCCGTACCTCACCTCTCCCGTCCTCGGCGAGGGCGAGCACGAGCGGTACGAACAGCCGCAAATCAGCGAAAAGAGCGCGAGCGTCCTGCAGCACGCCGTCGACGCGGCGCTGCTCGTCATCCGGCGCGGGACGGGGCGCAACGGGCTCCTGCTCATCGGCACCGGCGACTGGAACGACGGGCTCAACCTCGTCGGCGCGCGGGGCGACGGCGAGAGCGTGTGGCTGACGTGGTTTGCCGTCATCGTCTTTCGCCGCCTTGCCGCCCTCTGCCAGGAGCGCGGGATGCCGGGCGTGGCGGCGACGCTCCTTGAAAAAGCGGAGGAGTATTTTACCGCCGCGGAAAACGCGTGGGACGGCGCGTGGTACAAGCGCGGCTACTACGACAACGGCGCGCCCCTCGGCTCGTGCACGAGCGACGAGTGCCAGATTGACTCCATCGCGCAGAGCTTCGCCGTCTTCGCCGGGGCGGACAGGGAAAAGGCGCGCACGGCGCTGATAAGCTCGGTGAAGCGGCTTTATGACCCATCCAGCCGCGTCGTGCGGCTTTTCGACCCGCCGTTTTCGCACGGCGGCAGCGTGCCGGGGTATATTAAAGGGTACAGCCCGGGGTTTCGGGAAAACGGCGGGCAGTACACCCACGGGGCAATCTGGCTGGCGATGGCGCTGCTTCGCGCCGGCATGAAGCGCGAGGGATTTGAGATTACGCGCGCGCTGTCGCCCCTCGGACGGCTGCTTGAGGTCTACCGCACGGAGCCGTACGTCATCGCCGCCGACGTCTACTGGGCGCAGGGGCACGTCGGGCGCGGCGGCTGGACGTGGTACACGGGCGCGGCGGGCTGGTACAAACGCCTTGTGGTGGAAGAGCTGCTGGGCCTTGCCGTCATAAACGGGGCGCTGCACATAAGGCCCAGCCTGCCGCCCGGCTTTGGCGGATATACCGCACGCTGGCGACACGGCGGCAAAACGTACGACATCACCGTGCGGGACAACGGGACGGTCGAGGTCACCTGCGGCGGGGCGCCCGCCGATGACGGCAGCGTCGTCGTCTACAAGGCAAGTCCCGTGAAGGCTTTAGGCGAAAATTAATACAAATTTCATTTCCAAATATTGCTCCGGATGGTATAATGGCTTCAATACAAAAGCGCCCGCGCGGAAAAAGCGCGGGGAGAAAAGCAAGGAGTGAACGAATGTGCAGCTTGTCGTGCGAAAGGAGTTTATGCCGTCGACGACGCTCACGTACGTGCATACGGATAAGTTTAAGACGTGCTGCCTGTCGGTGAGCCTCATCGCGCCGCTGTCGGCCGAGACGGCGTCGCTTAACGCGCTTTTGCCGCGTGTGCTCATGCGCGGCTCCGCGACGTACCCCGACATGGCGAGCATCAACGCGCACCTCGACATGCTCTACGGCGCGCGCGTCGTCCCCATGGTGCGGAAAAAGGGCGAGTGCCACTGCATCGGCTTTCTCGCCGACTTTATCGACGACGACTTCGTGCCGAAGGGCGAGAAGGTCCTCGAGAAGGTCTGCGACCTCGTCGGGGAGCTGCTCCTGTCCCCCCGGACGCACGGGGGGCTGCTTACGGGCGAGTACGTCGAGAGCGAGAAGAAAAACCTCGCCGATGAAATCCGCGCCGCCATCAACGATAAGCGCACCTACGCCGTCGAGCGGCTGTTTGAGCTCATGTGCCCGGACGAGGCGTTCGGCGTGAGCCGCCTCGGCGACCTTACGCGCGTGGAGGCGATTACGGCCTCTTCCCTCACGCGCCACTACAAGAAGCTGCTCCCGCAGGCGCGGGTGGAAATCTTCTACTGCGGCTCGCACCCAATCGAGCGCGTGGAAGGGGCGCTTCACCGGGCCTTCGCCGCCATGCCGCGCGCGGCCAAGGCGGTGCCCGCCGCCACCGATGTGCGCATAAGTCCCGTCAAGGACACGCCGCGCGTGTTTACGGATAAAATGGAGGTCACGCAGGGCAAGCTCTCCCTCGGCTTTCGGCTCGGGGAAATCATGCTCGCGCCGAACTACCCCGCCCTCATGGTGTTCAACGCCGTCTACGGCGGCGCCGTGACGAGCAAGCTCTTTGAAAACGTGCGCGAGAAGCTCTCGCTGTGCTATTACGCCAGCTCCCGCATCGAAAAGCACAAGGGCGTCATGGCCGTCACCTCCGGCGTGGAGTTTTCCAAGTTTGAGGAAGCCAAAAGCGAAATCCTGCACCAGCTTGACCTGATGAAGCAGGGCGAGATCAGCGATTTTGAGCTCGTGGCCGCGCGCCGCGCCGTGATTACGTCCATCAAGGCCACGCTCGACTCCCCCATCGGGCTGGAGGACCTGTGCTTCGACTACCGCCTCGCGGAGATTTCCATCACGCCGGACGAAATGGCGGCGCTGTGCGATTCCGTGACGCGGGAGGAGCTGGTGCGCATCGCCAACTCCACGCGGCTTGACGCCGTTTACTATCTCACCGGCAAGGAGGCGGAAGAGCGCGATGAAAATTAAAGGGTACGAAAAAATCGGCGAGCAGCTTTACTCCGAAAAACTTGAAAACGGGCTCACAGTCTACGTCATGCCGAAAAAGGGCTTTAACAAGAGCTACGCCTTCTTCGCCACCGACTACGGCGGAGCCGACCGGCGCTTTTTCCTGTCCGGCAAATGGCTTGACACGCCCGCGGGCGTGGCTCACTTCCTCGAGCACAAGATGTTCGACACGCCGGACGGCAACGCGCTCACGCGCCTGTCCGCCAACGGCGCCTCCCCCAACGCCTACACCTCCACGGACATCACCGCCTACCACTTCGAGAGCATCGAGAAATTCGAGGAAAACCTTGAAATCCTGCTCGATTTCGTCTCCGTCCCGTACTTTACGGAGGAGAGCGTCCGGAAGGAGCAGGGCATCATCGGCCAGGAAATCCGCATGACGGAGGACGACCCGAACTTTGTCGTCTACTACGGCCTCATGAAGGCGCTGTTTGCGCACCATCCCCTGCGCGACTCCGTCGCGGGGACGATTGAGAGCATCGCGGAAATTACGGCCGAAACGCTTTACAACTGCCACAAGGTGTTCTACAACCCCTCCAACATGGTGCTGTGCGTGGCGGGCGACGTCGACCCGGAGAAAATCGTCGAGGTGGCGCGCCGCGTGCTCCCGAAGGAGCCGGGCGAAATCCCGCTGCGCGACTATGGCCCGGAAGAGTCTCTCCTGCCCGTTACGGCGTATTCGGAGCGGAAGATGGAAGTCGGCCTGCCGCTCTTCCTCGGCGGGTGCAAAATCGCGGCCGTAAAGGGCGGCGAGGAATACCTCAGGCAGGAGCTGCTGGCGGACATGGCGATTCAAATCCTCATGGGCCGCTCTTCCCCGCTGTACGTCCGCCTGTACGCGGAGGGCCTCATCAACAACAACTTCGAGGCCGCATACGAAGCCGCCGCCGGCGCCGCGTTCCTGCTCTTCGGCGGCGAAAGCAAGGACCCGAAAAAGGTGCACGACGCCGTGCTGGACGAAATCGACGCGGCCGCAAAGTCGGGCGTGGACAGGACGCTCTTTGAGACGACGAAAAAGACCCTCTACGGCCAGCTTATCCGCTCGCTCAACTCGTTTTCCAGCCTGTGCCACGGCCGCGCCACGGCGCACTTCCGCGGGTTTGACTCCCTGCGCGCGCCGGAAATCCTCATGGACTTTACGGCGGAGGACGTCGACGCCTTCATCCGGGAGCACCTGAAACGGGAGCGCTTCGCGCTGTCGACCGTCTTCCCTGTCTCCGGAAGCAAATAGGCGTCCGGAATCGACGAAAGGAGATACGCCATGGGGGTTAAAATCACCTTCCCGCTGCTTGGAGACGGTTTCGTGCTCGACCCGCCCACATACTTTACCGTCTTCGGCCGCGCCATCTACTGGTACGCCGTCATCGTGACGCTCGGGTTCGTGCTCGCCGCGCTGTATGTGTATTACCGCCGCGCCGATTTCTCTCTCACGCAGGACAACGTCCTCGACCTGTTCATCGTCATTCTCCCCTCCGCCTTAATCGGCGCACGGCTGTACTACGTCCTGTTCAATCCCGACGAGTTTTTCGGGCCGGGGAAATGGCTGAACATCTTCCGCGTCCGCGAAGGGGGCCTTGCCGTCTACGGCGGCATCATCCTCTCCGCCATCACCGTTTTCATCTACACGCGGAAAAAGAAGCTGCGCATCGGCCGCGTTCTGGACGTGTGCGCCCTTGGCGTTCTCATCGGGCAGTGCATCGGCCGGTGGGGCAACTTCATCAACCGCGAGGCGTACGGCTATGAGACAACCGTCCCGTGGCGGATGGGCCTGACGTACGGCAGCACGACGATTTACGTCCACCCGACGTTTCTCTACGAGTCGCTCTGGAACGCCGCCGGTTTTGTCTTCCTGCACTTTTTCTCGAAAAAACACAGAAAATATAACGGGCAGATTGCCCTCATGTACATCGCGTGGTACGGGCTCGGGCGCTTTTTCATCGAAGGGCTCCGAACTGACAGCCTCTATATCACCGGCACGAACATCCGCGTGTCGCAGCTTTTGGCGATTGTCTCGTTCCTCGGGGCCGCCGCCGCCCTTGTGCGAAACCACATCGTGAGAAAGAGATCCCCCGTCGCCGAAGGCGCGCCGGACGCGGGCGGCGCGGAGTCTGACGACGGCGTTTTGGACACGGAGCAGAGTCAGGACACAACTCAGGACGCGCCGGCATATCAGGATACGGAAGAACATCAGGATACAGATTCATATCCGGGTTCAAAGCAGGATACAAAAGACAATCGCGGTACGGATGAAAGCGCCGCGGAGACGCGCGGCGAGCCCGATGATCAAACAGAAGAGAGCCATCGCGAAGAGATCGCGCAAAACAGCGTTTCACAGGAGCCGGAAGGCCGCCAACATCAATAAAGGAGGTATGAGGCGTGAATTTTGACGAGCTGATGCAATTTGTGAAAGACAGCGTCGAGATGATTGTGGACAAATCCGCCGAGCTCTACAAAGCCGCCGAAGAAAAAACGAAGAAAGTCGCGCGCACGACGAAACTGCAGACGGAAATCGCCGTTGAAAAGAGCACCCTTCGCCGCCTGTACCGGCAGATCGGCGAAAAATACTACAATCTCCACAGGGACGACCCCGAGGAAGCGCTCGCCACGCTCTGCAGCGACGTGACGGCGACCTTAAACCGCATCGCCGAAAAGCAGGAGGAGGTCGACCGCCTCAAGGAAGAGCTCTGCCCGGAGGACGACGAGGACGAGGACGACTACGATTTCGTCGTTGAAATCATCACCGAAGAACCCGACGAAAAGGAACCGGAGACGGACGAAGACGCCGTCTTCGAGGAGTCGGCCGTCGACGAGGACGCGGAAGAGGAAGCGCAAGACGACGACGAGGACGAATAAACAAAAAACCCCGCTTCAGGGCGGGGTTTTTCGCTTCCAGATGTTTCCGCTCCGGGCGGATTCGTAGTTTGACGGGCGTCTGGGCATACTATCGCCGTGTTGGGACGATTTGTCTGACCACAACGGCGGGCGCGGCGCCGCACGGCTATTGGTTTTTTTGTGCGGCGCGCGGGCGCCTTCAGGGCGTTTTGGTACTTTTCAATCACCTTTTTGAACAATTAAATGAAAATTGTAAAATTAATCACAATGCAATATTTACTAAACTGAAAGTAAATGTTAGAATTGTGACGGATTTGACCGGCAATTTCTGCACCTCTAAAAACGTATCAATTAGGCCTGCGGGCCTTAAATTGAAAGGAGAAACAGATGAAAGTCACGGATATTCTCAATCAGCGCATGGCATTTAGCTTTGAGGTTTTTCCTCCGAAGACTGACAACGGAATGGAAAAACTGTGCGGCAAAGGCGGCGTGCTGGAACAGCTCGTCTCCATGAAGCCCGACTACATTTCCTGCACCTACGGCGCCGGCGGCACGAACGTCGGCAAGAACCTCGAAGTTCTTGACCACATCAAGGCGCTCGGCACCATCGGCGTCACGCACTTCACCTGCGTTGGCAACACCAAGGAAGGCATCAAGCAGCAGCTCCAGACCTACCTCGACCACGGCATCGACCACATCCTCGCCCTCCGCGGCGACCTGCCGTTCGGCTGGACGGGCACTGGCGGCGACCTGCACTACGCCACCGAGCTCGTGAAGTTCATCCGCGACGAGTTTGGCGACAAGTTCACCATCGCCGTTGCCGGTTCGCCCGAAGGCCACATCGCCTGCCGCAGCATTGAGGCGGACATCTCCTTCCTCAAGCAGAAGCAGGACAACGGCGCCGACTATATCATGACTCAGCTGTGCTGGGATATGGACCAGTTCCGCTGGTGGATGGACGCCATCCGCGCTGCCGGCATCACCATGCCGGTCGACGTGGGCATCATGCCCGTTCTCGATGCCGCCGCGACCATCAACATGGCGCTCTCCCGCAACGGCTGCGTCATCCCGCGCAAGCTCGCCGAGATCATCTCCAAGTACTGGATCTTCCCGAACCCGTTCGCGCCGAACGAGTCCGAGGAGTCCATCGCCCAGAAGAAGCGCGACTTCAAGGAAGCCGGCATCGAGTACACCATCCGCCTCATCGACGAGTACCGCGTGTGCGGCATCCAGGGCATCCACCTCTACGCGCTCAACAAGTACGAAGATGTGGCTCGCATCGTAAAAGAGTCCGGCATCAAAGACATGGTGTAATATTGCTCGTACAAACGCGAGAGAAAATCTTATATTCTCAGGCCGTTAGCGCTTCGGCCAGTTATTAGGAGGGTCACACTTTGGAGTACAAGACAGATATTGAAATTGCCCAGGCTACAGAGCTTTCCCACATCAGAGAGATCGCCAAGACGGCCGGTATTGACGAGAAATACCTCGAGCAGTACGGCAACTATAAGGCGAAGGTTGACCTGAACATCTTCAACGAGCTGAAAGATAAGCCCAACGGCAAGCTCGTCCTCGTGACGGCCATCACGCCGACCCCGGCCGGCGAAGGCAAGACGACGACGACCGTCGGCCTCGGCGACGGCCTGCGCAAGATCGGCAAGAAGAGCATGATCGCCCTGCGCGAGCCCTCCCTCGGCCCGGTCTTCGGCGTCAAGGGCGGCGCCGCCGGCGGCGGTTACGCTCAGGTTGTCCCGATGGAGGACATCAACCTCCACTTCACGGGCGACATGCACGCCATCGGCGCGGCCAACAACCTGCTCGCCGCCATGCTCGACAACCACATCTTCCAGGGCAACGCGCTCGGCATCGACACGCGCCGCATTACCTGGCGCCGCTGCGTCGACATGAACGACCGCCAGCTCCGCAACATCGTCAACGGCCTCGGCGGCCGCACGGACGGCGTGCCGCGTGAGGACGGCTACGACATCACCGTCGCGTCCGAAATCATGGCTATCCTCTGCCTCGCTTCGGACATCATCGACCTCAAGGAGCGCCTCGGCCGCATCATCGTCGGCTACACGAGAGACGAAAAGCCCATCACCGCCGCCGACCTGAAGGCCCAGGGCGCCATGGCGGCCCTCCTGAAGGACGCCATCAAGCCGAACCTGGTCCAGACCCTGGAGCACACCCCGGCGTTTGTCCATGGCGGCCCGTTTGCCAACATCGCCCACGGCTGTAACAGCGTCATCGCCACGAAGATGGCCCTGAAGCTGGCCGACTACGTCGTCACGGAAGCCGGCTTCGGCGCTGACCTCGGCGCTGAGAAGTTCCTCGACATCAAGTGCCGCATGGCCGGCCTCAAGCCCGACGCCGTTGTCATCGTCGCCACGGTCCGCGCCCTCAAGATGCACGGCGGCGTGCCGAAGACGGAGCTCGGCAAGGAGAACCTCGAGGCTCTCGAGAAGGGCCTGCCGAACCTCCTGCGCCATGTCGAGAACATCACGAAGGTCTTCAAGCTCCCGGCCGTCGTCGCCATCAACGCGTTCCCGCAGGATACGAAGGCCGAGCTCGAGCTCGTCGAGAAGCGCTGCAATGAGCTGGGCGTCAACGTCGCTCTGTCCGAAGTGTGGGCCAAGGGCGGCGAAGGCGGCAAGGCTCTTGCTCAGGAAGTCGTCCGCCTCTGCGAGCAGGGCAGCAACAAGGACTTCACCTACGCCTACGACCTCGACATGTCCATCGAGGAGAAGATCGAAGCCATCGCGAAGAAGATCTACCGCGCCAGCGCCGTGGAGTTTGTCGGCAACGCGCCCAAGCAGCTGAAGACCCTCACGGATCTCGGCTTCGACAAGGTTCCCATCTGCATGGCCAAGACCCAGTACAGCTTCTCCGACGACCCGACGAAGCTCGGCGCGCCCGAGAACTTCGAGGTCACCATCCGCAACCTCAAGATTTCCGCCGGCGCCGGCTTCATCGTCGCGCTCACGGGCGAAATCATGACGATGCCCGGCCTGCCGAAGGTCCCCGCCGCCGAGAAGATCGACGTCGACGCCAGCGGCAGAATCTCCGGCCTGTTCTAAAAAACCGATTATTTGCCGTCGCTATGCCGCCGATTTCCCCGGCGGCATAGCCCGGCAACCGGCTCTCCAGGCCCAGTACGATAAAAGGAGAAGACAAAATGTCGTTTGTCAAAGCTTCCTGCACCGAATTTGTCGACGTGCTGGCTTCGAAGGCCCCCGTCCCGGGCGGCGGCGGCGCTTCCGCGCTTGTCGGCGCCATCGGCACGGCCCTCGGCTCCATGGTCGGCAATCTGACGGTCGGTAAGAAGAAATACGCAGACGTAGAGGCCGATATCATTAAAATTCTGGAAAAGGCCGAGGCGCTTCAGAAGGAGCTTTTACGGCTCGTCGACGAAGACGCCGTTGTGTTCGAGCCGCTTTCCAAGGCTTACGGCATCCCCAAGGATGACCCCAACAGAGAGAAAATCATGGAAGAGGCGCTTCGCAACGCCTGCTCCGTTCCTTTGGACATCATGCGCGCCTGCTGCCGCGCCATCGAACTGCACGAAGAGCTGGCCGCCAAGGGCAGCGCACTTGCCCTCTCCGACGTCGGTGTCGGCGTTGCTTTCTGCAAGTCCGCCCTGATGGGGGCGAGCCTCAACGTGTTTATCAATACGAAATCGATGGTCGACAGAGAGTATGCCGCGAAAATCGAAAAGGAAGCGGACGAGATGCTGTCCAAGTACTGCGCTCTGGCCGATAGCATCTATGACTCCGTCATCAAGCGCCTGAGATAGGAGTATGGATTATGGCAGAACTGCTTAAGGGTGCGGCCGTCGTTGCCGCCATGAACGAAAGACTCACGGCTGAAGTCGCCGCTCTCAAGGAGAAGGGCGTCACCCCCACCCTCGCGATCCTTCGCGTCGGCGAGAGAGAGGACGACATCTCCTACGAGAAGGGCGCCATGAAGCGCTGTGCGACGGTCGGCGTTGAAGTGAAGAACGTCGTTCTTCCCGCCGATGTCACTCAGGAAGAGCTGATGAAGAACATCGAAGCCCTCAACAACGACAAGAGCGTCCACGGCGTGCTCATCTTCCGCCCCCTGCCGAAACATCTCGACGAAGAGGCCGTCCGTCAGGCTCTCAAGCCCGAAAAGGACATCGACGGCATCACAGACGGCTCCCTCGCCGGCGTCTTTACGGGCAGCGGCAAAGGTTTCCCGCCCTGCACGGCTCAGGCCTGCATGGAAATCCTCGACCACTATAAGATCGACTGCAAGGGCAAGCGCGCCGTCGTTATCGGGCGCAGCCTCGTCGTCGGCAAACCGGCGGCTGTCATGCTCATGGCCAAGAACGCGACGGTCACCGTCTGCCATACGAAGACCGTCGACATGCCCTCCGTGGCCAGGCAGGCCGAGATCCTCATCGTAGCCGCCGGCAAGGCAAACGCCATCACGAAAGAGTACCTCTCACCCGGACAGGTTGTCATCGACGTCGGCATCAACGTGAACGAAGAAGGCAAGCTCTGCGGCGACGTCAAGTTTGATGACGCCGAGCCCATCGTCGGCGCCATTACCCCCGTTCCGGGCGGCGTCGGCACCGTGACCACCTCCGTGCTGGTTTCTCACGTTGTTGAAGCTGCAAAAAAATCATTGTAATTGAAGGAGCTATTGTGGTATGATTATCATAGGTGAAAAACTCAACGGGTCTATCCCGTCCTGCGCGAAAGCGATTGCCGAGCGCAACGCCGACTATATCCGCGACCTTGCCAAGAGGCAGGCCGAAGCCGGCGCCGATTTCATCGACGTGTGCGCTTCCATCAACGAGGGCGAGCTGGAGGTCCTTAAGTGGATGATCGATCTCGTTCAGGAAGTGACGGACACGCCGATCTCCATCGACAGCCCGAACGCGAAGGTCCTCGTGGAAGCCATGAAGCTCGTCAAGAGGCCGGGCCTGTTCAACTCCGTCTCCGGCGAAGGCACGAAGATTGAGGACGCTTTCCCCCACCTGGCGGGCACCGACTGGCACGTCATGGCCCTTCTCTGCGACGACACCGGCATTCCGAAGACGGCGCAGAAGCGCATCGAAGTCTTCGAAATGATCATGAAGAAGGCCGACGAGTACGGCATCAAGCACGACCACATCCACATTGACCCGCTTGTCGAGATGCTCTGCACCTCCGAAAACGGCATTGAGACGGTCGTCGAGGTCATGACCTATATCAAGACGCACTATCCCGAAGTCCACATCTCCGGCGCCGTCAGCAACATCTCCTTCAACCTGCCGGCCCGCCGCCTCATCAACCAGGCCTTTGCCGTCCTGGCTATGAACGCCGGTATGGACAGCGCCGTCCTCGATCCCCTCAACCAGGACCTCATGGGCATGATTTACGCGACGGAAGCGCTCCTCGGCAAGGACGAGATGTGCATCGAGTATATCACGAAGTACCGTGAGGGCATCTTCGGTCAGAAGAAATAACGTCGTCCCTTTGTTGTTACAACAATCACAATAGAAGAAGTATTATTACGGGAGGAAAATGACATGTCTAAAATCCAGGAAATCGCGAAAGCCGTAGAACTCGGCAAGGTCAAGCTCATCGAAGGCCTCGTTAAGGAAGCTCTCGAAGCCGGCGAAGACGCGAACGCCATTCTCAACGAAGGCATGATCGCCGCCATGGGCATCGTTGGCCAGAAGTTCCAGAACAACGAAATCTTTGTTCCCGAAATGCTCGTCGCCGCCAAGACGATGAAGAAGGGCGTCGAAATCCTCAAGCCCCACCTCGCCGGCAGCAGCGTTGGCAAGTACGGCAAGTATATCATCGGCACCGTCGCTGGCGACCTGCACGACATCGGCAAGAACCTCGTTGCTCTGATGGTCGAGAGCGCTGGCTTCGAAGTCATTGACCTCGGCGTTGACGTTCCCGCTGAGAAATTCGTTGAGGCCATCAAGGCGAACCCGGATTGCAAGGTCGTTGGCGCTTCCGCCCTTCTGACCACGACGATGGACTCCCTCAGAAATACCGTCAAGGCTATGATCGATGCCGGCTGCAAGTCCCAGGTTAAGATCATGGTCGGCGGCGCCCCGATTACCCAGGCTTTCGCCGACGAAATCGGCGCCGACGCTTACACGCCCGACGCCGGCGCGGCCGCCGTCAAGGCTGTCGAGCTCGCCAAGGAAATGGGCGCTGGTGCGTAATCGCTGAAACTTAAAATACAAACGCGCCTGCTTAAAGCAGGCGCGTTTTTTATTGTTTCTATGATTTCTTAGCGCTTACGCTCTCGCGCTGGCGGGCTTTCGAGACTTCGTTGAAGTAGTTGTTCCGGAACCGTTTCGGCGAAACGCCCGTCTCCTTCTTAAACACCTTCGTAAAGTAGCTCTGGTCCTTAAAGCCGCACTGCGCGGAGATGACGGCAAGGCTCGAGCCGCCCTCCAGCAGCAGCTTCTTGCTTTTTTCCACGCGGACTTTCGTGATGTACGACGTCAGGCTCATGCCCGTCTCCTGCTTGAAGATGCTGCTAAGGTACGATTTGCTCAGGTAGACTTCCTTGGCGAGCTGGTCGAGCGTGAGCTTTTCGCCGCAGTGCTTTTTGATGTAGTTTGTGATTTTGAAAACGACGTCGGAGTGCTTGACCTGCGCGAGGTCGAAGGCCTGCACGATGAAGCGGCGAACGATATCGGAAATCCAGAACGCGAGCTGGTCGACGTCGTTGTAAGACTCAATCTGCTGGATGAAGTTTTCGGACAGCCGGAACGTCTCCGCCGGGTCGGCCCCGGCCTCGATGGTCGCGCGCGAGAGGATGACAAGCAGCTCAAGCAATCGCGCTTTTATGGCGCTTAAGTCGAAGTTGGAATAGACGTAAATATGCGCGAGCATTTCGTTGAGCATATCGAGCGCCGACGCCTTCTCGCCCCGCAAAACGGCAAGGCGCAGGTCTTTTTCAAAGCGCAGGAGCATATCCGCGCTCTGCTTGTCGCCGTCGGCGTAATAATCCTTGGCGATATAGATCTCCTTGAGGATTTTTTCCTGGTCGTAGAGCAGGCGCTGGAGCTTTTTATCCTCCGCGCTCGACACATACGCCGTCACGGCCGAGAGGATTTCCGCCATATCCTGCACTTTCGACGTCGGGAACACCTTCAGCTCCGACACGGCGCTTTCCATCTCCGGAACGGGAAGGTCCGCGAGGACGTCCTGCAGGTCGCCCATGACGAAAGGCCCGAGAACGAGGCCGCCGACGAGGTTGCCCGTGTCGCCGGAAATGGAGGAGGCGATAAACGTCAGACCCATCGGGCAGTAGTAAATGTACCGCCCGTTCCACCTGTGCGCTTCGTGGCACCCGTAGAGATGGGTGGAGAGCTCGTCGTTCTTATAGACGCAACGGGCGCAGAAGTTCTCATCTTCCGGCTGCGGCGTCAAGCTGGCCGCGCCGCTTTCAGGCATATCGACGAGCTTGCAACCGACGTCCAAAAGATGAGAAAAGTGCTTTTGAAATTTCACGCATTTTTCTCTTAAATCCTGCGCCAACATGCTATCCTCCCATACTCTCTTTTTTAGACGAAAGTCTACATAAAATTATATCATACTCTCATTCATAAAATCAATCGGAACTGTAAGCGCGCACTCGAAAGCCGGCGGACAGAATTGTCCGCCGGCTGTGATTATTAGTTGAGGAAGTCCTTGAGCTTTTTGCTCCGGCTCGGATGGCGCAGCTTGCGGAGCGCCTTGGCCTCGATCTGGCGAATGCGCTCGCGCGTGACGTTAAACTCCTTCCCCACTTCCTCGAGCGTTCTCGTGCGGCCGTCCTCGATGCCGAACCGCAGCCGCAATACCTTTTCCTCGCGCGGTGTGAGGGTGCTGAGCACTTCCGAGAGCTGTTCCTTAAGGAGCGTGAAGGACGCCGCCTCGGAGGGCTCGGACGCGTCCTCGTCCGGGATGAAGTCGCCGAGGTGGCTGTCTTCCTCCTCGCCGATGGGCGTCTCAAGGGAGACGGGCTCCTGCGCGATTTTCAGGATTTCACGCACCTTTTCAACCGGCAGCCCCATTTCCTCGGCGATTTCCTCAGGCGACGGGTCGTGGCCGAGCTCCTGCAGGAGCTGGCGCGAGATGCGCATGACCTTGTTAATCGTCTCCACCATGTGCACCGGGATGCGGATGGTGCGCGCCTGGTCGGCGATGGCGCGCGTGATGGCCTGGCGGATCCACCACGTCGCGTAGGTCGAGAATTTGTAGCCCTTCGTGTAGTCAAACTTCTCAACCGCCTTAATCAGGCCGAGGTTGCCCTCCTGAATGAGGTCGAGGAAGAGCATGCCGCGCCCGACATAGCGCTTGGCGATGCTGACGACAAGGCGGAGGTTGGCTTCCGCCATTCTCTTCTTCGCTTCCTTGTCGCCCTGCGCCATGCGCTTGGCCAGCTCGATTTCTTCTTCCGGCGTTAAAAGCGGCACTTTGCCGATTTCCTTGAGGTACATGCGGACGGGATCGTCCACGCTGAAGCTGTCGGCAAGTGCGTCGGGGTCGACGATTTCGTCTTCGCTGAGGCTCTCAATCTCCTGCAGTTCTTCGATATCCGGCGTGATCTCGTCAACGGGCAGGAAAGCGACGTCGTCGCCGTCGGTGATGTCGATGTTTAAGTTTTCAAGCGTGTCGTAAAACTTGTCGATTTGCTCCTGCTCGAGATGCAGATCCTCGAGGACGTCCAGCAGCTCTTTTGAACTCAAGCGACCCCTCTTCTTCCCTTCTTCAATCAGTGCAGCAAGGCGCTCTTGTTCGAGCTGCTCCCTCGCCTTTTCCTGCGCCTGCTTGTGGCCCTTCTCTTTTGCGGCGGCTCCACCATCGGCACCTTTCTTTTTACGTTCCATGTTCATATCCTCCACAACCTGATTTATCTCTGACGATTCTCAGAAGCGCCGCTTCCGGGTCTTCCGTCGCCTGTGCGGCCGCTTTCGCGGCCCGAATCTTTTTTATGTAATCCCGCATCGCCGCCTCGGCGTTCGACAGCGACTCGGGCTTGGAGATAAACTTCGTAAAATGCGCGGCTTCCGCCCCGTCGAGCGCGTTCGCGATGAGCGGCGGCGATATCTCCATGTTCTCCTCATACCGCAGCTTTATCATGTCATAAATGCGCCGTAAATAATCGGAGGTAAACTCACTTTCAGAAAAATCATATTCCTCCAGAACCTTAAATAGCTCACAATCAAGTACCAACAGACGAATAACCCCCTCTTCCGCAAGCGCCGATATTTCATTGGTGTACCGGATTTCACGGCTTTTCGGCTGAATGGCGGCGCGCACGTTGCGCTCCCGCGCCTCCTGCCGCCGCGCGTTCGCTTTCATCCGCGCGCGTAAGGCTTTTTTCACCTCGGTCAAGACGGCGTCCGCCGACACGCCGGATATCTCCGCGACGCGCTTTGCGTAGATCTCCCTCTCGACGGCGTTGGAAACGCGCGAGAGCATCTCCGTCGCCGCCTTGAGGAAGGCAAGCCGCCCCTCGTCCGTCTCCAGCGTGTGCTGCGCAAGCAGCGTCGTTATGCGGTACTCGACGTGGTTTTCCACGCTGTCGAGCAGGTTCGCGAACGCGTCGCGCCCGAATTTGTCGATGAACTCATCCGGGTCCTTCGCGCCCTTGAGGCGCAGGACGCGCACGCGCAGGTCGCTGTTTTCCATGAGCGACAGCGCGCGCTCGGCGGCCTTGACCCCCGCAGCGTCGTTGTCGTACGCGATGACGACGTTTTTTGTATAGCGCTTGAGGAGCTGGACCTGCTCCTCCGTCAGCGCCGTGCCGAGGGACGCCACCGCGCCGTCAAACCCGGCCTGATGGAGCTTGACGACGTCGATGTTGCCCTCGACGAGCAAAATCGTCCCCGACTTCGTCTTTTTGGCGAGGTTGAGGCCGAAAAGCTGCATGCTCTTTTTGAACACGGGCGTGTCGGGCGAGTTTAGGTATTTCGGCTCCCCGTCCCCCAAAAGGCGGCCGGAAAAGCCCACGACGTTCCCGCGCACGTCGATGACGGGAAACATGAGGCGGCCGCGGAACGTGTCGTAAAATCCGCCGCTCGCCCTGCCGCTGCGCCTTACGAGCCCCGCCTCAAACAAGTCGCGGGCGGTGTAGCCGCTTTTGATCATCGCGTCGCACAGCGCCGACCAGCTGTCCGGCGCGTAGCCGAGCCCGAACCGCGTGGTAACCTCCGGCGAGATGCCGCGCCGGGCGAGGTATTCCCGCGCGGCCGCCCCGTCCGGCGATTTGAGCGCCTCGTAAAAAAAGCGCGCCGCATCGCGGTTTAAGTTCAAAAGCCGCGCGCGCCTTGAGCGCACTTCTGGAGAGACGGCCTCGTCCGGAACGGTCATTCCCACGCGCCGCGCAAGAAAGTGGACGGCGTCCGCGAAGGTGAGGTTTTCAATTTCCATGATGAAGTTGATCACGCCGCCCCCCGCCCCGCACCCGAAGCAGTGGTAAATCTGCCGCTCGGTGTTCACTGAAAAGGACGGCGTCTTTTCGCTGTGAAACGGGCACAGCCCGAACAGGTTGTTGCCGCTTTTTTTGACGAGGCGGACGTATTGGCTGACGACGTCAACGATGTCGTTGCGCCGGATAAGCTCATCGAGGAACAGCCCGGAAAAGGCCATAGAACCTCCCTATCCCCGGTATAGGCATAGCGGCGCACGTCCCAAAAACGAAAATTGACGTATTACCGCTATTTATACCATCCCTAAACGAATTTATACATTATGCATCAAAATTATAAGCGTTTACAGTCAATTACGACAAATTTTCCGTGCGTTTTCGCGCCCAAAGCTACTTGATCTGCCACGCCGCGGGGACAAACAGCTCGTTGTAGACGGACACGGCGTATTTGTCCGTCATGCCCGAGACGTAGTCGGCCACGGCGCGCGGCAGCCCGTCCTCCTCCGCCAGCGCGCGGTACTCCGGCGGGAGCTTGTCCGGGTTTTTCATGTAGTGCTCGAAGATGCCGCTGATAAGGCCGAGAACCTTTTTCTCCTCGCTTTTCGCGCGCATGTTGGTGTAGACGTTGTCGAACATGTACGCGCGGAAGCTCGAGAAGGCGAAATTCATGCCCGGGCTCATTTCGATGGTATCGGAATCCCGGCTGGTTTCAATGATGTCGGTTATAATCGTGTTGATGCGGCTTGAATTCGTCTCGCCGAAGGCGCAGATGATCTCGTCCGGGATGTCCTTTTCCGTGATAATCCCGGCGCGCAGCGCGTCGTCCAGGTCGTGGTTTATGTACGCGACGCGGTCGGCCAGGTGCACGACCTGCGCCTCAAGAGTGAGCCGCTCGCGGCCGGAGGAGTGGTTCCGGATGCCGTCCCGGACTTCGTACGTTAAGTTCAGGCCGCGCCCGTCCCGTTCGATTCTGTCCACGACGCGCAGGCTCTGCTCGCTGTGTGAAAAGCCGCCGGAATCGGCGAGAATCTCGTTGAGCGCGCGCTCTCCGGCGTGGCCGAACGGCGTGTGCCCCAGGTCGTGGCCCATCGCGATGGCTTCCGTGAGGTCCTCGTTGAGCTCCAGCGCGCGCGAAATCGTGCGCGCGATGCGGGCGACCTCGAGCGTGTGAGTCAGGCGCGTGCGGTAATGGTCTCCCTCAGGCTGGAGGAAAACCTGCGTTTTGTGGATAAGACGGCGAAATGCTTTGCTATGTATGATGCGGTCGATATCCCGCTGGAAGCATGTCCGTATCGGGCACGGTTCTTCCTCGTAAACGCGGCCGCGGGAGAGCCTTGACTTAAACCCGCGCGGCGCGATGATCTCTTCCAGCGCCTCGCGTTTCTCTCGAATCGTCAACGGAATCCTCCTTATAGGCGGGACAGCCCGTTTACTTTCCTTCTTCCATACATCTATTACGCGGCAAACGGGCAAAATCCTTTTTTAAAATGACACTTTCGGCCGATTTCGTTTGTTTACACAAGAAAACCGGCCGCAAGTCCCTGTTTTTTGATAAAAAGGCAAATCAGTAGCTCCGAAACCGCGCCGGTTTGGGCCGCATTTTGATTCCCGAGACGATTCCCATCGCCGAAAACACCGTGACGATGGACGAGCCGCCGTAGCTGAAAAACGGGAGCGTGAGCCCGATGACGGGCGTGAGCCCCAGGCACATGCCGATGTTCTCCAGCATCTGGAACGTGAGCATCGCCGCAAAGCCGGTGCAGACAAGCATGCCGAGCGTGCTGTTCGACTTGATGCCGACGTACACGACGCGGATGATAATCAGAAGAAGGAGCAGGATTACGAGGAAGCACCCGGCAAAGCCGAGCTCCTCTCCCGCCACGGAGAAAATAAAGTCGGTGTGCTGGCGCGGCACGGCGCCAGACTGCGTCATGACGCCGTTGTAAAGCCCCTGCCCGAAAAACCGCCCGCCGGAAATGGCCTGCTTGCTCTGGTTGGCCTGCCACATGACGGACAGCCCCGTCGGGTCGACGCTCGGGTCGTACGGCGCGAGGATGCGCGCCTTCTGCCCTTCGGAGAGGAAAAACTCCCACGCGACCGGCATCATGGCAAGCGTTAAAATCACGCCGAGGGCAATCCACTTTAAGTCAAGCCCGCCGATAAACAGCATGACGATAAAAATGAACAGGTACACGAGCGCGGAGCCGAGGTCCTGCGAGGAGATAATAATGAACGCAAAGAGGAAGCCGAACGCGGCGACAATCTTAAGCAGCGTGAGCGGCGCGTTGAGCGTGCGCCTCTCGCGCGCCGTCGTAATCATCTTGCCCATGATGATGGTATACGGGATTTTCACGATTTCGGACGGCTGGATGCCGATGGAGCCGAACCGGAGCCAGGCGCGGTTGCCCGTATTGCCGGAGACGCCCCAGATAAAGAGCGTGGAAATCAGCAGGACGCTCAGGACGTAGAGAATCTTCGATTTGTCGGCAATCATATCGAGGTCGATCAGCGAGAATAGGACGTAGAGGATGACGCCCAGAATCAGCGCGGCCGTCTGAATCGTCACGTGGTTGGTATGCCCCTCATACCGCGTGGCGCTGTCGATGAGGATGATGCCGAACACGGTGCTCACGACGCAAAGGACAAGCAAGAGCATGTCCGACTCGAGAAGGTATTTGCCGACGGTGTCGATGACTTTCTTCAAATGCCTGCCCTCCTTATGAGCTTCCTCATTGGGTCATTTTATCATTTCCGGAGCTCTTCGTCCATTTAATTTTTTCTTTAATAATCTGGGAGAGTGTGGTATACTATCAAACGGCAAATTTCGCAAGACACGAAAACAGGTATCAAGATGACGATTTTTTCTCATTCTGAAAAAGAAACTGAGGAGGCTGGCCGCCGCCTCGCCGAGCGCCTCGGGCCCGGCGCTGTCGTCGCCCTCTGCGGCGACCTGGGCGCGGGCAAAACCGCCTTCGTGCGCGGCATGGCCGAAGGCCTCGGCATCCGCGCGCGCGTGTCCAGCCCGACGTTTACCATCGTCAACGAGTACCCCGGCAGGGTGCCGCTGTTTCATTTCGATATGTACCGCCTTTCCGGCGAGGACGAGCTGTATGAGATCGGGTGGGACGAATATCTCGAGCGCGGCGGCGTCATCGCCGTGGAGTGGAGCGAAATCGTCCCGAACGCGTTTCCCGAAAACACGGTGCGCGTGACCATCGCGCGCACGGACGACGGGGGCCGCCGTATCGACATTGAGATGCCGGAGGCGCTGAAATGAAGATCCTCGCCTTGGAATCGTCCGCCAAAGCGGCCTCTGTCGCGCTGTGCGACGACGGGTTTCTCCTCGCGCAGTCGTATCAGAACACGGGCCTGACGCACAGCGCGACGCTGATGAAAATGGCGGAAAACCTCCTGAAAAACACGAACACGAAGATTACCGACCTTAGCCTCATCGCCGTCGCCGCCGGGCCCGGGTCGTTTACGGGCGTGCGCATCGGCGTCGCCGCCGCCATCGGCCTGGCGTGGGGCGCCGATCTGGAGATTTGCGGCGTGTCGACGCTGGAGGCGATGGCGCATCACGTCGTCGAGGAAAACGTGCTCATCTGCCCCGTCATGGACGCGCGGCGAAGCCAGGTCTACAACGCGCTGTTTGTGCGCGAGAGCGGCGCAATCAGGCGATTATGCGAGGACAGGGCGCTCTCCGTCGCGGAGCTGATGGAGGACGTAAAGTCCCGCGGCGTAAACTGCGTGCTCGTTGGGGACGGCGCGCGCCTGTGCTATGACGCTTTCACGAAGGCCGGCGTTCCCTGCTCCCTCCCCCACCCCGTGCTGCTATTCCAGTCGGCGTGGGGCGTGGCGCAGGCGGCGCTTTACGGGCGGAAAGTAAGCCCCCTGGAGCTCAGGCCGAGCTACCTGCGCCTGTCGCAGGCCGAGCGCGAGCGCCTCGAGCGCCTTGCGTCGGAACAGGATGAATCCGTATAATCTCTTCCGGCTTCCGGAAACAAAATACATGAAGAATGGATGATAGTATGGGTACTGTACATGTTCTGGACCACCCTCTGCTGCAGCACAAGCTGTCTATCCTGCGCGACAAGAATACGTCCGTTAAGGAATTCCGCGAGCTTGTCTCCGAAATCTGCACGCTGATGTGTTACGAAGCCACGCGCGACCTGCCGGTCGAGGTCGTGGAAATCGAGACGCCCGTCGCGCCGGCGAAGGTTAAGAAGATTGCCGGGAAGAAGCTGGCCGTCGTGCCGATTCTGCGCGCCGGCATGGGCATGGTGGACGGGTTTTTGACGCTCGTCCCCTCGGCGAAGGTCGGCCATATCGGCCTGTACCGCGACCCGGACACGCTCGAGCCCGTCGAGTACTACTGCAAGCTCCCGAAGGACATCTCCGAGCGCGAGGTCTACATCGTCGACCCCATGCTCGCCACGGGCGGCAGCGCGACGGCGGCCGTTCAGTTTATCAAGAACTACGGCTGCAAGCAGATTAAGCTCCTGTGCATCATCGCCGCGCCCGAGGGCTTAGAGCGCGTGCAGAGAGACCACCCCGACATCGACATTTTCGTTGCCGCAGTGGACGAGTGCCTCAACGACCACGGCTATATCGTCCCCGGCCTCGGCGACGCCGGCGACCGCATCTTCGGCACGAAGTAAGGCGCCAATAGATTGTGCACGGTTTTTCCGCGATTCAGTCCTGAAATGCAGCGCCTCCGAACAAACGGTTCGGAGGCGTTTTTGTTTTTTATGCGGCCTTCCCCGCCCGGCTGAAAAAGAAAAAGAGCTGAAATCCTCATCAGCCCTTCCATAACGCGCAGCGATAAACCGGCCGTAAGCCCTTAACTAAATCTGTGAGATTTATGAATATAAAGATTGCCGTCAATGCGCAAGGCAAGCTGCAAATTTGTCCAGGCGCCTTCAAAGAGCGCCTCGTTGGTCATCAGTTCCCTTTCAGTGACTCCGGAAATAATGCTCCACCAGATATCGTAGCCGATGACCATCCCCAGAAGGCCTGCGCCAATTGCGACGAGCCAGTAAGCGTTTGATAAAACGGTAAGCGGCAGGATAATCGCGGCGGCCGCAAGAATTAAGAAAAATGTTCTCAGGCGATGGCCATATATAAAGAATAAAAAAGACGCGATGCTAAGCAACAGAAACCATTTCGAGATGGAAAAATAGCTGCAGGCGATATAGATCGCAATCAGTGAAAACATATCTCACCGACCTTTCGCCTTGTCCAACCACTTTCCAATAGTCCAATAGTAGCATTTCCGCCCCAGCCTTGTCCAGTATGGGCAAGACCGCGGAATACATTCATGCTTGACTCAGTTTAAAATTAAGCTAATCTTCAGGGAACCGTCTGTGATTGTAGTAAAGCCCGCATCCAGTTCATCTCGCTCCTGCCACCATCCTGTAGCCTACAGCAGCATAATAAAAAACCTGTAGTCCTTGAAACTACAGGTTGCCCGTTGAACCCCTGGTCAACACAGTGAAAAAGTCGCTGTATACCGGAAACATGGGTGACGGTAAAACATTCATTTAGACGTGGAAAACGTCATAAAAATATGAACCGGCGAAGAAGGCTACGACGCCCTGCAGGACGAAGAGTAAACAAGTAAATCAGGGGGACGGTTCTTCTGGTTTCTCACGGTTTCCCTCCTGCTCGGGGGATGGTTCTGGAAGACCGCAAGAACTATCCCTTGTTTTCGCCCCCGGTTTTTGGCTTGGAGACCACTCCAACCAACCCCTTGAGTTGAAGGCTAGATCTCCCCTTGGCTTTGCCCAGGAAAACCGCATGCCTCTGGGTTGTGGGCTTAGAGACCATCTCTGGTTTGCATGGGCTTAAAGACCACCAGAACCGTCCCTCCGGTTTACTTGAATATTACCATATTAATATTATAATTAGACTATGAAAACACAACCAAACGATAACGGTGGGACACGTAAAAACAAAAAGCGGTTGGAAATATTATGGAAAGCATACATAATGGCGTTTTGATGTTGCCCCGTTCTTATTTTGAAAAAGAAGAATTGCTTGCCAGGGTCATCGAATGTTTCCCATACCCAATTGAAGTCTACGCTCCGGATGGAACAACGGTGCTGGTTAACAGGGCAATGCTGAATGAATACAATGTTTCAGACCCGGATGAGATTGTGGGGAAATACAACCTGTTCAAAGACCCTTCCATAATTGCATCAGGACAGATGAATGCGGTAAAGAAAGCTTTCCAGGGCGAAACCATTTTCTTCCCGGATGTTAAGGTGCCTCTGGAGGAAATCGCAGAAAGG
>JAAYMC010000068.1 GCA_012521555.1 Clostridiales bacterium
GTGTTCACCGCGTCGACGCACGACTACATCCTCTTCTTTACGAACCTCGGCCGCGCCTACCGCAAGAAGGGCTACCTTATCCCCGAGGCGGGGCGGCAGGCCAGGGGCACGAACATTGTCAACATCCTGCCGCTTCAGCCGGGCGAGCGCGTGCAGGCGATGATCCGCCTTGCCGAAATCGAGGAGAGGGAAGACAGCTTCCTCGTGTTCGTCACGCGAAACGGCACGGCCAAGAGAATGCATCTGAGCGAGCTGAGCAACATCCGCAACACGGGTATCCGCGCCATCAATCTCGACGAGGGCGACGAGCTCATCTCCGTCCGCCTCACCGACGGCTCCTGCAAAATCCTCATCGCCACGCACGACGGCATGGCTATATGCTTCGACGAAAACGACCTGCGCCCCATGGGGAGAAGCGCTGCGGGCGTGCGCGGCATCAGGCTGCGCGAAGGGGACTACTGCGTCGGCGCGGCGTGCACGCGCGGCGAGGGCATGGTCCTCACCGTGACGGAAAACGGGTACGGCAAGCGCACGCCCGTTGAGGAGTACCTGCGCGGCAGCGAGAACGCCGAGGAGCGCACGGCGCAAAACCGCGGCGGCCTGGGCCTGAAAAACTACAACATCACCGAAAAGACCGGCAAAGTCGCCGACGTGAAGATCGTGGGCGACGACGACGACATCCTCGTCGTCACCGACGACGGCACGATTATCCGCATGGCCGCCGAGGAAATCAGCGTCTACGGCCGCGCCACGCAGGGCGTGCGCCTGATGCGCATCGGCGAGGAGGCGCGCGTCATCTCCGTCGCGATTACGGAAAAGGAGGAAGACTCCGCGGAAGAGGCGGGCGAAACGGCGGAAAGCGGCGGGAGCTCCCCCGGTTCCGGTGCGTAACCGGAGGGCCGCCGGATGAAGCACGTCACCATTTACACCGACGGCGCCTGCAGCGGCAACCCCGGCCCCGGCGGCTGGGGCGCCATCCTCATGTACGGGAAATATAAGAAAGAGATCTCGGGCGGCGAGCGGCTGACGACGAACAACCGCATGGAGCTTATCAGCGTCATCAGCGCCCTCGAGCAGCTCAAAGAGCCCTGCAAAGTCTCCCTCTACACCGACTCGCAGTATATCGTGCGCGCCGTGAGAGAAGGGTGGCTGAAAAGCTGGAAGGCCCGCGGCTGGAAGCGCAAGGAGGGGGAGCTGAAAAACCCCGACCTCTGGCAGCGCCTTGCCGAGCTGCTCGAGCGGCACGACGTGGAGTTTATCTGGGTGAAAGGACACGCCGAAAACGCGTATAATAACCGTTGCGACGAACTGGCCGTCATGGAGCGGCAGAAATTTGCTTAAAACCGAAGGAGGAAAGGCGCCAATGGGATTTACGTTTCTGCACAACAACTTTAACGTCCTCGATCTTGACAGGAGCCTTGAGTTTTACGACAAAGCGCTAGGACTAAAGGAAGTCCACCGCATTGCCGCGCCGGACGGCAGCTTCGTCATCGTTTTCCTCGGCGACTCTCGCACGTCCCACCAGCTGGAGCTGACGTGGCTGCGTGACCGCACGGAGCCTTACGACCTGGGCGACAATGAGTTTCACCTTGCCGTGCAGGCCGACGATTTCGAGGCAGCCAAGGAAAAGCACCGGGAGATGGGCTGCATCTGCTACGAAAACCCCCAGATGGGCATCTACTTTATTGAAGACCCGGACGGGTACTGGATTGAAATCATCCCGCCCCGGAAATAACGCGCTTATCCCCTGATTGTGGATAACTTTTGAGAAAGCGTCATAAAGCAAAAACAGCCGTTAAGGAAAACCTCCTTAACGGCTGCGCCTTATCCGCGCCGCCTTTCAGCATATAAAATATGCGATGGACAGGTGAGATAAATTGAGCGCAGAGCTTACCTATCTGCCCGAGAGAGCGGTATCGTCTGAAAAGCCGCCGGAGGACGGCGTAAAAGGGGAGTATCCGTGCCCCTGCTGCGGGTGTCTGACGCTGCCGGTACCCAAGGAAGAGGCGGTCGCTTTCATCTGCCCCGTCTGTTTCTGGGAAAACGATGTGTTTACCGCGGGGGATGACGAGCCGAGTGACTTAAACAGCGGGCTGACGCTCGAAGAAGGCCGGAAAAACTACAGGCTGTTCGGAGCCTGCTCGGAAAAGATGCGCGCCCATGTGCGAAGGCCAAAACCAGAGGAACTGCCCCGGTAACGCGCGTCCGTTTTGATAAAGTATAATATTTTTCGCAAATTCATAGAAGTCCAATAAAAATGACATGGACGTAACCGTTTGGTAGAATTAAGTTAGCATACAAAATACCAACCAAAGGAGGTTACGTACCATGTCAGATA
>JAAYMC010000069.1 GCA_012521555.1 Clostridiales bacterium
TGCGCCGCCGCTGACGCAGCTGTTTGAAGACCCGACGATTTACGAAGGCCACGAGCTGATCCCCGGCGCGCTCGTGACGGAGCAGGACGGGTTTACGCTCCTGGCCGTGCCCGTCTCGCCGGATGAGCCGTTTGCGCTGATGAACATCTTCTGTTTCGGCTATCCCACGCAGATTGCGGAAAAAGACTATATCCTGTTTAAGGTAAAAGACGGCGCGCTCGCCCTGTGATGGCAGCATTTCATCAAACTGCAAGAATATGGGCCCTTAATCTGTACATAATAATACCGAATCAACGGCCTGCCCGCCTTGCACGCGGCAGGCCAATAACCATGAGGAGGTATTGTTTTGGCCAATCTCACAGCAAAAGAGCTCACCGCTCTGGAAGACCAGCTCAACGCTGAACTCACGCTCGTCAAGAAATACAAGCACATGGCCTCCATGTGCAGCGACGCGCAGATTCAGCAGTGCCTCAACGACATTGCCCAAAAGCATCAGCAGCACTTCAACACGCTGATGACATTCTTGCAGTAAAGGGGATGCGCCATGATTAACATGCAACAGACACAGGCCACGCTGTCCGAAAAAGAGATTCTTCAGGACTCGCTCCTCGTCCAAAAGCACATCACAGACAGCTACAACACCTTCGCCGGCGAGTGCGTCAACCCGCAGCTGCGCACCACCATGCTCAACATCTTAAGCGACGAGCACTGCATCCAGGCCGACATCTTCACGAACATGCAAAACCACGGCTGGTACAACGTCGAGCAGGCGGAGCAGCAGAAAATCCAGCAGACAAAGCAGAAAATGCAAAACCAGCAGGCGCAGTAATACGCTAACGGCCGCACCGATTGAACGTCCGCGCGGCCGTTTTCATTTTGCCGTATCCGTTTTGCTAGCGCGCTGTCCCGCGCAGCCTTTGGGAAAGCGCGCGCCCGGCTGTCCGGCGAAAAGCCGTTTGTGTTCACGCGCACCCCGCGCAATCCTCGGCGCGGCGGAAAGCCCGCCGCTTATGCCGCGAGCCGCTCTGCCGCGCGCACAACGCGGCTGGTTTCCCGTCACCGCTGGTGCTTTGCCGCCCCCTCTCCCGCCACCGCCCGCATAATGCCCGGGCGGTGCTCGTCGGCGGTTCTCCCCCGCCGTTCATGCGCGGGTGCTGTGCCGCGCGCTCAGCAGCTGGTTTCCCGCCGCTGGCGATGCGCGTGCTTTGCCGCACCCTCTCCTCCATCGCCCGCATAATGCCCGGGCGCGGGCGGGGCGGGGCGCTCCCCCGCCCCGCCGCATGCGGTAAGGTATTAAAGCTGTGACCACCTCTTCCGCGGCCGCCGCCCTGCCGCACGCGGGAAGGCTCATTAGCGATGTGACTGCCTTTTGCCGTCGCTCCTTATAGGGCGGCAGGGCGCAAAAGCGCTTCGGCTGCCTCTTAGCGGCCGCCCGCCCCGCCGTACACGGTAAGGCGCAAAAGCGCCGGCAGCCCCTCTTCCGTAGCCGCCGCCCCGCCGTGCGTGGGGAAGGCGGCGGCTCCGCTTGCGTTATCACGTTTTGCGGTCAGTCCCGCGCCGAAAAAGCGCGCCGCCAAAAATGCAGGCGGCGCGCTTTTTCGTGTCCCGCTCAAAGCGAGTAAATTCTCCAACGCAAGCGAGCAAAGCCGGCGAGATTCCCCCAAAAGATAAAAAGCGCAGAGTGCCTCCGCGCTTTCTATCGCCATTTTCCGCTGAAAAAAGCGGTCAGCTCCAAAGTCCGGAGATGCTGTCGATGACTTCCCCGGCCGCTTTGAGAGCTTTTCCGGCCGCGCTCTTGGCGCGCTTGCCGCGAGGCGCAATGATCATGCCAATAGCCGCGCCGGTAATCACACCAATGGACATACCCTTTACAAATCCTGTGCTTTTGTTCATATCCGTCCCCAATCTGCCGCGTCGGCGGCCATATTCTTTGCGCGGCGTCTTTTGCGCGCGTCTTTCTCTTTTCGCACAAAACAGGCAAAACGCGCCCTGGCAAAATGCCTAAAGCGGCTTGCCTGCCTGCGCTCTCCTAGTATTTGCTTGCATTTGCGCGAATATTCTTATATAATTCTTCCGAAATTTTAGCAAACTGCCTGATTTTTATCGGAGCAGCCGCACAAAAGCCGCAATTTTTCGCGGCTTTGCTTTTGAGCACTTAAGGAGGCAGAGTATGCTTCTGATTAAAAACGGCCATGTCGTCGACCCCTTCCACGGGACGGACGCCGTGCGCGACCTGTACGTATCCGACGGCAAAGTCCTCCCCGCGCACCTGGCCGGCGCGCCCGCCGACGAGGTCATCGACGCGGCGGGCATGATTGTCGCCCCCGGCCTTGTGGACATGCACGTCCACTTCCGGGACCCCGGGCAGACCCATAAGGAAGACCTGCTGTCCGGCGCCCTCGCGGCCGCCGCCGGCGGCGTGACGACGGCGGTGTGCATGCCGAACACCGACCCCGTCATCGACACGCCGGAGGCCGTGGCAAGGCTGCTTGAGCGCGCCGAAGGCCTTCCCATCCACGTCCTGCCCTACGCCGCCGTCTCCGCCGGCCAGAAAGGGACGGAGCCGACGGACTGGGCCGCCCTCATCAAAGCGGGCGCCGCCGCCCTCTCCGACGACGGCATGCCGGTGATGGACGCTGCCCTCATGCGCCGCGCCCTTAAAGCCGCCGCCGCGGGCGGGTTCGTCATCAGCAGCCACTGCGAAGATTTAAGCCTCGCGCAAAACTTCGCCGTCAACGAAGGGGCCGTCTCCAGGGAGCTTGGCATCCCCGGGCGCCCGGCCATCGCCGAGGAGATTATGGTCATGCGCGACCTCATGCTCGCCGAGGAGACGGGCGCACATATCCACATCGCCCACGTGAGCACCGCCCGGTCCGTCGCCCTCATCGAGGAGGCAAAACGGCGGGGCGTGCGCGTCACGGCGGAGACATGCCCCCACTATTTCGCCCTCACGGAAAAGGAAATCCTCGCCCACGGCGCGGCCGCCCGCGTCAATCCCCCGCTGCGGACGGAAAAGGACGTCGCCGCCATCGTCGCGGGGCTGCAAAGCGGCGCCATCGACGCCATCGCGACCGACCACGCCCCCCACGCCGCCGACGAAAAGGCGCTGCCCCTCACGGAGGCCCCCAGCGGCATCTCGGGGCTGGAGACGTCCCTCGCCGTGGCGCTCACTTATCTTTACCACACCGGCCGCCTCGACCTCATGGCCGTCATCGACCTCATGTCCACCGCGCCGGCGGCCATTCTGGGCCTCGACAAAGGGCGCATCGGCCCGGGCGACGAGGCCGACATCGTCATCTTCGACCCCGACGAGGAGTGGACGGTAAGCCCCGCCCGCTTCTTCTCCCGCGGCAAGAGCACGCCTTTTGCCGGCGCGCGCCTGAAAGGCCGCGTGAAATACACCATCTGCCGCGGCAAAGTGGTGTACAAGGATTAGCGCATCGTGGCGGGCGACTTCCGCATGCGCGCCTCCTTCGCGGCGGGGCTCCCCCGCTATCCGTAATTAGGCGACGCGGTGCGCCTGCCTCGCGCTCAGCCTGGTATAGGCTTGCAGCGATTTCAATGTCAAAAGCCGCCCCTATACGGGGCGGTTTGCTCAAACGGCGCCGGTAATATCAGGCGCGGCGTCTGCAAGCACACGCGCGGCTTACCCGCCGCGCATCGACTTTGCCGCTCATGCCAGAGCATTCGCTTCCGCCGCACGGTTATTTCACCGCCGCGGCGCAGATTAAAGAGAAAACAAAGAGGTGCAAAATGTCCATCGACAGGCTTCAGGAAAAAATCTTCGCCATGGAAAACCCCTCCGCCTTCGGCCTCGACCCGCTCCCCGAATACATCCCGCCCGACATCATGGCGCGGCACATCGCGGAAAAGGGCGAGACGCTCGCGGCCGCCGCGGCCGCTTACGAGGAGTTCGGGCGCGGGCTGATTGACGCGCTGTGCGATATCGTCCCCGCCATCAAGATTCAGTCGGCCTTTTTCGAGATGCTCGGGCCCGAGGGCGTCGCCGCCATGAAGAGGGCGGCGCAGTACGCCCGGGAAAAGGGCCTGTACGTCATCGGGGACGTCAAGCGCGGCGACATCGGCTCCACCGCCGCGGCCTACAGCGCCGCGTATCTCGGGCGCGTGCAGATCGGGAGCGCCGCTCTCGCCGGCTTCGACTTCGACTGCGTCACCATCAACGCCTACCTCGGCTCGGACGGGGTGCGCCCCTTCATCGAGACGTGCAAAAAGTACGACAAGGCCGTCTTCGCCCTCGTGAAGACGTCAAACCCCTCGAGCAGGGAGCTGCAGGACCTGTCCGTCGGCACGGAAAAGCTCTTTGAGACCGTGGGGCGGCTGCTCGAGTCGCTCGCGGCGGACACGGTTGGCGCGTCGGGCTACTCGTGCGTCGGCGCCGTCGCGGGCGCGACGTATCCGGAGGAGCTGAGGCTCCTGCGGGAGAAGCTGACAGGCACGTTCTTCCTCGTCCCCGGTTACGGCGCGCAGGGCGGCGCGGCAAAAGACGTCGCCGCGGCGTTCGACCGGCACGGCGGCGGGGCCATTGTGAATTCCTCCCGCGGCATCATCTGCGCCTGGCAGAAGACGGGGCGCGGCGGCCGCGACTATCAGGAGGCGGCGCGCGCGGCGGCCCTTGCCATGAAGGCGGATCTGCTTTCCGTCCTGCCGCGGTAAACAAAACTGTCGCACATTGTCCCCTTCCGGCATATACCGGTAAAGGGGTGAAATATATGCTGTTTGATTTGCTCTTCGGATTTGGCAGGCGCGGCTGCGGCTGCCACCGTCCTTACCCACCGCCTCCGCCGCCTCCTCCGCCGCCTCGGCCTCCCAGACCGAGACCCGGCTGCCGGGGCTATGGCTGCGGCCGGCCGCCGTTCGGCAGATTCTATTAAGACAGTCCGGCTCGCCTGCGCCCGGCGCGGCGGGCCTTACATATTTCTCTCCGCGCGCCGCGCGGATGAGAAAAAGCATTCCCAGCGCGCGCCGGTTCTGGTATAATGTTGGACAACAAATTCGGCGTCTCATGGCGCTTTTTGGGAGGGATCAGCATGAAAGTTGTCTTAATCAACGGCAGTCCCCGCAAAAACTGGAACACGGCGCAGATGCTCGAGAGCGCGGCCCAGGGCTGCCGCGACGCCGGCGCGGAAACGTCCCTGTACCACATCTACGACATGGACGTCAAAGGGTGCAGCAGCTGCTTTGCCTGCAAGCTCCTCGGCGGCAAAAGCTACGGCAAGTGCGCCTTAAACGACGCGCTCAAGCCCATTCTGGAGGAAATCTGGCAGTCGGACGCGCTCATCGTCGGCTCCCCCGTCTACTTTGCGGACGTCACCGCCTGCACCCGCGCCCTGTTTGAGCGGCTGTGGTTTTCCAGCCTCGCCTACAACCGAGAGAGGATGGTCATCAGCCCCAAGCGCCTGCCCGTCGGCGTAATCTTCACGACGAACGCCCCGCAGCCCGGCTTCCACAAGGCGCTCAACGAGCTCGTCACGCGCACCATGACGACCTTCGTCGGCCCGACGGAGCTGATTGAGGCCAACGATACGCTCCAGTTTGACGACTACAGCAAGTACGACGCGAGCATGTTCGACGTCGAGGCCAAGCGCCGCCGCCGCGAGGAGGTCTTCCCGCAGGACTTAAAGCGCGCCTACGAGCTGGGCCGGCGCCTGCTGGAGAAAAAGGAATAGCTACATAACCGGACAAACTGGCCGCAAAGCGCGCTTAGCCGTTTTGCGGCTTTGTTTTTATATGGGTACCCCCGCGGCAGGCGCCGCAGTGCCGGCGCAGAAGGTTTTTGCCGTGGAGGGCAGGATTCTTTGTGCCGTAAGCTGCGGTGCGCCGGATAAAATGCTTTGCGCATCATGCGGGAAAGCAAAGCGCTTTGCGCCCAAAGCCCGAAAAGCGGCCCTAGAGATTTTGGGCCATCGGGAAAATCAGCGCAGCGGGCAATCAGCGATTTGCCGCGCCGGGCAAAATAAAAAAACAAAGGCGCGCGGCACAAGGCCGCGCGCCTTTTCCTTCGCCGCATTCCCATGCGGCCTATTCACTTTAACCTGCCGCTTGCGGCTACACTTTCATTTTATCCCCGATAAAAGGCGCTTATGCATGGCAGATTATTCCTCTTTGAACGCGTCCTGCGGGGCGCTTTTCTCTTTCGCGGCGGCAAGCTCGTTGACCAGCGTGGAGCCGAGCACCAGCACGGCGCCGATGATGGTCCAGATTCCAATCGCCTCGCGCAAAAAAACGGCCGACAGTAAAACGGCGATGACGGGGTCGAGGTAGCTGAGCAGCGCCACCGTCTGCGCGGGCAGGTGCTCGATGCTGCCGAAGAAAAAGGCGAACGCCACGCCCGTGTGGACGACGCCGACGAGGAGAACGAGCAGCGCCGTCACGGGCGTCATGGCAAGGCTCTGCCCGCTTTCCGTCAGGAGCACGTAGGGAATCAGGACGATAAACGCCGCCGAAAGCTGCACAATGGTCTTTTCAAAGGGCGGCACGCCGCGGACCGTCTTGTTCAGCACCGTCACGCACGCGTAAAACACCGCCGCGCCAAGCCCCATGAGGACGCCGCGAAAGTCGCCGCCGAAGCCGGCCTGCAAAACGCCGGAGATGAGCGCTATGCCGACGAGGGCGGTAAAAACGCAGGCGAGCTTCCTTACGGTGAGCTTTTCCCGAAAGAAAACGGGCGACAGAAGCGTCACGAATATCGGGGCCATGTAGTAGCAGAGCGTCGCCGTCGCGACCGTCGTAAAGCGGTAGGACTCAAACAGCAAAATCCAGTTAAGGGCGACGAATACGCCCGAAAGGCTAAGCCGCAGGAGGTTTTCCCGCGCCGCCGCCCACGAGATTTTCTTCTTTCTGATGAGCATGAAAACAAGCAGAAACGCCGCGCCGATGGCGCCGCGCACCATCGCCAGCGCCGCGGACGAGAGCGGGATGTACCGGCGGGCGATACCGATGGTGCTGAAGATGAGCATGGAGAGGACAAGTGAGGGTTTCGCGTGGTTTTTCATGGGCATGTTCCTTCTCTATGTATTAAACGGTGGTTCAATGCTTGCTAAGTGCTTGATTGAACGGGGATTCAACGGCCGTTTGCGCGATATGTACAACCGCATGCGCCCGGCGCGTGCGGGCGCAGCTTGCGCTCCGTGCAAGCAGGCGCGGGAATCAGCCGATTTCACGCAGGTTCCGGCCCGGCGCGGGCTTGCGCCCCGCGCGCAAGCCCGCGCGGCGGGCAACACCGGAAAGCCGACGAGCCGCGGTGGAGCGCTCCATGCCGCACACTGGGCAGCACCGGTAAGCCGGCGTGCCACGGCGGATAGATGTAAGCCGTCTCCAGCTGCCGACGACTGAACCTCCAAACTTTGTGACGGCGGCGGCAAATTCACCCGCGGCGCGCCTGGGGCGCGCGGTAAACTGCGCGGCTGTTAGCGGATTATATAAAAGCGCGGCGCGCTACAAAACGTCCTCCAGCGGAATCTCGTGGAGCGGCCAGCGGCCGGTGACGGGGTCGCGCATCTTCGGGTCGTAATCGGCCCAGCAGAGGGCGCGCGCGCCGTAGAGAACCGCCGCGCCGCGCCGCACGCCTTTTTGCGGCTTGTGGTGAAACTCAAGCCGCTTTACCGCACGCGCGAAAAGCGCGTCGTGCCGGGCAAGGCACGGCGGCAGGCCGCCCGTCGGGTTTGTCGCAAGCCGGTCGCGCACCATGGCGTCCCGCAGCTTTTCCCCGTCGACATGGGGCAGTCTCTCGCAAAAGTCCTTAAACAGCGCGGTAAAGTCGTCGAGCGCCGCCCCGCGCGCCATCCCCGCGCGCTCGACGGCCTCTCCGAGCGCCGTATAAAAGTCAAAGGGCGTCATGCCGCACACGCTGAGCGCGTACTCCGCCGCGAGGCGAAACCGCCCGCTGTTGTAGACCTTCTCCAGCGCGTTTTCCGTCCGGTGGAGCAGGCGGACATCCTCCTGCGTCAGCCACGGCGTCGAAACCACCTCGTACGGCGGCGACTTGCGGAACACGCACGGGAACTTGTCTGGCTCTTTACGCATGGCGCTGCCGTGCAAAATCTTGAGAAACCCCAGCTGCAGGTGGTGCGCGCCGAGGGCGTAGGCGGTGTTGAAGCTTTCGGCGAAGGACTTAAGGTCCTCAAGTGGGAGCCCTGCGATCAGGTCGATGTGGATGTGCATGTTCCCCATGGCGACAAGGCGGCGGATGTTGTCTTTAAGCCGCGCCGTGTCCGTTTTGCGATAGATGGCCTTCAGCGTCTCTTCATTGAAAGACTGCAGGCCGATCTCAAGCTGCACCGCGCCAGGCGGAAAACGCTCAAGGAGCGCGAGCGTCTCCTCCCGCAGGATGTCTCCCGCGATTTCAAAGTGAAAGCGCGCCCCTTCGGGTATCTCCCGCCCGTACCGGTCCAGAATAAACCGGAGGATGTCGTTGCAGCGCTCCGGATTGGCGTTAAATGTGCGGTCGACGAACTTATTCGTCCGCGCGCCGCTGCGGGAGAGCGCCAGAAGGGCGCGAAAGCACGCATCGAGTTCAAAGAAGCGCGGCTTTTCACCGCCCGACAGGCAAAAGGCGCAGCGGTACGGGCAGCCCCGGCTTGTCTCGATATACGCGATGCGCCCGCGGACAGCTTCGGCGTACCCCGCCGAAAGCGGCGACGGGACGGGGCCGTTCAGGACGCACGGCGGGCTTATGTGAAGGCCGCCGCCGGGCAGGCGCATGCACAGCCCGGGCACGGCCGCGGCGCCTTCCGGGCTGAGATCCCCGCCGCCGTCAAAAAGGGCGCGCAAAAAGGCGGGGAAGCTCTCCTCCCCCTCCCCCGCAAGGATATAGTCCACGAAGGGGCTGTGCCTGAGCACGTCCGCGGCGCAGTAGCTCACTTCCGGTCCGCCGAGGACGATGCGCACGCCGGGCAGGGCGTCTTTGAGGCGCCGGCAGAGGGAAAGCGTCTTTTCAATATTCCAGATATAGCACGAAAAACCCGCGATGGCCGGCCGGTGCGCCAGAATGCGCGGCAGGATATCGCCCTCGGCCTGATTGATGTTGGCCTCCACAATCGCGACGCGGCCGTCAAGCTCCGGCGCAAACGCGCGCACCCCCGCCTTCAGGCACCACGGCGCGGGCGAGGCGTGGACGTATTTCGCGTTTAGGACGCACAGCACCGCTTTCCCTTCCAAAGCGCTTCCTCCATATCACGGTCATTGCGCCTATTATACCACACCCGCCCCGCCGCGCACAAAAATCCGCTCCGGCGCGCGAAAAACTCTGCGCGTCTGCACCACCCGTGCCGGTGCGCAAAATCTTGCGCCGGCGCGCGCAAACCATGCGGAGGCGAACAATCCCGTTCAGGTGCGCGCGCAAACCATGCGCGGCGAGCACATCCCCGCGAAAAGATACAACCCCCTGCCAAGCGCGCGCGAAAAGGATGCGCTTTTCCCCCTCAGGGCGTTCCCCCGTGGCTCCCGAAAAACCGCCCCGGACGCGCGCCGCGCAATCCCTGACCTCCCATGTCCCTATCCCGACGCGCCCGGCTTCGCCCCGCGCAACCACGCACCGCCGCTCAAAACACACGCCTGCCCCCCGCGAGATGGTTGGATGCTCTTTTTTCATGACGGGTTTCCCA
>JAAYMC010000008.1 GCA_012521555.1 Clostridiales bacterium
ACAACAAAAGGGAACGAAGCGGATGTCGATGCAGTAGTCGCAGCGCTCGCCAGTGAAATGAATGACGGAAAGCTTCAGATTGAATACGAAGATTCTTCCGGGACTCAAACAGCAGCGACCCTGACTGCTGAAAATGATACCAGCGGTAAAAAGGTTGTCTTTAGTAATGGTGAGCTCAAATCCGGTACTCTGCCCACGCTCTCCCTTACCCTTTCCGTTGAGGGAGAAGACGCGGCTTACCTGTCCAGCGGCCTCATGAGCAAGATTGGCGGCGCGGATGCAGAAGGTGTTCTGAACACAAGCTCCACCTTCGACGTCATCGAGTCTGCCGGCAAGGGCCTGACCTTCCAGGTTGGCGCCAACCGCGGCGACGAGATGGTCATCAACCTCGATTCCGTCAACTGCGAGTCCCTCGGCATCAACTCCGCCAAGGTCACGACGCAGGAAGCCGCGGCGGCCGCCATCGAGGCCGTTGACAACGCCATCAACAAGGTCTCCTCGCAGCGCGCTTACCTGGGCGCCATCCAGAACCGCCTCGAGTACAAGATCAACAACCTCGAGACCTCCACGGAGAACCTGACGAGCGCCGAGAGCCAGATCCGCGACGTGGACATGGCCAAGGAGATGACGGAGTTTACCAACGCCAACATCCTCCAGCAGGCCGCCACGGCGATGCTCGCGCAGGCCAACTCGCTGCCGCAGAACGTCCTCTCCCTCATCAGAGGCTAATCTGCCACAGCAAAACCAGACATAACGGCAGGGTTCCTTTTGGAACCCTGCCGCTTTTTTTCTTTTTGGCGCTTGTAGCGCGAAATTCAGCCCGCTCGCTTCCAGCCCAGTCCGGCCTTGTTTGCTTGAGAATCTTTTTTTGCGGGAGTTTTCACGCGCGGCTTCACCCGGCCTTCATGGCACATATCGCCAGCGCGCCGCTTTATGCGCTCGCGGCGCGGCGCGGAGCCGCCGTCCTGAAAAACCGCCCGATGGGCACCGGCTCGCTTAAATACTCGCGGGCAATATACACGGCGCCGTCCTGGCGGGCCCGGCACAGCCACTGGACGAGGGCCACCCTCCCCCCTGCTATCTCAAGGGCCGTCACGCCCATAAGGTGGACGCAGCACCCGTCGTTAAAATACGGCGCCTCGCCGGGACGCGGCATCTCGGCGCGGTGGGTGTGCCCGGCGATGACCGCCACGCCCCGCTCCCGCGCCCACTGCCTGAGCGTCTGCTCCACCTTGTCCTTGAGCTTCCTGTTCCTCGCGGCGCTCGTGGGGTTTTTCAGACCCATAAGCTCCAAGGGGCGCCAGAGTGTGCGCACCAGAAAACGGGCGAGAGGCCAGAGGTTGTCATTGAAAAAATCCGCCTGATGGCCGTGAAGGAGGAGAATCTCGTGCGGCGTGCCCTCCCACTGAAGCACAACCCCTTCGTGCACCGGCAGATGCTCAAGCAGCGGCCGCGGCTTTTTGCCCAGAAACGGCTCGTACGCGGAGAGGATTTCCGAGCGCTTCCTCTTTTCAATATCGTGGTTGCCCCACAGCATCACAAGCCGCCCCGCGAGATAAAAGCGGCGCAGCAGCCTGAAAATATCGGAGTGCGTCGCCGTGATGTCCTCCATCCTCCTGTTTTCCCAGAGCTCGTCGCCATCGCCGAGCTCGAAGTATGTATACCCCTCGCGCCAGTAGTGCAGCAGCGCCGCCTCATAGATCGTCCTGTTTTTGGCGAAGTCGTCGCCCTGATTGCCCGTGCCGCGGTGGCAGTCGCTCATGAAAACGAGCTTTGAATTTTCATTCAAAATAAAACGCGGCGCCTTTTCATACACGGCGTCGATTCTTTTCAGGCGCGACATGCCTTATCACCGCCCTCCTTCCCGCTCATTCCGCCGCGCGCGCCGCCGGCGGCAAGGAGGCGGCGGCTGCGGCAACTGTTTTTAAACATCGCGAAGAGCGCCGGGGACTTCATGCGCAGCCGCGCGAGGATTTCATCCATCCCCTCCGGATCCCGGGCGGCGCGGCGGTACCATCGCACAGCCAGACAGAGCCTTGCCCGCGCCGCCCGCGCGAAAAGGCTTTTCTGGCTTGCCGGCTGAGATGTGTGCGGGCGCGCGAAGGTGAAATAGACCGTCTCGTCCACCCGCCCGATTTCCCACGGCGTGTAGCCGGCGCAAAGGAGCGCGTCGCAGGCCGCCCGCGCCATTTCCACGCTCTGAAACGATACGGCCCCGCGCAGGACGAGATCCTCCGGGCGGGCGTAAAGCCCCGGGCGGTGGGCGGCAAGCCACGAGCGGCGCTCTTCAAAGGCAAACAGCGCCGCGTTGCGGTGAAAGAGCGTCATCGCCATCTTCGGGCTCTCCTCATCCGGCACGCTCTCATAAAACGCTTCGCCGGCGCCGGCGGCGCTTCCCTCTCCCGCAACGTAGAGCCCGATTTCCGCGCCGGCGGCAAGGCCGTACTGCCCCTTCCACAGCGCGAGAAGATAGCGCCTGCCGCCAAGCTCAAAGGCAACCGGCTCGCAGTGGACGATTATGCCGCACCGCGCCGCCGCTTCGTCGTACAGCCTGCTGTACCCGTACGCCCGCTGCCACGCGTCATGGCGGGAGACGAGGGCGTCCTGCCGCGCATCGTAGCCGTACCCCATTTCCGCAAGGACCGCCGCCGCGGCGTCCGGCGGGCTTTCGCCTTTCCTTTCGGGGGCGCTCGTTTTCAAAACCTCCGTCTCCATCCTCCACAGGAAAACAGCCAATGCGACGCAAGAGACGCACAGCGCCGCGACGAAAACCCAAAACTCCGGCAGATGGACCAGGACGGAAACCACTACTCCCATGAAGACCGCTCCTCCCATACAGTCTCAATCCATCTTATTCACGCGCGCGCCAAATCGTACAACTTCCATGAAAAGTCCGCAAAAACGACAAAAGAGCCGAATCGGCTTCGGCTCTTTGTTGAATGCTTATTCAATTAAATTTTCAGCCCTGTTTGAGCGCGTCGGCCAGCGCATAGATGGCCTCAAGGACGCCTTCCTGCTGAACGCTTGGGACGGCGTCGGAGTTTTCCGCCACGACCACGCCGCAAACGGTGGCGCTTATGTCCCCGAGGATCATTTTGGCGGTGTCAATGGCATTGAGCTTTTGCGGCCCGCTCCCGCCGCGCACGAGGATGACGCCGGCGCGTTTCGGTTTTGAGACGGGCTCTTCCTTTCGCAAATACTTGGCGCACCAGTACGTCTGCAGGCGGCTGAGCACGGCCAGAAGCTGCCCGGTCAGCTCCGAGAAGTTGACCGGCGAGGCGATGACGATGTTGTCCGCCTCGTCGATGTCTTTGTAAATCTCCTGCATGCCGTCCTTAATGCTGCAGCCGCGGTTTTTCCAGCAGTAGCGGCAGTCGATGCAGGGCCGGACGTCGCAGTCGTACGCGCGCACGACCTTGATCTCGCCGCCAAGCCGCTCGGACAGGGCCTGGATGAGCGCCGCGGTGTTCCCGTTTTTTCTCGGGGACCCGTTGAAAATGAGCGTTTTCATAAAGACGCCTCGTTTTTTAACATTCGCCTTCGAGCTCGACGTCGAAAACGGCTTCCACGCTGATAATCTGCTTGATTTTGCCGTTAATATTCGCGATTTTCGAGGTAAACGGCTTGATCTCGCCTTTCGTGCGGGCGGCCGGCGAATCGCTCAGCTGCTCCGGCGCGATGCGGGCCACGTCCTGAACGCCGTCGACGATCATGCCCACAAGCTCCGATTGAAGCTTGATGACGATGATGCAGGCGCGGTCGTCGTACACCCGCGGCTCGAATCCGAGCTTGCGCCGCATGTCGATGACCGGCACGATGGTGCCGCGGATGTTGATGATGCCGCTGCAGAAATCGAGCATGTTCGGGATGGGCGACGCCTCCTGATACTCGATGATCTCCTGCACGAGGCTGATGTCGATGCCGAACTCGATGGAATCAACCGTGAAAATGAGGTATTCGCAGATATCTTCTCCCGGGCCCTTTTCCAAAATCTCGTCCATGCTGTGCCCTCCTAGCATTCGGCCGCAAGGCCGTTGACGTCGACGATAAGGTTGATCGAACCGTCGCCCAGAATGGCGCACCCTCCGATTCCCTTAAGGCTCGACGAGCATTTTTCAAGATATCCCGGCAGCTTCTTCACCACGACCTGGTACTCGCCGTCGAGCTGGTCGAAGAAGATGCAGAAATCCCGCTCGTCGGAGGACAGGTGCATGACCATGCCGTCGGCAATCTCCGTCACGGCGTCGTGGATGTTGAAGAATTCGCTCAGGCGAATGAGCGGGTAGACCTTGCCGAGAATCATCATCATCTCGTTGCCTTCGGGGTCCCTGAACACGTCGTCCGGCGACGGCTTGATAGCCGACAGGACGTTGACCGTCGGCACGATGAAATTCATTTTGCCGACGTTGAACTTCATCCCGTCGACGATGGTGAGCGTGAGCGGGATGCGGATGGTGTGGGTCGTGCCCTTGCCGGGCGCGCTGTCGACGGTGACGGCGCCGCCGATGTAGGCGATGTTCTTGCGGACGACGTCCATGCCGACGCCGCGGCCGGAGTACTCCGTCACCTCGTCCTTTGTCGAAAAGCCGGGCAGGAAAATGAGGTTGTAGATCTCTCTGTCCGTCATCTCGGACTCCGGCTTCGTGAGAAGCCCTTTATCCCTGGCCTTCTGGAGGATTTTCTCCTTGTTGAGGCCCGCGCCGTCGTCGCTGATAGTGACGACGACGTCGCTGCCCGTCATCTTCGCCTCGAGCACAATCTTGCCCGTCTCGGGCTTGCCGAGGGCGCGCCGCACCTCGGGCTTTTCGATGCCGTGGTCGACGGAGTTGCGGATGATATGGAGCAGCGGGTCGGACAGGTAGTCGATGACGTTTTTGTCGACTTCCGTCTCCTCGCCGATGATTTCAAGCTGGATCTGCTTGCCGAACCGGCGGGACATGTCGCGCACAAGACGGCGCATCTTCTGGAAGAGCGTGGACATGGGGATCATGCGGATGGACATGACGATGTCCTGCAGCTCGTTGATCAGGGAGTGGAGCTGCTGCGCGGCCATGTCGAAGCTCTCGTGGGGCCTGTCGCCGAAATCGGCGTTGTTGATGACCATCGACTGGGCCGTGACGATTTCCCCGACGATGTTGAGCAGGCTGTCGAGCTTGTTGACGCTCACGCTGATAAAGTTCTGCTTGGCGATTGTCTCAAAGGACGCCATCCCGCCCGATTGCGCGGCGCTGCCGTTTCCGCCCGCCGCGCCGGACGCCTGCTGCCCGGCGGTAGCGCCGTTTCCATCCGCCGCACCGGACGGCTGCGGCGCGCTCTCGCCGCCGTTTCCGTTCCCGCCGGAATCCTCCTGCGCCGCGGCCTCCCCCGCGCCGGCGGCTGCGGGCGCGGCGGCCGCCGGCGCTTCGTCCTTCGCGCGAAGTTCATCCGGGATTTCCCCGCAGTCTTCGCTTAAAGGCGTCAGCTCGACGGATCTGACAAACAGCGTCTCATCGAGAACAGACTTAATCTCGTCTATGCTCCCGCCCGTCCGGACGTACAGGACAAACCCGTTTTGGGCAATCTCCTCGGCCGCGTCTTTGGCGTTTAAGTCCGCCGGCTTGAAGGCAAAGCGCACGTCCATTTTCTCAAGCTCCTGCACGATGCCGAAAGCGCGCAGGTTTTCCATCTGGCTTTCTTTTTCAAAAAAGACAACCGCTTTATAATAGGCGTCTTCCGTTTCGGGCTCTTCGGCCTTTTCTTTGCCCTCGCCCGCTACCGCCTCCGGCGCGGCGCTTTCCGCTTCGCCTTCCGGCGCGCTCTTCTCATCCGGCTGCGGCCCGGCCTCTCCATTATCGCCGCTGATGAGGCGGACAAGCTCCTCAATCCGCTCTCTCAGCGGGAGGGAGTCGCCGTTGGGCGGCTGCTTGTCCAGAAGCTTTGCCATTTCCGCATTGTAGAACGATACGGCGGCAAACATCGTGTCGAAGAGCGCCGGCCACGCCGCGCCCGGGTCTTTCCCGTCGCGAATGAGCGCGAACATGTCTTCCAGCTTATGCGAAAGAGTCGCCAGCTCCTCAAACTCCATCATGGCCGACGCGCCTTTGATCGTGTGCACGACGCGGAAGATCTCGTTAATCTGGTCGGCGTCGAGCCTGTGCCCGCTTTCCCCGGCCAGCAGCGTGTTTTCGAGCGCTTCAAGCAGTTGCTGCGTTTCGTATATGTACGCGTCAAGCATGGACTCGTCCACGTTCAACCATCCCTTCTTTCTGGCTTTGCCGCGGCGGAAACCTAGGCAAGCTTATCGATCGCGGCTATAATCCCCTCTTCTTTGAACGGTTTGACGATAAAGCCCTTTGCGCCGCTGAGGATCGCCTCGCGCACCATCGCCTCCTGGCCCATGGCCGAGACCATGATGACTTTCGCCTTCGGGTTGATGGCCATGATTTCTTTCAGCGCCTTCAGCCCGTCCATCTCCGGCATGGTGATGTCCATCGTCACGATATCAGGGAGAAACTGCTTGTACCGCTCGACGGCCACCTTTCCGTTTTCCGCTTCAGCGACGACCTCATGCGCGCTTTTCTTGAGCATGTTCTTTATTGTAATTCGCATGAATGCAGCATCGTCCACAACCATTATCCTTGCCATTTGCAACCCTCCGACTTATGTGAAATGGTAAAATCAATCGCATGTTAAATGACTTTAACGGATCTGTCGATCGTCCTTACGGTAAGCTGCCCGGTGCCCACGTCAAATAGAATGGTGCGTCCCTTGTTGCCGCCCGTATCCTGCGCCACGATCTCGATCCCGAGCTTTTTGAGCGTCTCGACGGCGCTTTGCACGTTCCTTTTGCCGATGTCCCCTATGCTCGAGCCGGGCTTGAGCGCGAACATGGCCGCGCCGCCCGCTATTTTCGCCTTGAGCCGGCTGCGCTTTGCGCCCCTCGCTTCGAGCATCTCCACGAGGTCTTCGATTCCCGAGTCGGCAAATTTCGCCCGCGAGTGGCCTTCGCCTCCGAATTCGCCGATGCGCGGCAGGAGCGCGTGCAAAAGCCCGCCGATTTTTGCCACAGGATCGTATATCGCAACGCCGATGCAAGAGCCCAGTCCGAGCGAATACAGGGTTTGCGGCGGCCGCGCTATTTTCATCATCGCGATGTTGACCGCTATACTGTTTTCGTTCATCTATGCTTCAAATCCCAACGACCTTAAAATTTTTCCGCACGACGGCTCATCAGGGAGAAGAATGATATCGCCCATGATGCGATCGTCGTCGTTTGAAAGTACAGACTTAAAGAAAACGGCAAAGTCCCCGGCCTTGCCCGCTTCCGCCAGGACGACGCTCATCACGGCGCCGACCATGTCGACGCAGATGCACGGCGTGGACTGGTTGGCGCACAGCCCCGTCATTTCGCAGATGGCCGTCAGGTACGAGCCGCCGAGGATGTTGACCGTTTCGGCCACCACCGATTCTTCCAGTTCCGTCAGCTGCCACATCTTGCCCGTCGTCTCGCGCTCGATGTCGCCGAGCATCATGTTTATAATGCGGTCGGCCTGCTCGAGCTCGAACACGACCATAAAAAACGCGGAAATGTCGCCGGACAGCTCGATGAGCCCGGCGGCAACCGTTTTTTCGGGACCTCCGAGCCGGTCAGGAACGTCGTTGAGCGGAATCAGCGCAACTTCAGGTATCGACTGCGCAATCGGCCTGTTCAAAAGCGCAGCGAGCGCCGTTGCAGCGTGACCCGATCCGATATTGGCGATTTCCTGCAGCACATCTTTCTTTTGACTGTCGATGTGCTCGTCTTGCCCGTTCATTGACTTCCTCCCGTATGTAAAAAATCTCTTATCAATAAATATTTCGAAATTTTTTGCGTCCGGATTAATCGCTTTACGCGCAAACCGTTAAATTTTTATTTTTTCCCCCCGCGGCCGCCAAATGCTGATATAATGGAGGCGTCGGAAAAAGTCTCATTTGGCAGGAAGTGAGAAAATCCTGCTTAATATTATCAAAAAAGACACGATATGTATAGAGGAGAGATCCTAGGGGGCGCAAACGACTGCGCCTTATAAGGAGCTGAAACGCATGGCATCGGTCAATTCCACAAACGGCATGTCAAACACAAACGCCTCGCGCATTACCGGGATGTACTCCGGGCTCGATATCGACGCGCTGGTCAAGTCCATGGCCTCCAAGCAGCAGACCAAAATCGACAAAGCCTTCCAGACCCAGCGGCGGCAGGAGTGGCTGAAGGAAGCTCTCTCAAGCGTCCGGACGGAAATCAACACGTTCATGAACACCTACATCAACTCGGACGCCACAAACAGCATGTTCCGCGCCTCCACGTTCTACACCTACAAGGTCACGGCGGCCAGCACGTCTCAGGCCGTGGCCGTCACGGCGACGTCATCCGCCGTGGAAGGGCGCTACACCGTGGAGGTGGCGCAGCTTGCCCAGAACGCCTTCGTCACAAGCGCCGGGCGGATTTCAAAAGACGGGACGGAGATTTCCTCCAGCAACACCACAACCCTCGCGGAGCTGAACTTCAAAAACGCCCTCGAGTTCGACGAAAACGGCAAAATCTCCTTTGCCATCAACGGCAAAGTCTTCACCTTCACGAAGGACACCACGCTCCAGACCTTCCTCAACACCATCAACAACGACGTAGACGCCAAGGTCACAATCAAATACAGCCGCCTGACGGACAGCTTCACCATCACGTCGGACGTCGACGGCAAAAACGGAAAAGTCCTGATTAAAAATATCTCCGGCAACGCCTTCGGCGAAAACAGCGCCTTCCAGATTGAAGAGGGCCTGATCGCAAACGGGCGGGACGCTGTCGTCACCATCAACGGCGTGGAGGTCAGCAAGCCGTCAAACGAGTTTACGGTGGACGGCGTGACCTTCTCCCTCCGCGACGTCACGACGGAAAAGCTCACATTTTACGTCGAGCGGGACTACAGCGCCACCATCGAGACGGTTAAGTCCTTCGTGGAGGCGTACAATAAGCTTACGGCGAAGCTCAAGGAGCTTCTCACGGAAAAAGACGAGTCGAGAAAATACCCGCCCCTGACGGACGCGCAGAAAAAGGAGATGAAGGATTCGGAGATTGAAGCGTGGGAGGCGAAGGCCAAAAGCGGCCTGCTCCGCAACAACTCCATCCTCCGGTCCCTCCTCAACTCCCTCCGCGGCGCTTTCTACACCGCGCTCGGCGGCACGGGGCGGAGCATGGCAAGCATCGGCATCACCGCCGCCGGGTACTTCGAGCCCAACGCCGGCCAGATTGTCATCGACGAGGACAAGCTCCGCGCGGCCCTCGAAAGGGACGGCGAGAGCGTCGTGAAGATGTTCACCGGAAACGACGCGGCGGAAAAGGGCCTCATTTACCGGTTCCGCGACGCCTTCACGCAGGCGCGCAAGAGCATCGCCTACTCCGTCGACGATATCAACGACAAAATCAGCAACCTAGACCGCGTCATCGGGCAGCTTTCCGAGCGGTACGACGATATTTCGGAGAAGTACTACAACAAGTTCTCGGCTATGGAAACGGCGCTTGCAAGGCTCAACTCGCAGGCCGCGTTTATCGGCCAGCTCTTCATGACGCCACGGTAACCGATACTACAGATAACAGGAGAAAGGCAAAATGAACTACATGAAAGCGAATCTGAAAGACGAGTACCTCAAGCAGAGCGTCTTTACGGCAAGCCCCGCCGAACTGATTGTCATGCTCTTCGACGCGTGCATTAAAAACCTCAAGCTTGCCGATATCCTTCTCAATGAGGACGGCCATGTGGGCGACGCCGGATTGCGCCTGACGAAAGCGCAGGAGATTATCGGGGAGCTGATTGCCAGCCTCAACACCGACATCCCGCTCTCCCACCAGCTCCTGCCGATCTACCAGTTCCTCCTGTCGTCCATCCGCGAAATGAACCTGAAAAAAGACTTGACGAAGCTGCCCGGCATCCTCGAGATTCTCGAGTCGATGCGCGACACGTGGGAACAGGTCGCCAAGACGTCCGCGCGGTACAACAGGGGGGTCGGCGTCGGATGAACCAGGCGCTCACAGCGCTCCAAGCCGTCTACGAGCAGGCTCTTGCGGAAAGCCGCAAGCTTCTTGCGCACGCCGCGGAGCATTACGACGAGGCCGCCTGCGAAGACCCCGAACGCCTGATGCAGATTCTCGACGAACGCGACGACATCATAAACACGCTCGCCGCCCTCGACGAACAGGCGGCGTCGCTCCTGCAGGGGCTGACCGGCAGCGGTCAGGCCCTGCCTGACTCTTTAAGGGCATTAAAGGACGAGGTGACGAAGACACTCGCCGCGGTCAAGGAGCGGGACGACGCCTTCGCCGCCGCTCTCGGCAAAAGCCTTGAGAACCTCAAGTCCCTCACGCTCAAGGCGCGCGACCTCAAGCAGCTGGGGCGATATATGGGCGCAATCCCGCACTCCGGCGAGACGATAGACTACACGCGGTAAAAAAGAGGAGGGAGCTTATGGATATTCACGGCGTCAGACGGTCCGGCGGCATATCGGGCATCGGCGTCCCGCCGGCGGCGGCCGGCCGCGGCGATTCTTCAGGCGCGTTTAAGCAGTCGCTCCACCAGCAGTTCAAGGAGGACATGCGCGAGCAGGCCGACAAGCTCCTCACCGAGATGCGGCAACTGGCCGACGAGCTGACAAACAAAGTCGACATCGCCGGCTTCGAGCGGTACCGCGCGCTGCTCAAGCAGCTGCTCGGCGACATCGCCAGGCACGCGTACGTCTTTGTCGACGAAAAAGTGCGCGACCCGCGCGGCGGCCACCGCGTCTTCTCGGCGCTGAGCATCATCGACGAAAAGCTCGACGCGCTGGCCAAGTCCATCCTCGAGGAAAACCACGACCGGCTCGACTTCCTCGGCCGCGTCGACGAGCTGCGCGGCCTGATTATGGACATCCTCCTCTAGTGAAGTTTCAAACGGGCGGCGATTGCCGCCTTTTTTGAGAAACAGGGCCTTTTTCCGGCTTTTTTGCGAAAACCCGCCCTGATTTTTGTTATATTTGATGATATTTTATCATCCCGATAAACCCGTCCCAATTCGAAACGATAACTTATATTGGAGGGTTCCCTTTTGAATACTCGTTTGAAGGTGATGCATTTTGAGTACGGGGAAGTCGAACGAACAAGCCGTTTCCAGCAAATACGTTTCCAGCAAATACAGTAATTTGTCCAGATTCCGAAAGCTCAGCCTCTCCGGCAAGGTCTTTCTCGGCATCAGGCTGCTTTCGGTTCCGACCATCCTTCTGCTGCTGATGGTCGTCATTGATTTCCGTTCGCTCCTTTCCATCAGCGACGCGGTGTATCGCGCCATCGGACTGGTGCTGTTCATCTGGTTCGCTGTCGTCGCCGCCTACGCCATCTACTATGTCAGAAAGCAGCTCAGGCCGTTCCTGAAAGGGCTGATGGGCGGCATTGAGCGGCTGGCCGAAGGCGACCTCGATTATTTCGAGGGCGGCCTTGACATCGACGAGACGTCGAAAGACGAGACACATCTGCTCACACGCAAATTTACCGACCTCGTCCGCAATACGCGCGACAAGGTGGAAGACGCGCGCGCCATCGCTGACGGCGACCTGACGAAGTACCTCCACGTCATCAACGACCGCGACGTCCTCGGCAACGCCCTTCTCGATATGATCAACAACCTGCACCGCGTCATCAGCGCCATCTCGGCGGCGGCCGACCAGGTCGCGTCCGGCGCGGCCCTCGTCGCCGACTCGAGCTTCGCGCTCTCGCAGGGCGCCACGGTTCAGGCCAGCTCCATCCAGCAGCTGACGGCCTCGCTCTCCGAGATCGGCTCGCAGACGAACGAAAACGCCAAGAACGCCGAAAAGGCCAACGAGCTGGCGCAGAAGGCGAAGGAGTTTGCCGCCGCGGGCAACGAGCACATGCAGGATATGCTCAAGGCCATGGATGAGATCAACACCTCCTCGGCCAATATCAGCAAGATTATCAAAGTCATCGACGACATCGCCTTCCAGACAAACATTCTCGCGCTCAACGCCGCCGTCGAAGCGGCGCGCGCCGGCCAGAACGGCAAGGGCTTTGCCGTCGTCGCGGAGGAAGTGCGCACCCTCGCCGCCCGCTCCGCCAACGCCGCGCGCGAGACGGCCGACCTCATCGAGGGCTCGATGGACAAGGTCGCCATCGGCACAAAAATCGCCGCCAATACGGCCGAGGCGCTGGCCAACATCGTCGAGCAGATCGACAGGGCCGCCGACCTCATCTCGTCCATCGCCGCCGCCTCCGGGCAGCAGGCCGCCGCCATCGAGCAGGTCAACAGCGGCATCCAGCAGGTCTCGCAGGTCGTCCAGACGAACGCCGCCACCAGCGAGGAGAGCGCCGCCGCGGCCGAGGAGCTGAGCAGCCAGGCCAACCAGCTCAAGGAGGCCATCAGCGTTTTCAGGCTGCGCCGCAGCCAGGAGAAGAAGTCCATGTCCATCCTCAATAACCTGAACACGGCAACGCAGCAGCCGGCCTTAAGCGGCAAGAAGGCGCCCGCCATTTCGCTCAGCGCCGGCGATGCCGATCAGAAATATTAAGAGTACATAGTCCCGCAAATAACCGCTTTAAGCAAAACGCCGCCCGGGAGGTATTGCGCAAAAGTGCCTCCCGGGCGTCCGTTACACGCGCCGCCGCGCTTAAACGTTATATGGGGAACAAGTCGTTTCAGGAGGAGTTTGCTTGGTTCAGATAACCGACACGGAGTTTCGCAAGATTTCCGATTATGTCAAGCGCAATTACGGCATCGAGCTGAAAAACGAAAAGCGCGCCCTCGTGACAAGCCGCCTGCACAGCATCCTCACGGAGCACGGGTTTACGTCGTTTTCCCAGTATTTCGACTACGTCATAAACGATAAAACGGGTCAGGCCGCCATCGCGATGATCAACAAAATCACGACGAACCACACCTACTTCATGCGCGAGCCCGACCATTTTACATATCTGAAGGACCACGTCCTGCCGTGGGTGAAGTCCGTCGCCGCCCGCGAGAGAGACGTGCGGATATGGAGCGCCGGCTGCGCGACGGGCCAGGAGCCGTATACGCTGGCGATGATTCTGCACGACTTTTTCGGGCCGGAAATATCGGCTTGGGACACGCGCATCCTCGCCACCGACATCTCGCTCAAAGCGCTTGACACCGCGAAAAAAGGCGTGTACACGGACAAGGACGTCGAGCCCCTCCCGCCGGCCTGGCGGCTGAATTACTTCGACCGAATTGACAAAACCACCTACGCCGTCAAGGAATCCATCAAAAACGACGTGATTTTCCGCCGCCTCAACCTCATGGACGCCTACTTCCCCTTTAAGAGGAAATTTCACGTCATTTTCTGCCGCAACGTGATGATCTACTTTAACAACGAGAGGAAATACGAGCTGATCCGGAAGTTTTACGACATCACCGAAGACGGCGGCTACCTCTTCGTCGGGCACGCGGAATCCCTCAACCGCGACCAGACGAAATACAAGTTCATCAAACCGGCGATTTACAGAAAAGAATAGGAGTCGGTCATGGCAAAGAAAATCCGCGTACTCATCGTAGACGACAGCGCCGTCTTCCGCACAACCCTGAAAAAAGCCCTTCAGGCCGACCCGCTCATCGAAGTCGTCGCCACGGCGACAGACCCCTTCGACGCGCGGGACAAAATCATGGAGACTTCCCCCGACGTCATGGTCTGCGACGTGATGATGCCCCGCATGAACGGCATCGAATTTATTCGCCGCCTACTCCCCCAGTACCCCATCAAAGTCGTCGTCGTCAGCTCCATCAGCGAAGCCGTTCTGGACGCGATGAACGCCGGCGCCGTCGACTTCGTGGCAAAGCCCGACCTGACCATCGGGCGCACGGTCAGGCACTTCACGGACGAGCTCATTGAAAAAATCAAAATCGCCGCAAACGCGAAGACGCTTGTCAACGACGCGCCGCAGCCGGCAGGGCCTGGGATAGCCCCCGAAGCGTGCCGCAACCCCACAAAGCGGCTGATTGCCATCGGCGCGTCCACGGGCGGCACCGAGGCGATTTTCCAGGTGCTCAGCCAGCTGCCCCCCACCGTTCCGGGCATCGTCATCGTGCAGCACATCCCGCCCGAGTTTTCCCGGATGTTCGCCGAGCGCCTCAACAGCCTCCTGCCGCTGACCGTCCGGGAGGCGAAAAACGGCGAATACATAGAGCCGGGCCACGTCTTCATCGCCCCGGGGGACAAACATTTGACGGTGAAAAAAATGGGCCCAAAACTGCGCGTCGAAGTCGCGCCGGGCGAGAAGGTCAACGGCCACTGCCCGTCCGTCGACGTGCTGTTCCACTCCGTCAGCCGCGCGTGCGCGGCCGATTCCGTCGGCGTCATCTTAACCGGCATGGGCAGCGACGGCGCCGCGGGGCTCCTCGCCATGCGCCGAAACGGCGCGCGCACCATCGGGCAGGACGAGGCGTCCTCCATCGTGTACGGCATGCCGCGCGCCGCGTTTGAAATCGGCGCCGTGGAGCGTCAGGTCCCCCTCTCCCAGGTCGCCAGCACGATAATAAAGTTTATCACGAGCTGATTTAGTGCGCGTTCACCCCGAGGATGTGGAGGAACCGGATTTTCGCGTATATGTACGTCCCCAGCGACGTGTAGAGCTGGTCGTCCGAGTGGGAGGCGATGAGAATGTCGCTTATGCCTTTCTTCGCCCCCGTCTCCACGACGAAAAGCGAGTGCTGAAACCGCACCCCGTCGAACGAGAGCTGGATGACGTCGCCGGGCTCCATCTCCGCCATCCCCGTCTCGACAGCGTACGGCCCCGGGCCGCCGCTTTTGCGCACGAGGAAACTGCGCAGAAACTCCACGCCCGTCCACGACGGCGACTTGTTGTTCGCGTCTATGTAGTACCACCCGAGCACCGGCGCAAAGTTCATCACGCCCGCGCCGGCAAACAGGCACTGCGAGACGAAATTCGTGCAGTCCCCGCCGAGCTTTTCATAATCGTAATACTGCGGGTTGCGGCCGTAGGCCCACCGCACCGCGTATTCGACGGCCTTTTCGCGGTCATAGACCATGCTGCTTTCCCCCTGTCCGCCAGAATACCGTCAAAACAATATATGCCTGCGGCGCTTTCGCAGCCCCGCAGGCATATTGGATATGGCTTTATTCTTTTGTCGGGTTTCGGGGGATACAGGCGTGTGTATAAAGGCGGAGGTACCGCAGCTAAAGCCTTCCCCGCCCAAAGCGGGCGGCTTTGCCGCTTTGCGCGCCGCGTCTGAGCGGAATCTGACGTCGCTCACGCGCATAGAGGCGTTCAATAAGTGTTGAATTCTCGTTCAATACAATTTCGCCGGCGGAAATTCGCGCTTGCGCAGGCGGATAATTATAATTGAACAATAATTCAATCTACACTTTCCTACCATTATCCCGCCCCGCTTAATGCAGGCTGCCGCTTAAAACCTGCGCCAGCGATTAATAGGCCTTAAATGGCCGATAAGTTTGCCTGCTTCGCAGCGCGTCTTTGTAGCAGCGGCGCGCCGCGGCGGGCAGGCAAACGTCGCGTAATACGACCGAATGCCGCGTCCATCCATCCATACTACGAAGGTTGCGGCAAATATCTGCCGCTGTGCGCCGTGCCGCGGCGGGCGGCAATCGTTATTTGCGTGCTGAGCGCCTCGGAGGCGGCGGCGCAAAAGCACTTACAGCGCTCCCGCGCGCGGAGTGTTCAGGCGCATGCGCTATATATTCAGGCGCGATTTAAGGCGCGCGGGCTCTGGGGACGGCTTTGTGCGCTTACAGGCCGAGCAGCTTTAAAATGTCGGCTTTCGGGCGCGCGCCGACGGCCGTCGAGACGACCTGCCCGTCTTTCACGACGGCGAGCATCGGGATGCTCATCACGCGGAACGCCTGCGCGAGCTCCGGCTGCTCGTCCACGTTGACCTTGCCGACCTTAATCCACGGCATCTCCTGCGCGATTTCGTCGATGATGGGCGAGACCATCCGGCACGGGCCGCACCACGCCGCCCAGAAGTCAAGCAGAACGGGCTTGTCCGACTGGAGGACTTCCCTGTCGAAATTTTCCTTCGTGATCGTCAGTGTCATAACGCGTCGCTCCTTTTTACTGTTTGGTTTATTATATCCTATTACCGCACACAATCGCGAAAAAGTCAATTTTTGCGTGCAAAATCCCGCGCGTAAACGCTGTTTTTTCGGAAACATTAACATAAGGAATCGATGTGAAAGGAGCAAAAGTATGAAGGCAAAAGTCAATCAGGACGGCTGCATCTCCTGCGGCGTGTGCGTTTCCACCTGCCCCGAGGTGTTCCGCTTCAACGACGCGGGACTCGCCGAGGCGTACCAGGACCCCACGGAAGAGACCATCGAAGCGGCGAAAGACGCGCGCGACTCCTGTCCGGTCAGCGTCATCGACATTGAGGAATAACCAAAAACCCAACCGGCCTTCCCTTCACCGGGAAGGCCGGTTTTTTCGTCGAAAAATCCGTCAGAGTTAGCACGGGCCGCGTCAGGACCTTGAGGCGGTTGCGCCCGAAGTAGCAACGGCGGGCGGCGCTGAATACATTGGTACTGCAAAAACGCGAGGTGATGCTTATTGGATGCACGAGAACTCTTTGCGCGCCTTATCCGGTGCGAAGCCGAAGGCGAGGGCCTCGACGGCATGCGCGCCGTTGCGACGGTCGTGATGAACCGCGTCCACGTGGCGTACGGCGAATACCAGCGCGTCTGCCAGGGTGATCTGCGCCGGGTCATCGAGCAGTACTGCCAGTTTACATGCTACAAGACAATGGTTTACGGCGAGCCGAACCACCAGAACGTCTGGGCCATGACCCCCGAACCGATTCACTACGAGGTGGCCGACTGGGCCATACAAGGCGGCGTCTTCACCGGCGTCGGCTCGGAGGCGCTCTGGTATATGAACCCATTCAGCCCCGTCTGTCCGGACCCGTTCCCGTACAACGGGACGGGATACTGGTTTACGCGTATCAACCAGCACTGTTTTTATAATCCAACGGCTTTGTATGCAGATACTTAATAAAGGTGGTTAAGGAATGAGCAGAAACTTAAACTGGACGGATAACAAGGTGTTCAGCGCCAGCCAGCCGAACGCGCCGAACGCCGGCGTGATGGGCTTTACCTATCAGGAAAAACAAAAGCAGCAGGTCTCCCCCGCTACATACGCAGAACCGAAGGCGCAGGGCACGGACGTCGCCGGCGCGCAATATGTGGACCCCAACGCAAATCAGAATGTGGCCGGCGCGCAATATACAGGCCCTAACGCAAACCAGGGCGTTGCCGGCGCGCAGTACGCCGACCCGAAAAGCGGCGCCGCCGGCGGGGGCGGCTATCCCGCAGCGTACAACACGAGCCCGCAAAACCAGACCTTCACCCAGGCGGCGCCGCTGTCCATGACGTCGCAGAGGCCGACGGACTTTTTCGAGCAGGGCCCACCCGTCATGGGCCCCGGATACATCCCCGGGTATCTCAGATCCCTCATTGGCCAGCCCGTTCGGGCCGAGTTTCTCATCGGCTCGAACCTGCTGACAGACCGCACGGGCATCGTCCGCGAGGTGGGTGTGAGCTACTTCGTTCTGGAGGACCTCGTCACGCGCTCGCGCGTCATGTGCGATCTGTATTCCGTTAAATTTGTCACGTCGCTCTAGCTCTCCTTCCTATCTCCATAGCAAAACGCCCCCGAAGGCTTCTTCGGGGGCGTTTTTTTGCATTACTTGCTGTAGTTGATGCGGGACTGCTTGTAGAGCTCCTCGCGGAACGCGGGCGTGAGGTACTTCAGTCCGTTGAAGTTGAAGAAAGAGGGCTTTTCCGGTCGGCAGAATTTGTCCGCGTACTCGCGGGCGATCCGCCTCTGCTCCTCCTCGGGCGTCGTCTCGGGGTCGAACGGCTCGGGGAGCACGCCGACGAGGATCTTGTCGCCGTAGAGCTCGTAGATCTTGTGCGTGTCGTTCATCGCCTGTCCGCCCCACGCGTCCCAGCCGGCCTTAATCATGTTGGGGACCTGCTTCATGAGCTGGCCGCAGCTGTGCAGCTCGGCGAAACGCCCCCTGGAGTGGAAGAAGTCGGTCACGCGCTTCATGTACGGGACGATCATCTCCTCGACGACGTCCGGCGAGAAGAACGTCTCCTTCTGGGAGCCCCAGTCGTCGTGGAAATAGAAGCCGTCAATCTGCGGGAAGTAGGTGAGCATCTTGTCGAAGATGCGGATATACAGGTCCGTGAGCTGGTCGAAGAACTCGTGGACGTACGGCTGCTGGTCCTCGTCGAAGATGGCCAGGATGGCGTTTTCAAAGTCCATGAAGGCGATCAGGCGCTCGTAAAAGCCCGTCTGGAACCACGCGACGTTGTACGTGTCGCCCTTGAGGAACTCCTCGTTTTCCCTGGCGCTGCCTTCCCAGTCCCACGCGTCGATGTCGGGCCAGACGACTTTTTTCAGGAGCTCTTCGGCGTCGTGCGCGAAGGGCTTGCCGGGGCGGACCATCGAGCCGCCGACCTGCGGGACGTACTCCCACTCGATGCCGAACATGTCCGGGCCGCCGCCCTTCATGGGGTCGAAGGGCTTTGCCTCGAACACGAACGCGCGGGCGACGTTGTCGGGAATGATGCGCGGCGTGAAGGTCCTGCACTCGACGCTGCCGAGCATCTGCCACGCGGGCTTGCGCTGCATGGCCATTTTCGTGTGCTCTTTCTGGGTGAAGGGCTGGTTGAAGAATTTCAGGCCGTGCGGCATAAACGGCGACGGCGGAATCTCGCGGACGACTTCGAGCTCCTTCGGGTCAAACTTTGGAATCGACATACTCTTGCTTCCTCCTGACGTTATTCTCCACAGTAAACACATTGCCGAAGCCGCAAAGCGGCCCGGCAATGCGATGCGCTTACTTGCTGTAGTTGATGCGGGACTGCTTGTAAAGCTCCTCGTGGAAGGCGGGAGGCATCTGCCGAGAGGAGTATGTGTTGAGGAGGGAGGGTTTATCCGGGTTGCAGAACTTCGCCGCGTAGTCTCTGGCGGCCTGACGGAGCTCTTCCTCGGTGGCGTTCGGGTCGACGGGGTCGGGCGCGACGCCGACGAGGATCTGGTCGCCGTAGAGCTCGTAAATCTTGTGGGTGTCGTTCATCAGCTGCGGATTCCAGGAATCCCAGCCGGCCTTTATCATGTTCGGGACCTGCTTTAAGAGCTGTCCGCAGCTGTGCAGCTCGCAGAACTTGCCCTTAGAATGCAGGAAGTCCGTCACGCGCTTCATGTAGGGGACAATCATCTCCTCCACAACCGCCGGGGAGAAGAACGTCTCCTTCTGGGAGCCCCAGTCGTCGTGGATGCAGAACCCGTCAATCTGCGGGAAGTACTCGAGGTATTTCTCGAAGATGCGGATGTAAAGGTCGGAGAGCCTGTCAAAGAAGTCCTTGACGTACGGCTGGGAGTCTTCGTCGAAGATGGCCATGATGGCGCCCTCGAAGTCCATGAACGAAATCAGGCGCTCATACCAGCCGTTGAGGAACCAGCACATGTTAAACTGACTGGTGGCAAGGTACTGCTCGTTGGCTTTCGCGCTCTCTTCCCATTCCCACTCGTCGATGTTCGGCCAGATGACTTTTTCCGGCAGTTCGCTGGCGTCGCTGATGTAGGGCTTGCCGGGGCGCACCATCGAGCCGCCGACCTTCGGGACGTACTCCCATTCGATGCCGAACATGTCGATGCCGCCGGTGGGAGGCGTTCTGGTGCCGTCGAACACGAAGCCGCGGGCGATGTTGTCGGGGTTGCACTTCGGGGTGAAGATGAGGCCTTCCGTCGCCTGATTGATCTGCCAGTAGGGCTTGCGGGCCAGCGCCGATTTGAAGGCTTCCTTGGGGGTGACGGGGTACTTAAAGATCGGGATTTCATATCCGCCCATGTAGCTGGGCATTTTCCCTACGACCTCAAGTTCCTTCGGGTCAAATTTCGGAATCATACTCTGTATCCTCCTGACAATTTCTAAGGGCAGTTTATTAGCTGTAACAAGTATACAGGCTCGTTTTCAAAAAATCAAATCAATTCCAGCCCTTTTTGGAAATCTGCAGCGATAATTTTTGGGAATATCTTAACGGGCATGCGCCGCCCGCGCCATGCCGGCGGCACTCCGCGGGGCCCCCGCCGCCCCCTTTGCGCGCCGGGCGCCGGCCGCGAAAAAACGCGGCGCCGCGCGTCCGCATGCCCGCCGGGCCTTGCCCCAGGCGCTTTTTTGTGCCGAAGTGATATTTACATTGATTCGGGCGCGTGTTATCATACTTGTAACACGCACAATACTAAAGAAGACGACGCTCCGTCACCGTTGCACGGCTTCATCTCAAGCGGGCGGCGAATCGCCGGGCCAAGGCCGGAACGCCCCCGCTTTTTGTCGGCCTGGCGCGGGCGGCGCGGTACAAAGGCGGATCAGGGAGGTGCCGGGTATGCCGAGCAGTTTTTTTGCGCTGATATCGAGGCTTAAGCACATCACGCGCTGGTCGCTCATGCGCAACTCCAGCCGCGAGAACGTGCAGGAACACTCCCACATCGTCGCGGTCATCGCCCATGCGCTGGCCGTCATCGCGCGCGAGGAGTTCGGCAAGGACGTCGACCCCGGCCGGGCCGCCGCCGCCGCGCTGTTTCACGACGCCTCGGAAATCTTCACGGGCGACATGCCCACGCCCGTCAAATACCACAGCCAGGCCATCAGCTCGGCGTATAAGGAGATTGAAGCGCAGGCCTCGGTAAAGCTGCTCGACACGCTCCCGAAAAAGCTGCGAGAGGCCTACGAGCCGCTCTTTAACCCCGCCGAGCCGGAAAAAACGCTGATTAAGGCGGCCGACAAAATCGCGGCCTACATCAAGTGCCTCGACGAGCTCAAAGCGGGAAACAGGGAATTTCGCCCCGCCGCGGAGCAGACGCTCGCGAAAATCAACGCGTTTGATTTGCCGGAAGTGCGCTACTTCATGGAGCACTTCGTCCCCGCCTTTGAGCTGACGCTCGACGAGCTCGATTTCACCGTATCGTAATCTGTAAATACCGGAGGTTTCGCACCATGCGCGCTATTGTGACCGTTATCGGAAAAGACCAGGTCGGCATCATCGCCAGCGTCAGCACGCTTCTCGCGAGCGAGGGCGTGAACATCCTCGACATCAGCCAGACGGTCCTTCAGGGGTATTTTACGATGTTCATGCTCGTGGACCTCACGGCCTGCCGCCTGTCGTTCCGCGAGCTTGCCGACGCGCTCGACAAGAAGGGCCAGGAACGCGGGCTGTCCATCCGCATCCAGCGCACGGAAATCTTCGACGCCATGCACCGCATCTAAGGAGGCGCCCATAATGCTCAACCCGCATGAAATCATCGCGACAAACGAGATGATTGACAAGCAAAACCTCGATATCCGCACCATCACGATGGGCATCTCCCTGCGCGGCTGCGCGGACCCCGACCCCGCCGTCTGCTGCCGGAAGATATACGACCGCATCACAAAATGCGCCGAAAACCTCGTCAAAACGGGCGAGGACATTGAAAGCGAGTTCGGCATCCCGATTGTCAACAAGCGCATCGCCGTCACGCCCATCGCCATCGTCGCCGAAAGCTGCGAGACGGAAGACTTCACGCCGTTTGCCAGAGCGATGGACGACGCCGCGCGCGAGGTGGGCGTCAACTTCATCGGCGGCTTTTCCGCGCTCGTCCACAAGGGCTTTACGCCCGGCGACCTGCGCCTGATAAAGTCCATCCCCGAATCCCTTGCCGGGACCGAGCGCGTCTGCTCGAGCGTCAACGTCGCCACGACGCGCGCCGGCATCAACATGGACGCCGTGGCGATGATGGGCGAGGTCATCAAGAAAAGCGCGGAGCTGACCGCCAGCTCCGGCGGCATGGCCTGCGCCAAGCTCGTCGTGTTTGCCAACGCCGTGGAGGATAACCCCTTCATGGCCGGCGCGTTCCACGGCATCGGCGAGCCGGACTGCGTGATCAACGTCGGCGTGTCGGGCCCCGGCGTCGTGCACCACGCGCTTGAGAAGATGAAAGGCCGCCCGTTTGACGAAGTGGCCGAGACGATAAAGAAAATGGCGTTTCGCATCACGCGCGTGGGCCAGCTCGTGGCGCAGGAGGCGTCGCGCCGGCTGGGCGTGCCCTTCGGCATCGTGGACCTGTCCCTCGCCCCCACGCCGGCCGTCGGCGACAGCGTCGCCGACATCCTCGAGGAAATGGGCCTCTCCTCCGTCGGCGCGCACGGCTCCACGGCCGCCCTCGCGC
>JAAYMC010000070.1 GCA_012521555.1 Clostridiales bacterium
AAAACGAATAATAAAGGCAAAGTTTCTGATAGTATCGCTCAAGGTCGCTCAGTTCCCATCCCGTCTCCTCCGGGCGCGGGACGGCCGGCTTTTTGCGGATGAAAAACGCGTCGACATACTCAAGGAGCGTTTGCATCAGCTCGGTGCTGCGCACGTCGAAGGGCAGCATCATAAGCCTGAATGCGATGGGCTCGGGGAGCTTGAAGGGCGCGATCGCGTCGAGCACCAGCAGGTAGTCGCGCACGTCCATCTTGCGGTAGTAGCCGAGCTTTTCCTCCGTCACGCTCCAGAGCGCGAGCTTTTCCCGAAGCGGCAGCCCCTTGATTTCAAGCAGCGCCTCGCTCGGCCCTAAAACGGCCTGCTCGAGCGGCTCGTCCTCCGCCTCGAGGCACTCGCGCAGAAACTCCGCGCCGCCGGCTTCCGTCGAGGCGACGTAGCCGACGTCGTAGATGCCCTGCCGCCCGGCGCGCCCGGCAATCTGCTTGACTTCCTGGGACGTCAGCTGCCGGCGCTCGTTGCCGTCGAATTTCGTCAGCTCCGTGAAGACAACGCGGCGGATGGGGAGGTTGACGCCCATGCCGATGGCGTCCGTCGTGACGAGGACGGTGCTCTTCCCGCTTAAAAAGTCGCGGTACTGCATCCGCCGCACTTCCGGCGGAAGGTCTCCGTAGATGACGCTCGTGCGGATGCCCTTTGACTGGTACAAGGCGGCCAGCTCCAGCACGCCTCTTTTTGAAAAGGCCACGAGCGCGTCGCCCCGCTGCACGTCGCGGAGGTAAAACGGCCTGTCCTCGACCTCAAGCGGCGTTTTGCGCTTATACTCGATGACTTCCACCTCGTCGCCGCAGTCCTCCAGAATGCGCATGAGCAGCGGCCGGGCGTTTTCCGCGCCGCAGATATGGATTTCCGGGCAGCACAGGCCCAAAACGGCGCGCGTCCACGCCTGCCCGCGCTGCGTGTTGGCGATCATCTGGATCTCGTCGATGACGCACACGTCGTACGGGCGGGCAAGGTCGAGCTTTTCGATGGTGGAGCAGACGTGGCTGGCCCCTTCCACCAAAAGCTCCTCCTCGCCGGTGACGAGGTTTGTCGGGATGCCGTTTTCGTTGAGCTTTTCAAAATTTTCAAGGGCCAGCACGCGAAGCGGCGCGAGGTACGCCCCGCTCCGCGCCTGCATCAGGCGCTCGATGGCGCGGTACGTCTTGCCCGTGTTCGTCTCGCCGAGATGGACGATGACGCGCCGGCGCATCATCCGCGCGCGCGGGTACTCGTCCTTCGGGTTTTCGGCAAACCGGCGCGCCATCTCCTCCCGCATGCGCCGCGGGATGTGGTGCGTGACGAGCACGGAGATGATGCCGGACTGCAGATACCCGCGCCTGTCCTCCGCGACGACTTCCTCAAACCTGTAATTCGTGCCCCTCTGCCTGTTGTAGTGATTCAAAAGCCGCTCCGAGACGGTGTCCAGAAGGGCGACGTAGCCCTCGTATACTTCCTCAAACCCCTCCAGCTCGGCCCACTGCATGCTGCGCAGCGCCTTGATTTTTTTGCGCAATGCCGCCTCGTGGTCCCAAAGCCGCGAGTCCTTCGTGCTGGCGATGATTTGTTCCGTACGGCGGAGCGCTCTCTTGATCAGATCAAATTCGCGCTGGACTTTTCGGAATTTTTTCATGGGTTCACCTGCCGTCTCCGTTTCATACACTTAGCGTGCGCTCTGCCGCGCGCGTTATTCCTTTTCGTTTTTTTTGCTTTCCGCGTTATGCGGCTCCACAATTTGCAAAATTGCGCGCTCCGTCACGGGCGGCGCGATGGCGGCTGAAAAGCCTTCCTTCAGTGCGCTCTCGCGCGTGCCCTCCTGCGTTAAAACGGCCGCCGCCGCGGCGCCCAGCTCACGGGCAGTTTTTAATATTTCGTCAAGCAGCTGCGGCTTGAGCTCCGGCGCGGGGTAGTCGACGAGCACGAGCCGGGGCGAGATTGCCTTCATACGCTGCGGCGCGTCCTCGGCGACGGCGGCCGTGTACTGCACGTCCGGTCGGCCGCGCAGCGCCCGCGCGACGTTCATGCGGCTGTCCCGCCCTGAGGTGACGTGCAGAATTTTAATCTCTGTCCGGGCCGGCTCCTCCCAGCGCTTAAGGTACAGCGGAAACTCCACGCAGAAGGTGCTGCCTTCCCCGATGACGCTCTCCACGTGGATGGCGCCGCCTAAAAGCTGCACAAGCTGGCGCACAATCGCCAGGCCGACGCCCGTCCCCTCCACGGCGTCCGAGCTGCGCTCAAGCCGCGTAAAGGGGCTGAAAATCTTGTCGAGCTCCTCCTTGCGCATGCCGATGCCCGTGTCCTGAATGGAAAACCGGATAATCTCCCCTTCGACGGCGCAGGTGAAGCGCACGCTGCCGCCCGGCTTGTTGTACTTGATGGCGTTCGTCAGGAGGTTGAGGAGAATCTGCTTCAGGCGCGTGCGGTCCGTCTGAATAACGACGCCCGGCATGTGGCCGACGTGCAGCGCGATGCGGTTGTTCTCCGCAAGCGGCGTGACGATCGTCACCGCCTCGTCGACGACGGAGCGGACGTCGACGGGTCCGATCGTAATGCGCAGCTTCCCCGCCTCGATGCGCGCAAGGTCGAGCACGCCGTTGATAAGCCCCAGAAGGTGCTGCCCGGCGCTGATGATTTCCCCGACGTACTCGCGCTGCGCGCCGGTGAGCTTCTCGTCCATCTGCAATATCTGGGCAAAGCCCAGTATGGCGTTGAGCGGCGTGCGCAGCTCGTGGCTCATGTTGGATAAAAACTGCGATTTGGCGCGGCTGGCGGCTTCCGCGGCGTCGCGCGCCCGGATGATGGAGTGCTCCATTTCGATGCGCTTGGTGTTGTCGCGCACGGAGATAATCACGCGCGGCGGCTCCGAGTCGATGCGGGCAAGGCGCGCGATATACCAGCGCGTGCCGTAGCGCGTGGGGATTTCAAAATCAATCAGCATCGGCTCGCCCGTGTCGATGACCTGGTTGATCGCCTCGATGGTGCGCCGCTCGACGAGGGAGCCCGACGACCCCAGCCAGTGGACGAGGCGCGCAAACTCCTCCGTCTCCGCTTTCCGCCCGGAGACGACGGGGCGAAGGTCCGCGCCGTCCCGCCCGGCCTCGAGGAGGAAGTCGTCCACGGAGCTGAGCGCCGCCTTGAGGTACGCCTCTTTCTGGCGGATCTCGTTGTTCATCAGCATGAGCGACTTGTTCGTATCCCCGAGCTGCCGGCCCGTTTCCGTGATGAGCCGGAGCGTCTCGTCGATTTCGACGGTCTGCGCCTCGGGCGCCGCCTGGTAGTAGTCGCCCTGCGCGATGCTCTTGATAAGCTGGTTCATCATCAGAAGCGACGTGCTCGCTTTCTTGCTGTAGCTCTCGCAGCGCAGCCGCTGCACCTCGGTAAAGATGACGAAAAACAGTACCGACACGCCCAGCAAAAACAGCCCCATGCGCTCGACCGTCTCCGAGACCGTGTAGACTTTCTCGTACATCTTCTTTTCGCTTACAACGACGAGCAGCTTCCAGCCCGTCTCGGCCACCGTGTTCCACGCCACGACGCGCGGCTCGCCTCCGACGATGATCTTGGAAAAGCCCGACGCGCTCGCTTCAATCTGCGGCACGAGGCCGGCAAACTCCGTGCTGCCGATGTCAATCCGCTGCTCCAAGGCCGCCGCCCAGTTTGACGGCATCGCGTTGGGCACGTCGATGCCCCAGTCGGCGCGCGCCTGCTTCGGGAGGGCCATGGGTTTCCCGTTGTCCCCGATTAAAATGGCGTAGCCGCCCCACGGCGTCTGCATGTCCTCGATCTGCTTGGCGATGCGGCTGACGAGGATTTCGGCGCAGTATATGCCCTCCATATTGTCCCCGATGTAAACGGGCACGACGGCCGATATCATGTAGCCGAGGCCCGAAAAGCTACTGTACGCCATCGTCCAGCGCACGCGGCGCTCCGGGTTGCGCACCGGCCCCGCCTCAATGTAAAGCGGGTGGCGCGTGATGTCGTACTTCGGCACGAAGCGCGCCGTCGGCTCGACGAACGGGTAATAGACGAGCAGCCCGTCGTACGTGCAGAAATACGCCGAGGCAATCAGCTCGTTCCGTCCCGCCACGTCCACAATCAGCGGCTCCATCGTGAGCACGCGGGCCACCTTCTGCCGCTGCTCCTCCTTCACGGGCACAATGCCGTTGTAGTAGATGCTCACGCCGCCCGTGTCGACCGCCGAGTAATACTCGCCGGTCGGCGTATAGGCAAGGCGGCTTGCGTCCTTCGCGCGAAGCTGCGCCGGCTGCTGGAGCGCGCGCGCCATCGACGCGGCCAGCACCGTCGTGTCGCTCGCCACGCGGTGCAGCTGGTCGTCAATCAGCTCCGCCTGAAGCCGCGCCGCTTCGGCCAGCTGCATGTCGGCCTGCTCCATGATGTGGACCGACATCTCGTTTTTGACCCAGTTGTTCGCGGCAAAATAGCTGAGCACCAAAAGCGCCTGGATGAGCAAAAGCGGGAAAATGACGGTCTTGTAGTACGCCTGCCAGATAAAGTCGTAGAGCTTCTTTTTCTTTTTTGGCTGTTCGGACATCGCACTCATCCCCTGCCGCCCCGGTATAATTTCACATCGCTTGTCCCGCTCGCGCCGGTTGCTTTTTTCTTCCAACCGTTATATAATCAGGCGTCAGCGCCACTGGAATTAAAGCCCGTTTGCCTGATTGGGAAGGAGGTGCGCCATCAATGATTAAAGCCATTATTATTGACGACGACCTGCCCTCGATACGCGTGGTTGAGCATTTCCTCAGCGCGTACCCCGAAGTCGAGCTGACCGGCTCCTTTACGGACCCTGCGGAAGCGCTTGAAAAGCTGGATACCTGTTCCCCGGACATCGTGTTCCTCGACATCCGCATGGGCGCCCTTTCCGGCATGGACACGGCGAAAAGAATCCTCGCCGCCTGCCCCGATACGGACATCATCTTCACCACGGCGTACGACAATTACGCCGTCGAAGCGTTTGAAATCAACGCCACGGACTACCTCGTCAAGCCCATCATGAAGTCGCGGTTTGACCTGACCATGCAGCGCGTCCTGAAAAAGCACGCGCCCGCGGAGGCAGACCGCCTGCGCATCACCTGCTTCGGGAAGTTTGCCATCTCCCGCCCGGACGCCGCCCCCGTCCGCTGGCGGACGGAAAAATCAAAGGAGCTGGCGGCCCTTCTGGTCTACCACCGCGGCAGCGTCGTCTCGCGGGACGAGATCATCGAGCTGCTCTGGCCGGACACCGAGCCCGGCCGCGCGGCGCGGTACCTGCATAACAGCATTTATTATATCAGAAAAAGCCTGGAAGGCTATAACATCTGTCCGTCCGTGATGAAAATTGCCGGAAGCTATTCGCTCGTCCTGTCGGAGTCCGTCGAAGTCGACTACGACGAGTACGAAAGGCTCTACGCCAAGGCGGACAAGTCCGTCGCCGACCTTGAAGCGCTCTTTAACCTCTTAAAGCACGATTTCATGGAGGGCGAAGACTGGGAGTGGGCGCTTTTGCAGCGCGAGATATTGCAGAAACGGTGCATTGAAATTGCCCTCCGGCTCGCCAGGCTCTATATGAAAGCCGAAGAGCTTACGAAAGCCGAAAGCGTTTTGCGCACGGCGTATCTCAAAGATCCGTACGAGGAGCACACCGTCGAAGTCCTGCTCAAGTTTTACATCGACTCCGGCCAGAAGGCCGCGGCCCTCAGGCTATACGACGAATACGAGCACACCATGCGGCACGAGCTGGGCCTGACGCCCGAAGAGGATATAAAAAGGCTCGTCGCCACCCTGCGCTGACGTTTCCCCCGCGTCCTACGGGGTTTTCTTTTGTGCCTGTTTTCCCTTGATTTGGAAGAATATGTGTAGTACGATAGTCCCATAAACTGATAAACCGACAAAAAGCGCGCAAAGGAGATAAGAACGATGCTCAAGTACCCCCATCTCTTCGAGCCCATCCGCCTCGGAAACGTCATTTTCAAAAACCGCATTTTCGCGGCGCCCATATCCGGAAGAACCTTTGACAGCATGGCCTACACAAACGAGGACAGCATCGCGTTCTTCGAGCAGAAGGTCATCGGCGGCGCGGCCTCGATCTGCGTGGGCGACTGCCTCGTCGACTCCAAACGCGGCATGTCCCGCGAGAAGGTCATCTCGATGGACGACCCGAACTGCGAGCGCCCCATGAACCTGCTGACCGCCGCCATCCGGCGGCACGGCGCGGTGGCGTCCGCCGAGCTGCAGCACGCGGGGCTGTACGCCGCCGTCTCCCGCGCGCGGGGCGAGGTCATCTACGGCCCGTGCGACGGGGTGGATAACTACGGCAACGTCTACTATGAGATGCCGGAGGAGGTCATCGAGCAGACCATCAACGCGTTCGCCGAAGCCGCGGCGCGCGCCAAGCGGTGCGGATTTAACATGGTGACCCTCCACGGCGGGCACGGCTGGCTCCTGTCCCAGTTTATGTCCTCGAAGGTCAACAAGCGGAAGGACCGCTGGGGCGGCTCGCTGGAAAACCGCATGCGCTTCCCCATCGCCGTCTGCGAGGCAATCCGCCGCACCGTCGGCCCCGGCTTCCCCATCGAAATCCGCATCAGCGGCTCGGAATTTACGCCCGAAGGGTACGACCTTGACGAAGGCGTCGCCATCGCCAAAATGCTCGACGGGCACGTCGACCTCATCCACGTCTCCGCCGGCCACCACGAGCGGCAGGAAGTGTTCACCATCACGCACCCGAGCCTGTTCATGGAGGACAGCTGCAACGTCTACCTCGCCGCGGAGATTAAAAAGCACGTCAAAACGCCGGTGGCGACCGTCGGCGCCCACTGCGACCCGGACCTGATGGAGGAAATCATCGCCTCGGGCAAGGCGGACGTCATCGAAATCGCCCGCGCGCTGCTGGCCGACCCGGACCTGCCGCGCAAAGCCCGCGCCGGCAAGATCGACGAGATCCGCCCGTGCCTGCGGTGCCTTGCCTGCTTCTCGAACACCGTGCTCAACCTCCACACCTTCTGCGCGGTCAACCCCCTCATCGGGCGGGAGCTGGAGTACCGGCACGCCCAGCCGCCGGCGGAGCGCAAGACCGTCCTCATCGCGGGCGGCGGCGTCGGCGGGATGCAGGCGGCCATTACCGCCGCGAAAAACGGGCACAAGGTCATCCTCTGTGAAAAGAGCGGCCGGCTCGGCGGCGTGCTCCGGTGCGAGGAGGACGTGCCGTTTAAGAAGAAAATCAAGGCGTACCTCGACTATCAGGTCCGCATGGTGGAGAAAGCCGGCGTGGAGGTGCGCCTGAACACAACCGTCACGCCCGAATACGCGAAGGCGCTGGGGCCGGACGTCATTATCGCCGCCCTCGGCGCGCGGCCGGCGCGCCTGCCCATTCCCGGCATCGACCTGCCGCACGTTTTCACCGCGGAGGAGATCTACGAAGACCCCGCCAAGGCCTTACAGCGCGTCGTCGTGCTCGGCGGCGGGCTCGTCGGGCAGGAGCTTGCCGTGTACCTTGCCGGCATGGGGCGCGACGTGACCATCCTTGAGATGCTGCCGGCCCTCAACAGCGGCGGCAACTTCATCCACCAGTTCGCCCTCGACCTCGAAATCGAAAAGCACGGCATCAAGACCTCCCTGTCCACAAAGGCCGTCGCCATCGACGAAAAAGGCGTCACGGCGGAGCGGGACGGCGAGACGCTCTTCTTCCCGGCGGACACCGTCGTGTGCGCCACGGGTCAGGCGCCGCTGTCGGACGAGGCGTACGCCCTCGCCGAGATCGCGCCGGAGTTTTACGTCATCGGCGACTGCGTCGAGCCGAAGAACATCATGCAGGCGACGGCTATGGCCGACGCCGCGGCGCGCACCATCGGGCGGTACAGCTCGTAAGCGGCGCGGCGCAATTTCGGGCGGTACTGCTCAGCGGCGCGGCGCGCAATACAGGGCGGTACAGCTCGCAATCGAAACAGGCGGCCGCCGCGCAAAGCGCTCAAGGCGCCGCCTGAGCGCGCGGACGCGCTTCGCTTCCCGGCGCGCGCGGTAAAGATTTGCCGTTCAGCGGGCGCCGCCCTCGCGCCATGGCATCGGGCGGCATTATATGGCTACGATGCGTTCGCCGAAGCGGCGCGGACACGCAAAATATCTTCGCATCCGGCGCATCGCGTGTTTATATCGTTGACATAAAATTAGTTAACATAAAAGACGGCGGAAAATTCCGCCGTCTTTTTCTATTCGATGTCTTCGCCGATGAGCTTTTCATAGTCCACGACGTCGAGCAGCCGCCCGAACTTCTCGCCCACCTTGATGTAATGGGCGCACTGGAAAAAGCCGAGCCGGCGAAACAGCGCGATGCTGGCCGCGTTCTCCCCGCTGATGGAGGCAATCAGCGCGCGAAAGCCCTGCTTCCGGGCGTACTCTTCTATAAACCGCACAGCCGCCTCGCCGAGGCGCGCGCCGAGGAAGTCTTCCTTTATGTAAATGGCAATATTCGCCGTGTTCCGGTACGCCTCGCGGGGGTGGTGCTTTGACAGGCCCACATACCCGACGACCTGATCGTCGAGCAAGAGCACAAATGTCTTGTGGCGCGGGTCTTCGTGAAACACGAGGGCGCGCATCTCGTCCAGAGTCAGGGGCGTTATGGTGAACGTCACGGTGGTGTTGGCGACATAGTGGTTGTAGATGGCCAGCACATCCGGCAGGTACTTTTCCGCCATCGGCTCAAAGCGCAGTTTTCCGTAATCTATCTCTCTCATGCTGAAAACTCCTTATTCGACAAACTCAAAGTAGACCGGGCGGAGCATAAACTCGCGCACAGGCAGCTCCGACTGATTGACCGCAAGGCACAGCTTCACGTACGCCGCCTCGAAGGACATCATGGGAAGCGCGATGGCGCCCGCCTGAAGCATCTCATGCGCCGTGACGTACATATCCCGCCCGCCCCGCACGGACTGGACGAACACCTCGATCCCCCGCTCGCGGCACCGGCGGATAAACTCCGCAAGGGCGTGCCGCCCCGGAGTGGCGCAGGCGGTCGAGGAGTGGTACAGGCGGTGGAGGACGGCCTTGACGTCCGGGCGGCTCAGGTCAAACAGCGTGTAATCAAGCCCCGGGTAGGGCGCGATGGCGAGCACTCCGCTCTCAAACGCGCGCGGGGCGCGCAACTGAGGGCGCGGCGCTTTCAGCGCGTCGAGCGGCGGGCTGCCTTCGCGCGCGCAGACCTTGAGCCTGCCGCCTTCCATCACGCCGAAGGGGCCGCCGCCGAAACCGGAAAAATCGCCGGTGTATAGGTCAGCCTCCATAAGGCGCGTGGCGAGGAAGACGTCCATGACGCTGCGGCTGTTTTCGTAGACGGCAAACACGCCGGGCAGCCCCTCGTTTTTGATGAGCGCGACGGCGGCGGCGAAGTTGCGCACGCCGTTTGAGCGCGGGTCGGCAAGCGGCGCTCCACTTGCCGTGATGACAATCGGGACGCCGAGCCCCCCGTAGAGGTAGCCGAGGAGCGAGGCCGTATAGGAGAGCGTGTCCGACCCGTGGGTGACGATGACGCCGTCGTATTGCGCCATGCCGGCTCCGTCAAGCGCGGTTATAAGCGTCCGCCAGTGGGCGGGCGTGCAGTTTTCGCTGAGCATCTCCATCGGGCGGATGACGTGAAACTGAACATCGCGCTCGCCCGTCTCCTTCCGAAAGCGCTCGATGAGCTCCCCGCCCGCTTTTTCGCTTACGTCGATGACGCCGCCTCGCGCGGCGCTGCCGATGGTGCCGCCCGTCATGACGACGAGGATATTCTTCAAGGCGCTCCCTCCGTTCTTCCGCAAATCAGCCGCGCCCCGGGCGCGGCCGCTACATTTCGCTTTTAAGCGGCATTTTTTCTAGCTTAACACAGGCGGAAGGCAAATTCAATCTGTCGCGCCGCGCCCGGAAAAATGCGCAAAAAACGCGCATTTTCATGCGCGAAAATGAAAAATGTCGTATTTGCAAGGGTTCCAAGACTTGTTGAATTGATGTTCAATCCTTAAATTTCGACTTTATACTTTTGAATTCTTGTTCAATTGTTCTTTTTCGCCGCGTTTTTTGGGATATCGCCCTTTAAGAGGGAGCGGACGGCCCTGCCGATCTCGGCGTAGCTCGTGCACCGGCAGATATTGCTGTCGAGCCACGCGTCGATGACGTGGTCGGGCGGGTCAGGGTGGTGCATGCGCAGGGCGTGGCAGACCATGAGAAAGCCGGATGTGCAGTAGCCGCACTGGAAGGCAAACTGCTCGATGAAGGCCTGCTGCACCGGCGCGGACTGAAGGCCCTCGACGGTGAGGATGTCGCGCCCCGCCGCTTCGACGGTGAGCATCAGGCAGGACTTGACGGGCTCGCCGTCCACCAAAACGGTGCAGGCGCCGCAGTCGCCGTTGCGGCAGCCGGGCTTCGCGCCGGTCAGCCCCAGGCGGCTGCGGAGCGTGTCGAGCAAAAGCTCATTTGGCGGGATGGTGACGGCGCAAATCTGGCCGTTGACCCGCAGCTTTATTTCCGTCGCCTGCTTGTAGGCAATCATACCATCGCCCCCTCCCGCTCCATCGCGAAGATTTCCATGAGCGCGCGCTTGAAGGTAAAAAGCCGGTACTCGGCTGAGCCGAGCACGTCGCTCACCGCGCCCGGGCGCACCATCTCGACGATTTTGTCCGCCCTAAGCCGCGGGACGGTGCGCGTGTCGTTGAAAATTTCCTCAAGCGTCAAATCCCTGAAGGGGTTTTCATGCACGCCGGAGACGGCAAAGCGCAGGTACCCGTCCGCGTCGAGGGCGCAGACGGTGGCGACGGGGTAGTCGATTTTCTCGCTTTTCGTCTTCTTGACGTGGCCGTGCCGCGCCCGCGCAAATTCCTTCGCGACGCGGCAGCCCACAAGAAGCGCGCCCGGCGGCAGGTCGAGCCGGCCGGAAAAGACCTGGTGGATGGAGACGCTCTGCGCCCCGTCGGGCGTATAGATCTCCATGGACGCGTCGGCGAGGAGGAGCGGCAGGACGGCCTCCCTGTAGCGGATGGTCCCGGCGATGTTGCCGCCGAGGGTGATGCGCAGCTGCATGGTGTGGTCGGCGATGCGTGCGCCGGTGCGCCCGAGAAGCGGGAACAGACCCGAGCGCTCAATCGCGCCAAGGGTGGCGGCGCTGCCGAAGTAGACTTTGTCCCCCTCCTCCTCAACCGCCGCGCACTCGGGGATGGCCTTGACGTCGATGACCGCGCCAAAGCGCCTGTTTCCCGCCCGCGCCATCGTGAGAAGCTCGCTGCCGCCGCCGTAGTAGACGGGCTCAAGGCCGCTTTGCGCGAGCTCATGGTAAAGGCGCACCGCATCCTCCGCCGTTTCGGGGCGGAAATACTCAAACTCAAAGGGAATCACAGCGGCTTTTCACTCCTTTTCAGCCAGATCTTTTCCGGCGTGACGGGCAGCTCGTCGAGCTGTACGCCCGCCGCTTTCGACAGGGCGTTTGCCAGCGCCGCGCCCATGCCCAGCGCGCCGTGCTCCGCGATGCCGCGCGCCCCGAAGGGGCCCTCGGCGTTCGGGGTCTCGACAAACTGCGTCAGGTACTCGGGCGTCTGGCTAAAGTGCATGACCTTGTAGGTGCGCAGGCTCGTGTCGAGCGGGCGGCCCGAGGGGTCAAACTCCATCCCCTCCCGCGTCGCCTGCGACAGGCCCATCCCCATGCCGCCGCGCACGACGGCGTGGGCCGCCTCGGGATTCATAACCTTCCCCGCGTCCAGCACCGTCGCGGCCTTGAGGATGCGGAAGGAGTGGTCCGACGTGTCGTACAAAACCTCGACGGCCTGCGCGCCGACGGTCCAGTACGGGCCCGCGCGCCCGTGGCCGGTGAAGCGGTCGAGCGTCGTGAGGTTTTGCATGGTGACGCTGCCGCGCCCGATGACGCGTCCGCCGACGGTGTTGCCATTCTGGAACTTAAACCCCCGGCATATCGACTTTATCTCCACGAACTGCGCCGGGTCGCTTTTGCGGAACACGCGCCCGCCGTGAACCTCGAGGTCCTCCGGCGCGCAGCGCATGGACAGGGCCGCAAGGCGCCCGAGCTGCTCCTTCGCGTCCGCCACGGCGGACAGAATCGCGCGGCCGAGGAGGAACGTCGTCATGCTCGCCACGGTTTTCCAGTGACGCGGCGCGGCCGCGGTGGAAACGGGCATCGAAACGTGGACGTTTTGCACGTCCATCCCCAGCGCCGCCGCGCAGATCTGCGCCGCCGTCGTGCGCATCGCGGGCCCGATTTCCACGCAGCCGACCTGGAGCGTCACGGAGCCGTCGTCGTTGAAAATCACGACGGCGGACGAGCCGGCGTCCGGCGGGGAGCTGGAGGTCTTCCAGAACACCGCAAGGCCCTTAGCGTAAACGAGCTTCCCCTCCTGCCTGACGCACCCGTCGTCCCACTTAATGAGCTTTTTTACCGCCTCGAGGCACGCTCCGGGATTGCCCAGCATGCTCTCCGTGATGGTAAAGTTTGTGGGGGCGACGTCCCCCGGGCGGACGAGGTTCATGGCGCGCAGGGCGGCCGGGTCGCGCCTTAAGCTTGCGGCCATTTTGTCTACGGTGCGCTCGATGCAGAAGGTGGAGGTGACATGCCCGAACCCGCGCAGGGACGTGGCGTACGTGTGGTTTGTGTAAACGGTGACGCACTCGCAGAAGACGTGCTCGATGTTGTACGGTCCCGTGCAGTCGGCAAGGATGGCGCGGGCGATGCGCGGGCCCATGTCGGCGTAGGCGCCGGTGTCCAAAAGCACGCGCATTTCAAGGGCGCGGAATTTGCCGGAGCCGTCCGCCCCGAGGCGCACGTAGACCTCCGCGCCGGCGCCGCAGGGGGACGAGGCGATGTCCTCCTCCCGCATATTGGCGATGCGCACAGGGCGGCCGCCCACCGCGCGGGACGCGAGGACCGCCAGAATCTCCAGATCCACCCCCGCCTTGCCGCCGAACGCCCCGCCCACATACGGCGCGGTGACGTGGGCTTTCCCATGTCCACGCCAAAGAGCGACGCGATCTCCTTTTGCACCTCGTGGGGCGCCTGCGTCGACGTGGTAATGGTGATGACGCCGTCCGCGTCGATGCTCGCCTGCGCGGCGCGCGTCTCCATGGCGACGTGGTCCGTCGGCGGGTGCGTGTAGTAGGCGTCGATGACGGTGTGGCAATTGAGGAGCTCCTTTTGCGCGTCGCCCTTGACGAGGCGGATGCGGTCGCACACGTTCGAGCCGGGCTCGGGGTAAATCTCGTCGACCATTTTCTTGTACGCCCCGAGCGTCTCGTGCACCAAAGGCGCGCCGGGGCGCAGTGCTTCCGAGGGGGTGAGGACGAAACCGAGCGGCTCGTACTCCACCTCGACGAGCAGCGCCGCCTGCGCCGCGGCCGCGTCGCTTTCCGCCACGACGAGGGCCACCGGCTCCCCGAAATAGCGCACCTTGCCGCGCGCGAGAGCCGGGCGGTCGGCAAGGAGCGGGCCGCAGAGCATGGCGGCGTCCGCCCCCGTGAGGATGGCGCGCACGCCTTCGACCGCGGCGGCGCGGCTTGTCTCGATGCGGCGGATAAGCCCGTGGGCGCACGTGGACGTGACGATTTTCGCCGTGAGCATCCCCGGCACGCGATGGTCGTCCGTGTAGAGAGCCGAGCCGGAGACCTTGCTGCGGGCGTCTTTCCGGCGCACGGTGTCGCCGGCGAGAGTGACCTTCATATTCATCACCACCTTTGAAATAGCATAATCCAATCGCGCCCGCGCTATACAAAAAACGGAAGAAAGCGCCGCCCGTTCCCCGCGAAACGAAAACAAGCGGCTCCCGCTCCCCGCGAATCGGAATAAACGCCGCCCGCTCCCCGCGCGATTGCTATCGCGCGCGCTCGCCATCCCCCGCGCGCTTTTTGATACCCATGCCGCCATCGCCGCCGGCGCTTAACCTCCGCCGCCGCAAAAACTGCGCGATGCGCGGGGCGGCGCCCGCGCGCGAAATCTGACCGCGTACAAGACAAAAGCCCCGCGCCAAAAAGAGGCGCGGGGCTTTTTACGCAGATTTATGCCCGTGCGGGCAGGCTCTATCAAAGGCCTGCGGCGCTTTAAGGCCTGCGGCCCTTCCGTCAGTCGAAAACGCCGCCGCGGTGCGCTCTCGGAATCCTATATCGCGCTGCCGCGGTGGTGGCTCTTAAACAGCGATTTTCGGATAAAGTCGACGGGGATGACGAGCAGCGCAAGCAATATGACAAACTGCAGCTCGTAGAGGGACAGGCCCGTCGTGCGGAAAATCGAGCCGCCGAAATAGATGATGAGCAGCTGCACCGCCGAGACGAGGAGCATGATGACCACAAACGCCTTGTTCTTCCATATATGCGCGAGGATATTCAGGCGCGTCGTGCGGGCGTTGAAGCTGTTGAACACGCCGGCGAAGATGAACATGGCGAAGAAGGCCGTCATGAAGTATTCGTCACCACCGTCGCGCCGGTACATAAGCTGAATAGCGGGCAGCTTTAAGAACACGACGCACAGAAGCGTGGTAAACAGGCCGGAGACGAGAATCTGGTTGTACATATAGCGGTTGATGATCGGCTCGTCGCGCCGTTTGGGCTTTTCCTTCATGTACTCGGGCAGAGGCGGCTCTCCCGCGAAGGCGAGCCCCGCGAGGGTGTCCATGACCATGTTGACCCACAGCATCTGGAGCACCGTGATGGGCGTGTTGATGCCGATAAACGGCCCGATGACGGAAATCGCCACGGCGCAAAAGTTAATCGTGAGCTGGAAGATGATGAACTTCCGGATGCTCTTGAAAATCGTCCGCCCGTAGAGGATGGCCTTGGCGATGGAGAGGAAGTTGTTGTCGAGGATGACGATGTCGCCGGCCTCTTTGGCCACTTCCGTGCCGCTGCCCATGGCAAAGCCGACGTCGGCTTTTTTGAGCGCCGGCGCGTCGTTGATCCCGTCCCCCGTCATGCCGGCCACCATCCCCAGCTCCTGCGCGATGGCCACGAGCCGGCTCTTGTCGGACGGCACCGCCCGCGCCACCACGCGTATGTTCGGCAGCTTCCGCTTCAGCTCCGCGTCGGACATTTTCCGGATCTGGTCGCTCGTGAACACGGCATCCTTCTCGTCGCCGCGGATGAGCCCGACTTCCCGCGCGATGGCGGCGGCCGTTCCGGCGTTGTCTCCCGTGATCATGACGACCTGGATGCCCGCGCCGACGACGTCCCGGATTGCCCGCGGCGCCTCGGGGCGGATGTCGTCCCGGATGCCCACGACGCCGATGAGCGTGAGGTTCTTCCCCGGCTCGTCGGGGTCCGGCTCAGCGCTCGACGAAGCCAGCGCCAGCAACCGGAAGGCGCGGCGCGTCATCTCGTCCATCGTCTTTTTGACGCGCGCGGGGTTGAACGGGCGGCGGTTGCCGTTGTCGTCGTAATAGTGGGTGCAGTGCGGCAAAATCCGCTCTGGCGCGCCTTTGATGAGGGTGAGGTTCACGCTCCCGCCGACGCGGGCGCTTGAGAACTTCCGCTCGCTCGTGAAGGGGACGGTCCCCAGCACCTGTATCGCCTCGCCGGGGCTGACCTCGTGCATGACGTACTCCAGCAGCGCCCGCTCGGTGGCGTTGCCGCCGATCGCCTGCAGTTTTCCGCCGCCGAAAAGCCCCTTCCCCGTCCGGCTGATGACAGATTGCGTGTTGTACTGGCAGTTGAGGCGCACGAGGCGGCCGAGCTCCGTCCGCCGCAGGAAGGCGGCGCTTTCCGTGAGCGTGCCGCTGCCGGAAAGGAAAAAGTGGACCTTCGGGCGGCCGAGGGTGAGCGTGCCCGTTTTGTCGGTAAAGAGGATGTTGAGGTTGCCGGACGTCTCGATGCCCACGAGGCGGCGCACGAGGACGTTGTCCTTGAGCATCCGCTTCATGTTCGACGAGAGGACGATTGTAATCATCAGCGGCAGGCCCTCCGGGATCGCCACGACGATGACGGAGATGGCCAGCGTGACGGCGTGGATGAGGTAGCTGAAGAGAATCTGCGGGGTGCTGACCTGCTCGAGAATAAAGTCCCAGTTCATCCCGTTTCCGATGAAAAGGGAGTTGAACAAGTCCGCCGCCGCCACGAGCGCGGCCGCGATGTACCCGAAGCGGCTGATTTTCTGCGCCAGCTCGGCCAGGCGCATTTTAAGCGGGCTCGCGCGCGACTCCTCCTGCACGTCGATGGCCAGCTGACCATATACCGTCTTAGACCCCACGGCTGTCACGCGCATCATGCCGCTGCCCGAGACGACGACGCACCCGCGGAAAAGCCGCGCGGGGTCGGAGAAATCGTCGCCGGGTTCCCCCGCGCCCCCGCCCGGCTTTTTGAGCGCCTCCTTGCTCTCGCCGTTGAGGGGCGACTGGTCCACCTGCAGCTCGCCGCTGATAATCAGGCCGTCGGCCGGGATGCGGTCGCCGGGCTGGAGGAGGACTGTGTCGCCCACCACCACGTCGCCGACGGGCAGCTCGACGACGCCTTCCGAGCGCAGGACGCGGCACTTCGTCTTCATCGCCTCCTCCTGCAGCTTTTCAAAGGCGGCCTCGCTGCCGTACTCCGATATGGTGGAGACGAATGTGGAAATAAGTATCGCCAGCGCGATGCCGACGGTTTCAAACCAGTTGAAGTCCCCGAAGCTGACGACGACGTTCGCCACCAGCGCCACGAGGAGGATCTTGATAATCGGGTCGCCGAAGTTTGCGAGGAATTCCCTCAGAAAGCTCTTCCTCTTCTTCTGCGTGAGGTTGTTGTCGCCGTGCTCCCTGCGGGATTGCTCCACTTCCCGCGGCGTGAGCCCCCGGACTCTTTTCGGTATTGTCAAACGCTCCATAAACGCTCCCTCGTGCCTTGTCTTTGTCGGGCGCGCCCCGACGCGTCTTGCTTCTTTACAATATATTTAAGGGGTTGTCTCGATATGTTTCAATTTCTGCTCGCCGCCGCTCTTTGCCTTGACGCCTTCGCCGCGGGCTTTGCCTACGGCGCGGCGAAAACGCGCATCGGGCTGAAAGCCATGCTGGTCGTGTGCGCCGTGTGCACGGCGCTGCTTGTCGGGGCGGCGGCGCTCGGCTCGGCGGCGCTGCTCGTCGTCCCGCGGGAGACGGCGCGGGCCGTCTCCTTCGCGCTGCTGCTTGTCATCGGGCTCGTCAAGAGCTTTGAATCGGCGTTCAAATCCTATTTCAAACGCCGCGAGAGCGTCCGGTCGAAATGGACGGTGCGCCTGTTTGACGTGCGCATTGTGCTGTCCATTTACGCCGAACCGGAAAAAGCCGATTTTGACGCCTCGAAGTCCATCTCGCCGCGGGAGGCGGTCTATCTCGCCGCCGCCCTCTCGCTCGACGGGCTGTCCGCCGGCTTCGGCTGGGGGCTCGGCGGGGCGGATCTCCTGTGGCTGGCGGCGCTGTCCCTCGCCTCCAATTTCCTCGCCCTCGCCCTCGGGCATCTGGCGGGGAAGGCGCTCTCCCGCGCGTCGGGCGTGGATGTGTCGCGCCTGGGCGGGCTGCTCCTCATCCTCACGGCGTTTTTGCGCCTTGTCTCTTAAAGGCGGCGCTTTGCGGGCAAAATAGACTTTAGTTAAAACGGCACGGCCGGAGGCGATGCCGTTTTACTCCGGGTAAAATCCGGACAGGATTGCGGGGGCTTCCACAATCTGCTAATATGGACGAAAAAGAAAGAAGGGGCGCAAAAATGGCGAAATACGAGTACAAGGTTTTGCATAACCGGCAGTATTTTCTTAAATTCCAGCCGGACGAAGTTGAGCGGCTGATAAATTCATTTGCCAGGGACGGATGGCGCGTGGCCTCCTGCTCAACGGATGTGAGAAATGCCGGCGTCGACACGGTCAAAGACTGCCTTATTGTGATGGAGCGGGAAGCGGTGGACTTAAAGCCATAAAATAAAGCGTGCCCGGAGGGTTTACTTCCGGGCACGCTTTTTCGTCGGCGGGCCAGCCTGACGGCAAGGCTCATATACTGGCATGGAATGCCTATTCCACGCGCCAAAGGCGGGCCTTCCCGCCGCAGATTGCAGTAAAAAGGAGATGCATCACAATGAAACCCGCCATGAAAGACTGCGTCATAATGCTCAGGCAGTTTGAGCTTTCCAATACAATGCGCCGGCTCTGGATAGAGCACGTCCTGTGGACGCGCTTTTTCATCGTGAGCACGGCCTTCAGCCTGCCGGATTTGCAGGCCGTCACGGAGCGGCTTTTGCAAAACCCCGGCGATTTTGCGAGAGTCCTCAGGCCGCTTTACGGCGAGAAAATTGCCGCGGAGTTTGAGCGGCTTTTCACAGACCACCTTCTCATCGCCGCCGCCCTCGTCAACGCGGCGAAGGCGGGAGACGGGCCGGAAGTCGAGCGGCAGCGGGCGCTGTGGTACCAGAACGCCGCGGACATCGCCCGGTTCCTCGCCGCCATCAACCCCTTCTGGTGCGAGCCGGTGTGGCGCCGTCTCCTGTTCGAGCACCTGCGCCTGACGGAAGACGAGGCGGTCCAGATCCTCACGGGGCAGTACCAGCAGAGCGTGCGGCAGTACGACCTCATCCAGGCGGAAGCCCTCGAGATGGCCGATGAGATGACCCGCGGCATCGTCTGCCAGTTTAGCATCGCCTAAGAGGCAAGCATATACCACGCGGCGCGGCGTGGTATATGTTTTCCGCGCTCCCGGACAAGCTCAAACACGGCGGTTTTTGACGAATCATGCGGATTTTTGAACTATTTTTCCCAGTTTAACCACTTCCTTTAAATATAAATTGACATTTGGCTGGATGTACAATAAAATCTTAGAAGGCTTTGAAGATTTTGCGTGGAGCTTTAGCTTGCGGAGAAAACCATCAGGAGGAATCATAAAATGAGCAAGAGACCACTCGAAGGCATTAAGGTCATCGACATGAGCACGTTCATCGGCGCCCCCGCCTGCGCGCGGTTTTTCGCGGAATTCGGCGCGGATGTCATAAAGGTGGAGCCCAAGAGCGGCGACGCGGTCCGCTTCAACGGCGTCTCGGAAGGCCGCCTCGGCACGCCCTACGAGAACACGACGTGGGACCTTGAAAACGCCCACAAGCGCGGCCTCGTTCTGGACTTAAAATCCCCCGAGGGCCAGAAAATTCTCTTCCAGCTCCTTGAGACGACGGACGTTTTCATCACCAACTGGCGCCCGCAGGCGCTCAAAAAGCTGGGCCTCGACTATGAGAGCCTGAAAGACCGCTTCCCGAAGCTCGTCTACGGCTCCTTCACCGGCTACGGCGAAGAAGGCCCCGACTGCAACCTCCCCGGTTACGACTTTACCGCCTTCTGGGCCCGCAGCGGCCTGCTCGGCACGCTCTACCAGAAGGATTCCGAGCCCATCAACCTCATCCCCGGCATCGGCGACCACACGACGGGCATGTTCATGGCCGCCGGCATGATGGTGGCGCTGTACAACGCGAAGATGACCGGCCGCGGCGACAAGGTTGAAATCAACCTGTTCCACAGCGCGGTCTGGACGCAGGGCATTTCCATCCAGGCGGCCCAGTACGGCCTCGGCCCGAAATACCCCATCAGCCGGAAATACGCTCAGAACCCGTTCAACAACATCTACAAGACGAAGGACGGCCGCTTCATCCAGCTGTCCATGCCGCCGTTCGACCTGTTCTACCCGAAGTTCATGCCCCTCATCGGCCGGGCCGACCTCGTCGGCAACCCGCGCTACACCATGGACAGCATCACAAAGAACCACCTCCACGAGGAGTTTATCTCCATCCTCGACGAGGCCTTCGCGCAAAAGACCGCCGACGAGTGGGACGAGATTCTCACAAAGGCCGACATCCCGCACTGCGTCGCCAAGGTCTGGGAGGAAGTGCTGGAGGACGAGCAGGCCTGGGCGATCGGCGTGTTCGAAAAGGTGAAGTATCTCACCGGCGAGCGGACTATGGTGCGCCAGCCCGTCACGCTCAAGAGCGTCGAAAAGCGCAAGTACGCGCGCGGCCCGTTCCTCGGCGAGCACAGAGAGGAGATTATCAGAGAGCTCGGCTACACGGACGAGCAGCTCAAAGAGCTCCACGAAAAAGGCGTCTACTACACGTGGGACGACCTCCGCGAGCAGTGCGGCGGCAACCTCGAAGAGGAAAAGAGCTACTAAGAAAACGCGCCGGCGGGGCCCCCCCGCCGGCATATAACCTTTTCCGCCGCTCAGGCGGCGCTTACCGCTCTCCGCCGTATATCGGGTGGGAACGCGCTTTACGCCGCCGGCGAACCGCTTTACGCCGCCGAAGAACCGCTTTTCGCGCCGCGGCTTAAAGCCGCGCGATAGCAAGGCGGCAATCAAACAGGAATACGGCGCGGCGAGATTGCGACAACGCCGCGGACTTAAACCGGTGAAAGCGGGTTGGCCCTCGCGCTTTTCCTGTTTTTCACACCCTTCCGTACCTGCGGGAGGGTGTTTTGCTACGCACGAAGGAGGATGCCATGCTGTCCCTTTACGCGCTCATGGCCGGTTTCGTCCTCGACCTCATTATCGGGGACCCCATCGGCTGGCCCCACATCGTCCTCGGATACGGAAAGCTCATCGCGCTGCTCGAGCGCGCCCTGCGCCGCGCGTTTCCAAAGACAAAGACGGGCGAGCTTATCGCCGGCGGCGTGCTCGTCGTCATCTTATGCGCAGTCGGATACATTGCCGGCGCGGCCGCGCTGCGCCTTGCCGGGCTCGTTAGCCCGTGGCTGCGCTTTGCCGTCGAGACGGTGCTTATCTGGCAGTGCCTGTCCGTCCGCTCGCTGAAAACGGCGAGCCTGAAGGTCTACGACGCCCTTTCGCGCGACATCGGCGCGGCGCGCGCGGCGGTGGGCGAAATCGTCGGGCGGGACACGGACGCGCTGGACGAGGCCGGCGTCGTGCGCGCGGCGGTCGAGACCGTCGCGGAGAACACGTGCGATGGCGCCGTCGCCCCGCTCCTGTATCTGGCAATCGGCGGCGCGCCGCTCGGGATGCTCTACAAGGCCGCCAGCACGATGGATAGCATGATCGGGTACAAAAACGAGCGGTACCTCTATTTCGGGCGCGTTGCCGCGCGGCTCGACGACGTGCTCAACTTCATCCCCGCGCGCCTCGGGGGGCTCATTATGGTCGCCGCGGCGTACCTGACGGGGCTGGACGGGAAGGGCGCGTGGCGCGTTTTCAAACGAGACCGCAAAAAGCACAAGAGCCCGAACTCGGCGCACACGGAGTCCGCCTGCGCCGGCGCCCTCGGCATCACCCTCGGCGGCGCGAGCTACTACGGCGGCGTCCTCGTCGAAAAACCGGCGATTGGAGACGGTACGCGTCCGGCCCGGCCGGACGACATCCTGCGCAGCAACCGCCTGCTTGTGGCGACGTCCCTTTTGTTCTGGTTAGCGTGCATACTCGTAAAAGGAGCGATTGTATGGCTTTGATTCACGGCGGCGACATTGAGGGCTTCGTGCGCGAGTACGGGAGAAAGCCCCTCGACTTCTCCGCAAACTGCAACCCCCTCGGCATCCCGGAGGGCGTCGCCGAGGCGATTGCCCGCGCGGCGCGCTCCGCCGACGCATACCCCGACCCGCTCTGCCGCGCCCTGCGGGAGGCGCTGGGCGCTTCCCTTTCCCTGCCGCCGGAGTATATCCTCTGCGGAAACGGCGCGGCGGACATCATCTTCCGGCTGGCGGCGGACCTCAAGCCGCGCCGCGCCGTCGTGACGGCGCCGACGTTTGCCGAATACGCCCTCGCGCTTAAGACCGCCGGCTGCGAGGTGATCCACCACCCCCTGCGCCCGGAGACAGGCTTTGAGGTCGAAGAGGATATCCTCGCGGCGCTATCCGGCGCGGACGTGGCGTTTATCTGCAACCCCAATAACCCCACGGGGAAGACGGTGCGTCCCCGTCTGATGGACGAAATCCTGCGCGCGTGCGACGCGCACGGCACCCTTCTCGTCGTCGACGAGTGCTTTAACGGCTTTCTCGACGACCCCGCGGCCCACTCGCTGAAAAACCGCCTGAAGGACAGCCCCAACCTGCTCATTCTCGACGCGTTTACGAAGCTGTACGGCATGGCGGGCGTGCGGCTCGGCTACTGCCTGTCCTCGAACGCCGCCCTGCTTGAAAAGCTGCGCGCCGCCGGGCAGCCGTGGGCCGTCTCGTCCCTCGCGCAGGCGGCGGGCATCGCGGCGCTGAAGGAAACTCAGTACGTCCAGCGCGCCCGCGCGCTCATCAGGGAGGAGCGCGCCTATCTCATCGGGGCGCTCAAAGAGGCGGGCATGACGGCCCCTTACGGCGAGGCCAACTATATCTTTTTCAAAAGCCATGTGACGGACCTTGCCGCGCGGATGCGCCGTGAAGGCGTGCTCATCCGTGACTGCGGCAACTACGTCGGCCTCGGGGCGGGGTACTACCGCGTCGCCGTGCGCACCCGTGAGGAGAACGAGGCGATGATTAAGGCGCTGCACAGAGCCCTCGCCGAATCGGTGTGACGATGCCCTGACCTCGCCATATCTGAGCCAAGAATATTTTTAACAATAAAAAACCTCGCGGCAAAAAAGCTGCGAGGTTTTTTCGTTTTGAAGCGGGCGCTTTGTTCCCGGCGGAATACAGCGGGCGCGGTCGGCCATACTAAATCCGAAGCGAGGGTGATAGTATGTTACACGACACGGAACTTTTACAATACGTTTATAAAACAACGGATATGGGCTGCAAGGGCATCCAGTCCGTCTTAGACCGCGCAAAAAGCGAAAATCTTAAAAGCACGCTGACTCAGCAGCAGCGGGAATACGCGAAGCTGCGGGACGAGGCCCGGGCTATCCTTGAGTCAAAGCGGGAAAAACCGAAGGGCGTGAGCCCCGTTTCAAAGCTCTCAGCCGATATGATGACGTCCCTGAAAATGATGACAGGCCGCTCCGACTCCAAAATCGCGGAGATGACCATTCAGGGCAACCAACTCGGCATCACCAAAACGGCCAAGCACCTCAACAATTACAGCGGCGGCGACGAGACGGTGAGGAGCCTCACGAAAAAGCTCCTTGAGACGGAGGAAGCCAACGCCAAGCAGCTGCAGCGCTTTTTGTGAGCCGGCAGGACTGATGAGCGGCGGCGCAGCATTGATAGGCTCATTTTTTGGCCTTTCGGCAACAAATCACACATTTTTTCCACCGTCCGGATTCTTTATGGCAAACAAAAACCCTGTAACCGAAACGGTTACAGGGTTTTCTGTTGACTTTTTTTCCGCGATTACCTCAATCCAAACTGAGCCTTAGCAACAGCTCTCCCGCCTTGGAAAGTAACAATAGCGTTTCCTCCTAATGAGTTGCCCTCCCACATATAGAGCTCTGTTACATATGTAAATCCCATACCTAAGTCAGCTCGTGAAAGCAGCTCCCCACCGCTGCCCAATATTTCGCAGACTTCCCGATACGTCATGCCCATTTCTATTGCGTCAAACTGGGCAAGCGTAATTTTATCCTGCCGATATACGACTTCCGCAGGTTCCCTTGGCATTACACACACCAGTACGATTGAGATTACTAAGAAGACAGCCGAGATTGGTAAAAGGATACAAGCAAGTCTTCTCCTTATCTGCTTTGACTTAACAGCAGAAAAGCCGCACTTTGGACAATAATAGCTATTAAGCCATGCACCGCACCGAATACATCTTTTGTCTATATTGTCGCTGGGCGCCGTAGGGCATCCGCAATGAACACACTGCTGTGATTTATCGCTGATTTCCTTGCCGCATTCCCGGCAGTTTATGAGCGCCATCCTTATGCCCCCTTCGTGTGATTGGTTTCGCGTGTCTTCGACAGTTTAAGTATATTCCAGTATCAGGAATTTTCAACTAGTAGCTTTCTAACTACGACCGTTTTACGACACCAAATCACGCATAGATACACTGGCGCAATAATACAGATAGCAAAAACCCCTGTAACCGTAACGGTTACAGGGGTTTGCAGATGACCCGTCGGAGATTCGAACTCCGGACACCCTGCTTAAAAGGCAGGTGCTCTGCCTGCTGAGCTAACGGGTCACACCAGCTGGGATGGCAGGAATCGAACCTGCGAATGCCAGAGTCAAAGTCTGGTGCCTTACCGCTTGGCGACATCCCAATATCGCACGCTCTGGCTATCCGGGTAAAAAAGGCATTTATTATTCAGCCCTTCCGTATAGGAGGACTGAATGAAAAGGGTGGATGAAGGGACTCGAACCCTCGACCCCCGGATCCACAATCCGATGCTCTAACCGACTGAGCTACACCCACCATTTGGGACATTCTATATGCTTGTCTTCCCCACCGGGAACGCATTATGCTGCCCCTGACGGGGCTTTTGGCACGCCAAAAGGGATTCGAACCCCTGACCTACTGCTTAGAAGGCAGTTGCTCTATCCAGCTGAGCTATTGGCGCGTATATCGAAAAAAGAGCGGGTGATGGGAATCGAACCCACGCGGCCAGCTTGGAAGGCTGGAATTCTACCACTGAACTACACCCGCATATCGCCCCGTCTTTTTACTGCCGCATAGCCGTATGACAGCTTAAAGATAATAGCATTGTTTCGCTATCTTGTCAACAGGTTTTTGTCGCAGTACTCGCACTGGCCGAGCGCGCCAGGTTTTGCCAGCTTCGGCAGGTACGGCTCCCTTCGCGTGATGCACCGCTCGTTGACGCACACGCCCTCCGTGTTGTCCCGCAACGGCTCTGCCGGGATGCGCGGCATGTGCGTCATCTTGTAAAGCAGCGCCATGCGGATAAACATGCCCAGCCGCGCCTGCTCGAAATACGCCGCGCGCGGGTCGTCGTCCACGTCCCGGGCGATCTCCTCAAGGCGCGGCAGCGGGTGCATGACGAGCAGGTCCTCCTTTGCGGCCATGAGCTTGCGCCGGTTGAGGATAAAGACGTTTTTAAGACGCTCGTATTTGGCGGGGTCGTCAAACCGCTCGCGCTGCACGCGGGTCATGTAGAGAATGTCAAGCTGCGGGAGAACGGACTCGAGGTTCGTCGTCTCGATGTACTTCTGGTTGAGCTGCTTGAGGTGCGCAAGCATATAGTCGGGGATCGACAGCTCCCGCGGCGAGATGAGGTAGAAGCTGATCTCGGGGAACCGGGACAGGGCCAGCACGAGGGAGTGGATCGTCCGCCCGTAGAGCAGGTCCCCGCAGAGCCCGACGGTGAGCTTTTCAATCGCGCCGCGCTTCCGGCGGATGGTCGTCAGGTCCGTGAGGGTCTGCGTCGGGTGCAGGTGGCCGCCGTCGCCGGCGTTTATGATGGGGACTTCGGAATACAGCGACGCCGCCAGCGCCGCGCCCTCGTACGGGCTGCGGATGACGATGGCGTCGGCGTACGAGCTCATCATGCGGACGGTGTCGGCAAACGTCTCGCCTTTCGCCGTGGACGTGGCGCTCGGCTCGGAAAACCCGAACACGCTGCCGCCGAGGCGCATCATCGCCGCCTGAAAGGAGAAATTCGTGCGGGTGCTCGGCTCAAAAAACAGCGTGGCCAGAACCTTGCCGCTGCAGGCAAGGCTGTACGCCTTCGGGCGCGCCATGATGTCCTCGCACAGCGCGTAAAGCTCCTCCCACAAGGGCATCGACACGTCTTCAATGCTGATGAGATGCCGAAATGCCAATCAGCACCAACTCCCTTCGCGTTCTTTCTATCTTACCATGCCCTCCCCCGCCGCACAAGACCTTTTTCGCCATTCCCCGCGCCAAAACGCGCCCTCCTTTGCCAAAAAAAGCGGGAGCGCTTTACAGCGCCCCCGCATTATACATTAAAACACTACGCCGATTATTGGATGCCCGGCAGGGAGGGAATCCCGGCAAAGCCGCGCTCGAGCTCCTCGTCGGTGGGGATGGTGTCCGTCATGGTGCCGCTCAAATACGAGGCGTAGGCCGACATATCGAAGTAGCCCGTTCCGGACAGGCAGAAGAGGATGGTCTTTGCCGTCCCCTCCTCCCTGCAGCGCAGCGCCTCGTCGATGGCGACGCGGATGGCGTGGGCCGACTCCGGCGCGGGCAGGATGCCCTCCGCCTTCGCAAAGAACGTCGCCGCCTCGAACACCGACGTCTGCTCGACGGCGCGCGCCTCGTCGATAAACCCGTCGTGGTACAGCTGGGAGATAATCGGGCTCATGCCGTGATAGCGCAGCCCGCCCGCGTGGTTTGCCGGAGGCATGAAGCCGGAGCCGAGGGTATACATCTTCGCGAGAGGCGTGACCTTGCCCGTGTCGCAAAAGTCGTAGGCAAACTTCCCGCGCGTCATGGACGGGCAGGAGGCGGGCTCGACGGCGATGAAATGCGGCGCCGTCTTTCCGGCAAGGCGGTCGGCCATAAACGCGGACATGATGCCGCCAAAGTTGGAGCCGCCGCCGGCGCAGCCGATGACGATGTCGGGGTACTCGTCAATCTTCTCCAGCGCGGCCTTCGCCTCAAGGCCGATGACCGACTGGTGCAAAAGCACCTGATTGAGCACGCTGCCGAGGACGTAGCGGTACCCGTCCGTCGTGACGGCGACTTCGACGGCTTCGGAAATGGCCGTGCCGAGGCTGCCGTTGCTGTCGGGGTTTTCGGCGAGCATCCGGCGGCCGACTTCCGTCGTGTCGGACGGGGAGGGGATAATCGTCGCCCCGTACGTCTCCATCACGGCCTTGCGGTAGGGCTTTTGCTGCGCCGAGACCTTGACCATATAGACCTTGCACTCAAGGCCAAAGTAAGCGCACGCCATGGACAGCGCCGTGCCCCACTGGCCGGCGCCCGTCTCGGTGGTGACGCCCTTGAGGCCCTGCTTCTTCGCGTAATACGCCTGCGCCAGCGCCGAGTTGAGCTTGTGGCTGCCGGACGTGTTTCCGCCCTCGTACTTGTAGTAGATGCGGGCGGGCGTGCCCAGCGCTTTTTCGAGGTTGTAGGCCCGAAACAGCGGCGAGGGGCGGTACATCCTGTAGTAGCTGAGCACTTCGTCCGGAATTTCAATGAAGCGGTCTGTGTCGTTGAGCTCCTGTCTCACGAGCTCGTCGCAGAAGACGGGAGCGAGGTCTTCCGCCGTGACGGGTTTGAGCGTCGCGGGGTGGAGGATGGGGCGGTGGTCCGTCTTCATATCGGCCCGGACATTGTACCACGCCCGCGGGATATCCTCTTCGCTCAAAACGATTTTGTAGGGGACTTTCTTCGACATAGCTGTTTCTCCTTTCAAAATTTTTTTTCGCGCAGAATCCCGTGCGGGCGCGTCAGGACTTTTGGCTAACAAAAAAAGCTCTTGCCCCAACGCTGGGACAAGAGCATAGACTCCTGCGGTACCACCCGGCTTGGCGTACTTTTTGCGATACGCCCACTCTGCGCACACTATCATGTGCCGGCATTTGTTAACGGAGCGCCCTTCTCCGTCTTCCCTACTCGGCCCAAAGCCTTTCAGGTCGCCCTCCTGAGCCCATTCACGTCATCTCCCGTACCGCACTCACACCAGACGGCGGCTCTCTGAGACGGGGCAAATGAACGCTACTTGCTCTCAGTCAACGGTTTTTGAGTATGATATTGCCATTATATGTATTTTTGCCGCGATGTCAAGTGTGCAATATTCCCATTTATCCGCGTCTTAATACCCGAATTTATGTTTATTTTGCCCATGCGCGCTGATTTTTCATTGTAAAGCGCCCCCCATGGCGTTATAATGCTTGTATGAATTTCCGGTCAAACCGGATGAATCTGGGAGGTCTGTTATGTACAGCCAGTTTTCACAGCCGTGCCCCGTCATTTTCGGGCGCGGGGCGATTGCCGCCCTCGGCGAAAAAATCGCCGAGCTCGGCTGCAAAAAGGTTTTATGCGTATACGAGTCGGGCGTGGAGCAGGCCGGCATCGCCGACCGCGCCATAAAAATCATCCGCGACGCGGGGGCCGACGTCGTCTCGTTCAAGGGCGTCGTCCCAGATCCGACGACGGACGTCGTCGACGAAGGCGGCGCCATCGCGCGGAGAGAGAACGCCGACTGCATCGTCGGCATCGGCGGCGGCAGCAGCATGGACACCGCCAAAGCCATCTCCATCCTCCTGACGAAGCCCGGCCAGGCGAAGGATTACGTCCTCGCCGCCCCGATTTTCATCGACACGAAAACGCCGGTCATCCTCGTGCCCACCACGGCGGGCACGGGCAGCGAAGTGACGAGGGTCGCCGTCATCACGCGCCCGGACGTCAACGCCAAGTGGAGCGTGTTCGTCAACACCACCTGCGCCATCGTCGACCCCGAGCTGACGCTCACTCTCCCGCGCTCGCAGACGGCCACGACGGGCATGGACGCGCTCTCCCACGCCATGGAGGCCATGACCGGCAAAAACCCCAACCCGCACAGCGACCTCGTGGGCGAGGCGGCCATCCGCAAGATCGCGAAAAACCTCGTCACCGCGTATAACGACCCGTCGAACATCGAAGCGCGCTCGGAGATGTCCCTCGCCGCCACCTTCGCGGGCCTCGCCTTCAACGACCCCATCACCCACGTCGGCCACGCCATCGCCGACGCCCTCTCCTGCCGCTACCACACCCCGCACGGCTACAACTGTGCCATCGCCCTGCCGGCCGCGATGCGCCTCGTTGCCCCCGCCGTGCCGGAGAAAATGCGCGTCATCGCCGAGGCCATGGGCGCGGCGCTCAACGGCTCGGAGACGGGCGAGGAGCTGGGCAGA
>JAAYMC010000071.1 GCA_012521555.1 Clostridiales bacterium
TAACGCCGTCCGCGTCCAGGAGCTTGTCGTCCAGCCACTTTAAGTCGTCCTTGATGACGCAGTCGCCGTTGCCGCCGTTTACAAGGCTGATGACGCACGCGACGCACCCCGTGCAGGGCTTGAGGTCGAGGTCGTGCAGGCGGATAAACTCGACTTCCGCCCCTTCCTCCTTCGCGCCCATCAGGGCCTCGCGGGCCATCGCGTCGTTGCTGCCGTCTTTCGTCCCGCCCGATATGGCAATGATTTTCATATTGCTCCCCCTTCTTCGTTTTTCCGGCGCTCTCGCCGCATCAGTATTCGCCGGGCCAGCACTCCTGCTGGACCTCGATTGTCGTCCCGTCCGGGTCGTCAAAGAACATGACCTTGCACTCGGTGGGCCTGCCCGATTTATACGGGGGATGGGTGGCCTCGACGGTGATGGGCACGCCCTTGCTCTTTAAGTACTCCTTGAGCGGCTCGAAGTCCTCGTCCTTCACGTAGAGGCTCACGTGCTTTGTCCCGAGCGTTTTCCAGTACTTGTCCTTGTCCTGCCTGAGATTCGGGAAATCGTACAGCTCGATATAAAAGGAGTCCTTTTTCACCCACGCCATGCGCGCGTGGCCGTAATCGGGAAGGAAGAACTCGCCCTCAAACGTCTTCTTAAACCCCAGCATCTCCTCCCACCACTTGATGGCGCGCTCGATGTCGGACGTGAAAATCCCGACGTGGTGCGGATGCACCTCAACCGGACAGCTCATGATGACAACCTCCCGTTTTGTATTGTGACGCCTTTGTCAAAGCTCGGCGTAGACGGCGTTTTCGCCCGTTCCGATGACGCGGAAGGAGTAGTACGGGCAGATATCCCTGCGCTCGATGACCTTATACAGGCGGTACAGAGTCGGCAGGAAGACCTCCCAGTTTGCGACTTCCTCGGCGGCGTGGTCCGCCCAGACAAGCCCGTCGTCCGCGTCGTTTTTCCGCGCCCCGATGGCCGTGGACATCCCGATAACGCCGCCGTCGCTCTTTTGCCACTGGTGGACGCGGTATCCCAAAACCGGGTCGTCGGGCCTGACGTTGTCCCCGAGGATGCTGATGGCGCCGACGACGACGACGTGGTCGTACTTGATGTAGGCCTTAATCTCCGGCGGCACGTCCTCCAGCGGCTCCATGCGGATATACGGGCGGATGGCCTTCCCGTCCCCCCACGTCTGGGGCGCGATGTGGATGGACTTAAGCGGCGACCCGAGCTCCTGAATGCTCACGAACCACTCGAAGTTGTTGTGCTGGTTAGGGTGCCAGAGGATGTCGCACTTTTCAAGGTTGCACCAGAACCAGTTGAGCATGCGCGGCGTGACGTCCTCAAGCTCCCAGTCGATGTGCGTCGCGCCTTTTTCGTCCTGCCATACCTTCTTCTTCATTTCCCCACGCCTGCCGCCGCCAGGCTGCATCTCCGGCCGGCAGGCACGCTCCTTTCTCATTAGTCTTTTGGCGCGTGCCCTGAAGGCCCCGCGCGCCTTCCGATTCTTATAATAATACAAAATCTGAGGCTGTGGGCTATACAAATTTGGCGATGTTGCTATAACAAAACCCTTATAGCAGCATCGCCGTTTTTATTGATTCGTTTTTGCGCGCGCCTTAAACGGCGTCCGGCTTGTCCTCCTGCGAAAAGAGCATGGTGATGTCGTTGACGACGGCGGGGATGGCGGGGTTTTTGTTCTTTTCGTACCACGCCAGGCACACGGTGTGCGCGGAGCTGAGCGGGATATGCCGGAAATCCTCGTTGGACAGCTCGCGCGACCAGACGTCGCTGACGGCGACGCCCAGACCGTTGTGCACCCCGCTGAGCATGGACTCGATGTTCGGCACGACGCGGATTTTCGGCTCGAATCGGTACGGCGCGAGGCTCGCCCGCACGGTATTTATCGCCGCGGAGATCTCCTTGTCCGTGGGGACGAGGAAGACCTCGTCCTCGAAATCTTCTGGCGACAGACCGGGCTTTTCCGCCAGCGGGTGGTTGCTGGAGTACAAAATGAGCATGGGGATTTTTACAAGCGGCTGGACTCTCAAATCCCGGACGGGCCGCAGGCTGCTTTCTATCGACAGGGCGATGTCCAGGTCGCCCGACAGGAGCGCCGACGCCAGGTCCTGAAAATCGTGCCCTTCGACGGTGAGCGCGATGTTCGGGTAGCGCTCCTTAAACCGCGCGATGAGCTTCGGGAGAAAGCCCGACAGGTCCCACCCGCTCAGGCACCCGAGCGTGACGCGGCCGTTTTGCCTTAAGTTAATCTCGCGCGCCTGCTGGAGCGTCCTTGAAAACCCCTCTTTATACTCTGAGAAAAAGCGGTAAAACAGCTCGCCGATTTCGGTGAGCTTCGTCTCCTTGTTCGTCCGGTCAAACAGCGTAAAGCCGAGCTCTTTTTCAAGGGAGGAAATCTGCCGGCTGATGGCCGGCTGGGAGACGAACAGCTCCCTTGCCGCCTTTGAAAAGCTCCCGTTTCTGGCAACGCACAGGAAATACTCTATGGCAAGGTCGTTCATGAAATCCCCCCTCATAGTGGCGCTCTACGCCGGACAGGCTTTGCAAAATTATACCATAATCAATACCGCCCATAAAGGCATTTCCGGCGCGCGCCTGAAGCTGGATAAGCGCGCGCGATACGAAAACGAAGACGAGCCATAAGCGTATTTTCGCGATTTTCCCGACGCAATGTTACACAGGCCGCTTACAGTGTTAGACCACTTTTTTAGACAGCGTCGGCTAGAATGGAACTTACCATTATATGTCAATTCCGTAGCGGATATTCCTGAAAAGGCCAATAACGCAGTGGAGAGGGCGGTATGGTTATGAAAAGCGGTTTGAAAGAGCGTCTTGCCTCGCTGAAAGCGGGAGAAACCGGCGGCGTCGGCGTCTTGCGGAGGAGGGACGCCTCGCGGATTGCGGAAGGCGCCGTTCGGTTTGTCATCGCCTTTATCCTGGCGGGTTCCCGGATCCTCACGGACATGTCCCCCTTCGCCGTCGGCTTTACGGCGGCGGCGGGCACGCCGGTGGCGGCGATGGCGTCCCTCGCCGGCGCGCTCACGGGGTATCTGCTCACGTCCACGGCGTTTGTCTGGGCGCTCAAGTACATCTCGATGTGCGTCATCGTCTGCACCGCGACGCTGATTTTCCACGAGACGGAAATCTTCTCAAAGCGCTGGTTCATGCCGGTGTTTACGTCCTTCGTGGCGGCGTGCCTCGGGAGCGTCGCGGCGTTCGACGCGGGGTGGACAATCCCCGCCGCCGTGTGCTTCTCCGCGGACGTCGTGCTCACCGGCGGGTGCGCGTATTTTTACAAAATCGCGCTCTCGCCGTGGTCCGGGCGGTTTAACCTTGAGCACTCGGCGGAAATCATCCACACGGTGAGCGTCCTTATCCTCATCGCCACGATGCTCATCTCCCTCGCGCAGTACCACATCGCGGGGATTATCTCCGTCGGGCGGGCGCTGGCCGTGCTCGTCGTGCTGCTGGCGGGGTACAAAGGCGGCGTGAGCATGGGGTGCGCCACGGGCGTCGCCGTCGGCCTGGCGATGGACGCGGCGGCGTCGCACCCGCCCATCTTCTGCATGGCCTACGGCCTTGCCGCCCTCGTCGCGGGCGTGTTCGCCAAGCAGGGACGGCTGATTTTCAGCGTGATGTATATCCTGCTCAACGCGTGTGTGGCGGGCGTCTCGCTCGACAGCCCCCACGTCCCCGGCA
>JAAYMC010000072.1 GCA_012521555.1 Clostridiales bacterium
GCCGTCCTGCTCCGTCAGGGACCACAAATGCCCGCTGCACGCGGCCACGATATACTCCCGCCCCGCCACGCGGCCGCTCCATATCCCCTGCACGGGCGTCGCGCCGGACGTGGGCACGGCGGCGGCGAGACGCTCGAGCGCGTCAACCGCCTGACGGGGCAGCGGCGCGTGCGCTTTTCGCCCGACGGGACGGCAAAGACGTTTACCCTGCCGGAAAAAGGGTTTCTCAGCGTCGACTACGCCCGCGTCGTGGGCGGGGAGGAGCTTGCCGTCGCGTCCTACGATGCCGCGGGCGGGACGGTGACGCTCGCGGCGGCGCCCGCGGCGGGGACGAACACGGTGGAAATCGGGTACACGATGCCCAACGCCCTGCGCGCGCAGGTTGTGAAAATGCGCTATGCCGAGACGTTTAGCGGCGCGACGGACAGCCGCGTCTTCCTCTACGGCGACGGCGCGAACAAGGCCATCTATTCCGACCTCGACTACGACGGGATGCCGACGGCGGAGTATTTCCCGGACCTCAACGAAGTGGCCGTCGGCGGCGCGAACGAGCCCATCACGGCGATGATCCGCCACCACGACAGGCTCCTCGCGTTCAAGCCCGATTCGGCCTACTCCATCGCCTACGACACGGTCACGCTCCCGGACGGGACGGTGACGGCGGGGTTTTATGTCCGCACCGTCAACCGCGACATCGGTTCGGCCGCGCACGGGCAGGCGTGCCTCGTGGTCAACCACCCGCGCACCCTCGACGCGGGCGGGATTTACGAGTGGGTGGCCGCGTCCGGCTCGGGGAACATCATGATTCTCGACCAGCGCAGCGCCCGGCGCGTCTCCCACAAGGTGGAGCAGACGCTCCGGACGATGGACTTAACTCAGGCGATGACGTTTTACGACAAAATCGAGCACTGCTACTACGTCGTGCAGGGGGGCGTCGCCGTTGTGCAGAACATGGAAAACGGGGCGTGGTATACGTACCGGAACTTTCCCGCGACGTGCATGATCGTCTACCGCGACGAACTGTATATCGGGACGGAGGAGGGGACGATCCGGCACGTCTCCCGCGCGTACACGAGCGACGACGGCGCGCCGATCGCGGCGTACTGGGAGAGCGGCGCGATGGATTTCGGCCTTTCCTCCGGCGGGAAGGTCTCGTCCGACATCTATGTGACGATGAAGCCGGAGCAGGGCGCGCATGTCCTGGTGTCCGTCCGCTCCGATGTGCGCGGGGACTGCGGCGAGGTGCTGCTCGGTCAGGAGCAGGAGACGCCGGAGCAGCCGGTTTCGTCGGGGCTCATGACGTTTAAGGCGATGAGCTTTGCGCACTTTAGCTTCGGGACGAGCCGGCTGCCGCGCATCAGGAGGCTTAAACTGAGGGCGAAGAAGTTTGCGTTTTACCGGCTGATTTTCAGGTCGGAGACGAACTGGTCCACCGCGACGATACTCGGCGCGGACATCAAGGTGCGCTTTACGGGCGCGATTCGTTGAGGAGGTGATGCGGTATCTTTACGCCTTTGCAGGAGGATTTGAACATCATATCAAAGCTCGACGACGAGCCGAACGACCATCAGGGGCTCACGCCCGCCCAGCTCAAGGCGCGCTTTGACATGGCGGGCAACGCGATAAAGGCGTACTTAAACGGCACGCTCCTGCCCGAGATGGAGCGGGCGATCGACCACATCGACACAAGCGGGTTCGTGCCGGCAGAGCGCACGGTCTGCGGGAAGCCGCTTTCCGAAGATATCACGCTCACGGCGCACGACGTGGGCGCGCTGCCGGCGGAGACGCCCATCCCGTCCGCGCTGGCGGATTTGAATGAGGATTCAATGCACCGGACGGTCACGGACGCGGAGAAAGCCGCGTGGAACGCAAAGAGCAATCTCGCGCTCGGCGAGACGTCTACGACGGCGTACCGCGGCGACCGGGGGAAGATTGCCTACGACCACAGCC
>JAAYMC010000073.1 GCA_012521555.1 Clostridiales bacterium
CGTCGGGGATCCGGAGAAGCGCCGCCTCGGGCTTGGTCAGCCAGAAGCGCAGCAGCCCGAGCCACACCGAGCCAATGCCGAGGCTGTGTGCGGCGAGGAGCATGTTCTGCATCGCCGCGGAGCAGTCCACGGGGTACGCGAAGGCGCTCTTCCGCCCGGAGACGACGATGACCGTCGGCGCGTCGTACGTGACGCGAAAGTTCGGGTCGCTGCCCATCTTGCGCACCCATTCGTTATCGGATTTGGCCATCTCGGCGCTCGTCTCGCGATTGATGCGGTCGAGCAGCTCCTTGTTCTGGACGACGGTGAAATGCCACGGCTGCTGGTTGTGGGCCGACGGCGCGTAAAGCCCCGCCTCGAGGATGGCGGCAAGGGCGCTCTCCTCAAGCTGGCGGCTTTCGTACCGGCGGATGCTGCGGCGGCTTAAAATGGCGGACAAGACCTCGTTCATATCGCGGCTCCTTTCGCATTTCTCTCTATACATAATTTACCGTGCCGCAAGGCGCGATGCAAGAGAGAACCATATTCATTCACACTTCAAGGAGGACAAGCATGCGCTTTACAGTCTGGTACCTCGGCCACAGCGGCTTTGCCGCGGAAGCGGGCGGCCGTTTTCTCGTGTTCGACTACTTTAAAACCACGCCCGAAGCGCCCCGGTTTGGGCTGGACGGCGGCGTCGTGGACCCGGACGCCCTGAAAAAGTACGAGACCGTCACCGTCTTCGCCTCCCACGCCCACCCGGACCACTTTGCCCGCGAGATTCTCAAGTGGGAGGACGCGCACCCGAACATCCGGTACGTCCTTTCGCACGACATCCGGAAACTGCCGAAAAACGCGCCCATCACGCGCGCGCATCCCCACGAGACGTACAATCTCGGGGACATGACGGTGCGCACGCTCAAATCGACCGACGAGGGCGTGGCGTTTATCGTGGAGATGGGGGACCTTCGCCTTTACCACGCCGGCGACCTCAACTGGTGGCACTGGGAGGGCGAGCCGGACGAGGACAACTTAGCGCAGCAGCGCGGCTACGCGGCGGAGATGGCGAAAATCCGCGGCGAGCGCTTTGACGCGGCGTTCGTCCCCGTCGACCCGCGCCTTGAAAAGCAGGCGCTCTGGGGACTTACCGCCTTCATGGAGGCGGCGGAGGCGGAAAACGTCTTCCCCATGCACTTCTGGGACGACTACGCCATCTTCGACCGGATTGAAAACGACCCCGCCGCGGCGGCCTGGCGCGGCCGCGTGCGGCGCATCACGCGCCGCGGCGAGCGGTTCGACCTGGAAAGCGGCAGCTAAAAAGGGCGCGCCGCCGGCGTAAAGCGCCGCTGCAATACAGCGCGGCAGGCGGAAACGCGCGCACTTTTTGCGGCGCGCCGGCGGATAGGCGAAGCGGCGCGCGAAAGCGGCTTTTGGATAATTGCAGTCAATGCAAAAGACTATCAGGGCGGCGCAAACGCGCCGCCCTCGTGTATTATCTTCCACTTCGGCGCGCCTTATGAAAAACCGCGCGGGCGCGTCTTTGGGAAACGAAAAGGCGGCGCAAAAAACGCGCCGCCTGTTGTGTTTTTCCCCGCCGGCATGGCTTTTGCGCGCGGGCGTATCAAATCGAAAGGCGGCGCTCAATCGCGCCGCCTTTTTCGCGTGTGAATCGATTTTACGCCCGTTTTGGCTTTTGCAAAAGCCGGTCGAGAACCGGCAGCAGCGCCGCCGTGACGGCCGCCGTAATCACCAGTTCCGGGAGCATGTAGCCGCCGTTGTAGGTAAGGGAGTAGTACCAGACGGGCACGTTCTCCGGCGCGTACGACTCCCAGATTAAAATGCCCGACAGGAAGCTGCAGATAAAGCGCAGGAAGACGGCGACGGCCGCGCCCACGGCGCCGGAGGCGGCGCGGTTTTTGATCCCCTTCCCGAAGAAGGCGGCCGCGCCGAGTACGGTAAACGCGAGCACATAGTCGAAAAGAATCACGCCGATGTAGGCCGGGAACGTCCCCGCCGGAGGCGGGTAGAATCCAAGGGCCATCTGCAGCAGGCTGTGGACAAAGCCCGTCGCAAGCCCCCATTTCACCCCGTGGCGGTACGAAATGAGCACGAGCGGGACCATGCTCGCCGCCGTGACGGAGCCGCCCTGAGGCATCCTGAAAAGCTTGACGAAGCTGAGGACCGTGGCCAGAGCGATCATCATGGCACACTCTACAAGATTGCGCGTCGTGTTGGTTTTCATGGCGTCTCTCCTTATCCATTCAAGATTTGAACGGCATAAGGGTCCTCGTCCGGATGCGCTGCGCTTTTGGGTAAAAAAATGCACTCTGAAATGCCCCAGAGTGCGGCATTTCATTCCCTACGCTGGCATTATCCAGATCAGGTCAGAGGGTTTACGGCGTCAATCCGCCGACTCTCAGCCGAGACTACTCAGCACCCCTTATGCAATTGTTCTGTTTTCATTATGACACGCATTTCCAGCCCTGTCAATCATAAAGAAGGGGGAGCTCAAAGCTCCCCCTCCCTGCGGTAGGGCGGCGCCATAGCTGCCGCGCTACTGTTTCGGGATACTGCGCTCGGCTATTTCAATGGCTTTGCGCACCATGTTGCCGCAATCTCGCGATGTGACGTCGCCCCAGCCGGCGGTTCTAACGGTGTCGTAGACGCCCAGCTCCTTGGCGATCTCCATCTTGAGCTTTTCGGACATCATGCCCCGACTTGCCATTTTTATGCCTCCTCAAGTTTGGCAAAACCAAACTCCGGCATTTGCTTTGAGCCGTGCATCCACGGTTTCTCAAAGCATCGTTAGTATGTGCGCGCGCCCGCCTGTTATGTTGATAGAAATCTAGCGGTTTTCCCCGATTTTTCAAGGCGCAGTAAAAGCCTGTTGAGGCGCTCGGACGTGTCGTCCCGCTCTTTGTAGACCCAAATCGGGTCAAACTGCGCGCCAAAATTTTTCGAAAACGAATAATAAAGGCAAAGTTTCTGATAGTATCGCTCAAGGTCAGAAAGCTCCCATCCCGTCTCCTCCGGGCGCGGGACGGCCGGCTTTTTGCGGA
>JAAYMC010000074.1 GCA_012521555.1 Clostridiales bacterium
CGAACCCGGTGAGTACCGGATCAAATACCTCGTGGAGTTTAACAAGCCGGCGGCGAACCTGAAGGCGACGATGCTCCGCTTTGATACGATGACGTTCACATGGGAAGGGCATGACGGGCTTTTGGCGCACCATCCGGATTACGTAAATCAGCAGGTGCGCGTCTCATTTGACACCACCATGGGGCATTAAGGCTTAAGCACACACAAAAAAGCAGGCTTGCCGCTCATGGCAAGCCTGCTTTCCATAGAGGGAGGTAAGGACTATCGAGACCCTCCGTATTATCATCCCGATTGTCGGGCTTTTCATAGGCAGCTTTGCCAACGTCCTCATCTACCGCATCCCGCGCGGCGAAGAGTGGGTTGTCACGCCGTCCCACTGCGTGCACTGCGGGAAGCGGCTCGGCCCCCTTGAGCTGATACCGGTTTTGTCGTGGCTTTTCCTGCGGGGGAGATGCCGCGGCTGCGGGGGCAGAATCTCGGCGCGCTACCCCGTCGTGGAGCTCCTCAACGGCGCGCTCTGGTACCTGTGCGTGCGCGCCGTGGGCCTGACGGCGTTTCTCGTGCCCGCCCTCGCGCTCGTGACGGCCCTGCTCGTCGCGTCGTTTATCGACATCGACACGCAGGAGATTCCAAACGGCGTGACCATCTTCATCCTGATTGTGGCGGTGCTGTGGAACGTCTACGCCGCGTTTGAGGGATACGGCGTCCTCCTGCAAAACGTCGTCGGGTTTTTCACGGCGTCGGGCATCCTGCTTGTGCTCGCGATCATCAGCCGCGGCGGCGTCGGCGGGGGAGACATCAAGCTCATGGCCGCGTGCGGCCTGCTGCTCGGGTGGAAGAACATGCTGCTGACTCTGGCGGCCGCCTCTATCCTCGGCGTGCTGGTGATGGTGCCGGTTTTTCTCATCAAACGGCTCCGGCGCGGCACGCCCATCCCATTCGGGCCGTTTCTCGCGGCGGGCATGGTGATTTCCATGCTCTACGGCGAGGCCATCGTGGGCGCCTACCTGCGTATTTTCCTGCCATAATACGGAAAATCGGCGTTGCAATTATCACGATGGCATGCTATTCTATTGTATAACTTAGCCGTTTTGGAGGAAGGTGCAATGAACCCACATCCGATTCTCAGCGCCAAACTGCAGCCGAACAGCGACCGCCCGCTGTACGACCAGCTTGTCGACATCATCAAGAAATACGTTTCGGCCGGCATTCTCTCCGCGGGCGATATGCTTCCGTCGGAATCGGCGATGTGCGAAAGCTTAGGAATCAGCCGTTCGACGGTGCGCCAGGCCATCGGCTCCCTCGAGGAGGAGGGGCTTGTCGTGCGCAAGCAGGGGCGCGGGACGTTTATCGCCGAACCGGCGATGCGCCGCCGGAACGATAACGTCTATTCCTTTACAAGCGAAGTGATGGCGCTGGGGCACAAGCCGTCCTCCACGATCCTTGAGTTTGAAACCATCCGCCCGGACGAACAGCTTCAGCGCATGCTCTCGCTTCAGTCGGGCGACATCCCCGTCTTCCGCTTCGTGCGCATCCGCCGCCTGGACGGTCAGCCGCTTCTCCTTGAAACATCCTACTACCCGCGCTACGTCTACCCGAACCTCACGCGCGAAATTCTGGAGACGCACTCGATGTACTCGCTTCTCTACGAAGTCGGCATTGTCCCGGCGTCGGCCGAGGACTCGTACAGGGCCGTTATCCTCGGCGAGCGGGAGGCGCGGCTCCTCGGGTGCGAGCCGGGCAGCCCCGGGTTTTACCACGAGCGGCGGACGAAGTCCGATTTCGGCGAGATTTTCGAGTTTACCCAGTCGCTGATCCGGGGGGACAGGACGCGGCTTGACGTCGTCATGCAGAAAAACGGCGTCTCGTTCTCGCGCCACTTTGAAAAAGGATAAAAACAGCAGCCCACAGGCTGCTGTTTTTGCGTTTTATTGTTCACAGCCGCCGGATGCGGCGGCTTTTTGGTTTAAGGGCTCTTTGCCGCCTCCGGCGGCTGATTTGAATAAGTCTGACTGCGCGCGAAAGTCGTTTTTTGCGCCGCGTTCCCGGGCTTTACCGCCGCGACATCTTTTTGGAGACTTCGTGATTAAAGCGTGAGGCTATTCCCGCCGCAGCAACTGAAAAAAGCCGCCCCGTACCTTACAAGGAAGGGGCGGCTTTTGTGCGTGTAATCAGCGATGAAGGCGGCTCAACGCGCATCGGCGCGTGGGAGGCTTTCCCTTATTCGTGCGGTTCCGGCGGCTGCCAGACGGGCTTTCCCGTATAAATTTTCGCCTCTTCCTCGCCGCGCATGACGCGCAGGGCGCCGGCGGCGAGCGCCTCCAGCTCGAATTCGCCGGGCATGAGGACGACTTCGGCAATCCACCCGACGTAGCCGCGGACGATGTCCATCAGGCCCTGCTCCTTGGCAAGGCCGCCCGTGAGGAGGATGGCGCGGACGTCCCCCTTGAGGGCCACGGCCATCGCGCCGATATACTTTGCGATCTGGTAGGCAAGCGCACGGTAGACGAGAGCGGCGTACTGGTCGCCGTCCTGCATGCGTTTGTTGACGACGCGGATGTCGTCCGTCCCGAAGTGGTCGGTCAGGCCGCCTTTTTTGTTGAGCTTATCCTGCAGCTCTTTTTTCGAATACTTCCCGCTGAAGGCAAGTTCAATCAGGGACATGTACGCGATGTCGCCGGCGCGCGTCGGCGTCATCGGGCCGCTGCCCTTGATGATGTCGTTGGAGTCAATCATGCGGCCGCGGCGGTGCGCCGTGATGGAGATGCCGCCGCCGAGGTGGCAGACGACGAGATTGACGTCTTTGTAGCTCAGTCCGCGCTCCTTGCAGAAACGCAGCGCCACTTCCTTCTGGTTGAGCGCGTGGACGTGGCTTTCGCGGTAGATGCCCCTTATGCCCGTGATGCGTGCGACGTCGTCGAACTCGTCGACGTCCGGGGGATTGACCACGAACGCGCGCTTGCCGAAGCGCCGGGCAAACTTCAGGCAGATCTGCGAGGCCAGCTGCGCCGGGTGCTGGCCCGACATTCCGCGGGAGGCGTGCTCGGCGAGGAAATCCGTCACCTCGTACACGCCGCCTTCAAGCGGCAGAAGGCCGCCGCCGCGCCCGACGTACACGTCGATGTCCTCGAGCCGGATGCCGTGCTCGGCAAGCGCCTTTTCAACGGTTTCGCGCCGGAAGTCGAGCTGGTCCTGAATCGTGGGGAAGGCGGACAGCTCCTCCACCGAGTGGCGGATCGTCTCGCCAAAGACCTCGCGGTCGTCCTCAAAAATCGCGATTTTCGTCGACGTCGAGCCGGGATTGACGGCTAAAATCCGATACGGCCTGTCCATGACGCGCGCCTCCTTCCGTCAGCGCCCGGCCGCCGCGCAGGCGGCCAGAGCGATGGAGTAGTACTTGTCGTCCGCCTCGGAGGAACGGGACGTGAGAATGATAGGCACGCGCGCGCCGAGCACCGTTCCGGCCGTCCTCGCGCCGCCGAAGCCCGTCAGGCACTTGACGAGCATGTTGCCGCAGACAAAGTCGGGGACAAGGAGCAAATCCGCGTCCCCGGCGACGGGGCTGGAGTACCGCTTTATCTTCGCCGCCTCGGCGCTTGTGGCAAGGTCGAATGAAATCGGGCCTTCGATAATGCAGCCCGTAATCTCGCCGCGCGCGTTCATCTCCTTGAGGGCGTGCGCGGCGACGGAGTCGGGCATTTTCTGGTTGACTTTTTCCGTCGCCGACAGGGCGGCCACTTTCGGGAGCGCCACGCCGAGCTTCCGCAGAAGGCCCACGGCGTTTTCCACGATGGCCTTTTTCGTCTGCAGGTCGGGGTATGTATTCAGGCCAAAGTCCGTTACGGCAAACAGCTTGTGGTAGCGCGGCGTCTCGTAAAAGCCGATGAGCGAGAGGATCTGACCCTGAAGGAGGTTGTTTTCCTTGTTCAGGACCATCTTCATGAAGCGGGCGGTGTCAATCAGCCCCTTCATGAGGGCGTTGGCCTTGCCTTCCCGCACGAGCGCGGCGGCGATGTTGAGCGACGCGTCGGCGTCGGAGGACGGGATGATTTCAAAATCATCCGCCGAAGCGCCAAGAGTAGGCAGAGTGTAGGCAATTTCCGCCGCGTCGCCGATCAGGATGGGGGAGATGATCCCCTCCCGTGCGGCATGGACGACGGACTGAAGTGTATTCTCGTCGCACGCTTCAACTACGGCCACTTTTGCCGGCGCTGTCATCCCTCGCGCCACCGTGACGAAGTCCTCAAAGCGTGAAATCTTCATAGCCATTCCTCCGAATCCAGAGTATTCCGCTCTGGTATGATATGTATCTATTATAGTACCACCATAAACTGCCCAATTCAACTGCCCGAAAGGGTAAAGACGGATTAATTTCCTGCCTTTGGAATAAGCTATAGACAAGACCATGCTTTGGGTGGGAAAGAGTCATGCAGTTTCTTTCGGAAATCAACGCCGCGATCAGCGGCGTCGTCTGGGGCGCGCCCATGCTCGTCCTCCTGCTGGGGACGGGCCTGTATTTAAGCTGCCGCATGGGCTTCCTGCAAATCCGGCGGTTTGGCTACATGATGCGGAATACTTTGGGCCACATCTTCAGGAAGCAGAAGGCGGACAAAGGCTCCGTCACGCCGTTTCAGGCGCTCACGACGGCGCTTGCGGCCACGGCGGGGACGGGCAACATCGCCGGCGTCACGACGGCCATTACCCTCGGCGGGCCGGGCGCGATTTTCTGGATGTGGGTGTCCGGCATCATCGGCATGGTGACGAAATACACGGAAATCGTGCTGGCCATCCGCTACCGCGAGCGAAACGACAGGGGCGAATACGTCGGCGGGCCGATGTACTATATCAAAAACGGGATTGGAAAAGGCGTCAACTGGCTCGGCGTGCTGTTTTGCGTTTTCGGGGCGCTCGCGGCCTTCGGCGTGGGCAACGCGGTGCAGGTGGGGAACATGACAAGCTCCATCAAAGCGGCGCTGTTTCATTTCGCGCCGGGCATGGAGCGGCTCGACGCGCTCGTCGGCCTTGTCATCGGGCTTTTAGCGGCCATTCTCGTGGGCCTGACGCTCTTTGGCGGCTTTAAGCGCATCGGCCGCGTGACGGAGGCCGTCGTCCCCTTCGCGGCGGCGCTGTATATCCTCGCCGCCCTCGCCGTCATTGTCGCAAACGCCCGGGAGATCCCCGCGGCCTTCGGGCAGATTTTCCGCCTCGCCTTTTCGCCGCGCTCTGCCCTCGGCGGCGCGGCGGGCGTCGGCGCGCGGGAGGCGATTTCATGGGGCGTGCGCCGCGGCGTGTTTACAAACGAGGCGGGGCTCGGCTCCGCGCCCATCGCCCACGCGGGGACGAGCGAAACAAGCCCCGTGATGCAGGGGCTGTACGGGCTGTGCGAGGTGTTTATCGACACCGTCGTGATGTGCACCCTCACGGCGCTCACGCTTTTAGTCAGCGGCGTGAGCCTCCCCTACGGCACGACGGGGACGGTCGACCTCAACATCGCCGCCTTCGCCACCGTCCTCGGCGCGGACGCGGCGAGCGTTTTCCTGTGCGCGAGCATGACGCTTTTCGCCCTCGCGACGGTGCTCGGCTGGGCGCTTTACGGGATGCGCTGCTTTGAGTACATCTTCGGGACGCGGAGCATAAGGCTCTATCAGGCGGTGTACGTCCTCGTCACCATCCTCGGGGCGACGACGGATCTGGAGATGATCTGGTCCGTCGGGGACACGCTCAACGGCCTGATGGCCGTCCCGAACCTCATCGCGCTGCTGCTCCTCGGCGGCGTCGCCGTGGACATCACGCGCCGGCACTTCCGAAGCGTGAATCTGGGGCAACAGTAACCGCGCAAAGCGCGAGGAGGGGCAGGGCGGTATAATGGCAAAAAGCGCCCGTACTGCTCTTGGCGCACAGCCTACCCTGCAAGAGCGGGAGTAAATGCGCGCAAGCGGCAAGCGCCTGCGGCGGCATCCGGCGCACACAGACCTCTCTAAAAGTGGGAGTTGTGGCGCGCACAAGAGGCAAGCGCCCGCGCCAGTACGGCGCAGGCGCTTGTTTTCGCATGATGTGGGCGGCAAGTTGTGCTGTGGCGCGGGGACTCAAGCCGCCGTGCGCCAGAGGGTGCCCCGCGCGGGAACAGAAGCCGCGCCACTGAGGTGCTTCTCACAGAGACTCATGTGGCTACCGCCGGTATGCCTCCCCCGCACCCATGGATACTGCCGCGCTTAGACTCACCACACCGCAAAGATGCCTCCCCGCGCGGCCGGAAAGAAAGCGTGCCTCATAGGTTGAACAGATATTCAATATGGTTTCCGCCCGCATAAAAGCAAGTCTTTGCATGGTTTGGCTCATGTCTTTTAGCTTTTAATAAACCGGAAAGTGGGAATAAAAGGCGGCATAGCCTTAAGCCATGCCGCCTGCCTCACTGATTTACAAATCCGCGCTATGCCGCCTGATGTGCGTTATCTCACGCCACACGCCGCGCGTTGATGCGTCCACGCCGCCGCGCCGTACCGCATCCACATATCTTGCCGCGCCTGTGCGCCGTACTGTCTCCACATATTCACATCGCGCCGGAATGCCGTACCACTCCGCTCTCCTCGCTACTCCGGCGCGCCGTGCGCCGCTAAATCCTCGCCACGCCGGTGCGCCGCGCCGCTTCGGCGACGGCGGCGGCCACGGCGGGGCCGACGCGCGGGTCAAAGGCTTCGGGAATGATGTGGTCGGGCGAGAGCTCGTCCCCCACGAGCGCGGCCAGAGCATGCGCGGCGGCGATTTTCATCTCGTCGTTGATGTCGCGCGCGCGCACGTCGAGCGCGCCGCGGAAGATGCCGGGGAAGGCGAGGACGTTGTTGATCTGGTTCGGGAAGTCGCTGCGCCCGGTGCCCACGATGGCGGCGCCGGCCGCCCTGGCCTCGTCCGGCATGATTTCGGGAACGGGATTGGCCAGCGGGAACAGGATGGGGTCTTTCGCCATCGAGCGCACCATCTCCTTTGTGACCATGCCGGGGCCGGAGACGCCGATGAACACGTCCGCGCCGCAAATGACGTCGGCGAGGGAGCCGGAGCGGCGCTCGGGGTTTGTGATTTCCGCGATTTCCGCTTTGGCGCCGCTCAGGTCCGGCCGGCCCTTGTAGATGGCGCCCGCGCGGTCGCACAAAATCACGTCTTTCAGGCCCAGCGAGAGCAGCAGCCGGACGATGGCAATCCCCGCCGCGCCGGCGCCGGACGTGACGACGCGGACGCTCTCGAGCTTCCGCCCGGTCAGGCGCAGGGCGTTGAGGAGCGCCGCGAGGACGACGACGGCCGTCCCGTGCTGGTCGTCGTGGAAGACGGGGATGTCGCACACTTCCTTGAGCCGCCGCTCGATTTCAAAGCAGCGCGGCGCGGAGATGTCCTCCAGATTGATGCCGCCGAAGCTGCCGGAGAGCAGCTCGATGGTGCGCACGATTTCGTCCACGTCCTTCGAGCGGATGCACAGGGGCACGGCGTCCACCCCGCCGAAGGCCTTAAACAGCACGCACTTGCCCTCCATAACGGGCATGCCCGCCTCAGGGCCGATGTCGCCAAGGCCTAAAACGGCGGTGCCGTCCGTAACGACGGCGACGAGGTTGTGCCGCCCTGTGAGCTCATACGACTTCGAGATGTCTTTCTGTATCTCAAGGCACGGCTGCGCCACGCCGGGCGTGTAGGCGATGGACAGCTCATGCTTATTGGAAACGGTCATTTTCGGGACGACGGAGAGCTTCCCCGCCCACTCGTAATGCCGTTTGAGCGCTTCCTGCGCTATGTCCATAACAGTTCCTCCGCTTTTCGTTCATGAATTCCTTTTATTTTACATCAAGCGCGGAGGATTGACAACAGCGCGCGGCGTTTTACCCGTCCTGCCCGGCGAAAACCTCCTTCACGCTGCCAAGCGACGCGCCCTGGTAATACCACATGAGGATGTCCTCATACCCGCTTCCCGCGCGGGCCATGGCGTTGGCGCCGTACTGGCTCAGGCCCACGCCGTGTCCGTACCCCGTCGTGAAAAAGACGACGTCGGTCTCGGTCAGCTCGATTTCAATGGCGGTGGAGCGCAGGCCGAACAGCGTGCGCAGCTCCGTGCCCGGAATGCCGATGCCGCCGATGATGACGGTGTCGATGCGCCCGCTGGGCGAGAGCGTCTTCGCGCCGATCCACTCCTCGGGATTGTCCCCGAGGGCGGCGTTGGGATAGGCGCGCAGGATGGTGCTCTTGAAATCGGCGTGCGAGACGGTGACGGACGATAAATAATTGGGCACGTCGTCGGCCGTCTCGAAGCTCTCCACGCTCACAAGGTACGGCAGCGGCTTGCCCCAGACTTCGGCGCTGGAGGCCGTTTTGCCGGCGGAGGAGGAGTGGAACACCGCTTCAATCGGCGCGCCGCCGTACAGGAGGCAGACGCCGTCGGTATAGCGGACCGCGTCGATGATTTTCTGGTAGTAGGCATTAAAGTCCTCGCCCCACCGCTCGGTGAGCTCTTCCGCGGTGAGGTACGCCTGGCAGTGCGTGTGGTCGGTGCATACGTCGGCGTCCGGGTGCTCCGGCTTGTTGGAGGCGAGGATGCGGGTAAGGGTGTACGTCCGCGCGGCGACGGCCTGCGCCTTGAGCGCTTCCATCTCAAACGACGCCGGCATCTCGCCGCCGACGACGCCGACGAGGTATTCCCCGAGCGGGAGCGTCCTGACCTCGTCGGGGAAGGCGACGGTCACGGCGATCGTGTCGTCTAAAAACCGGCCTGTCGGCACGGCGGCGGAGGGCGAGGGCGAGGCCGTGTCGGACGGCGACGGGGAAGAGGGGGCCTGTCCGCGCATACGCGCGCTCGGAAGGGGCATGGCTAAAGCGATGAGGATGGAAAACCCCAGCGCAAGCAGCGTGATGAGGAGCGAGATAATCAGTATTCTCTTCATTATGTTCCTCCAAAGCAACATTGACGAGATGCCAATTCTGGGGTACAATCGTTTAGGCGTTGCGTGCCGGGGCGGGTTTTATGGGACTGGCCGCTTCTCTTTCATTCTATTGGAACGGGAAGATAATTATGCGAAAAACTGCAGGGGTTTTGCCGTTTGCCGCGCTCGTTTTGGGAGCGGGCGGCTTTTTTCTTCGCCGCGTGGAACTGAAGACGGCGTTTGAGCCTTCCGGTTTTGCCATCCCGGGCGCTCCGGTGACCGTCGCGCTCGTGGCCCTGACCGCCGCCGCGCTCATTTTCGCGGCCATCACGGGGCTTGCCGTGCGGGCGCGGTATCAGTCCGCGCCGCTTTACGAGCGCGCGTACCGGTCGGGGGGCGCCGCGCTCCTCGCCGGGTGCCTTGCGGGACTGGCGTTTCTCATCGGCACCGCCCTCTATCTCTACGAGGCGGTATCAGGCGGGAGCGCCGGCATATTCGATCTGGTGTTTGCCGCGCTGGCGGCCATCTCCGGCTTTTCGCTGATCCTGCTCGCGCGCGCCGCTTTCACCGGCCGCTTTGGCGGTGGGCTTTCCTATCTTTCCGTGTTCCCGGCGCTCTTTTTCTGCCTGTGGCTGATCGCCATCTACCGCGAAAACGCCCCGAACCCCGTCATCCTCTCGTACGCCTACCAGATTACGGCCGCGTGCGCGTGCGCGTTCGTGTATTACATCAGCGCCGGATGCGCGTTCGGCAAGGCGTACGCGGGCAAGATGGCCTTCGGGCACCTTGCCGCGGTGTTTTTCTGCGCCGTCGCGCTGGCGGACCCGCTCCCGCTCTGGACAAGGCTGTTTTTCGGCGCTTCGCTTGTTTTTTCGCTTGCCACGGGCGTCAGCTTCTTTAAAAACCTGTCGCCGAAAGACGCATAAGGCCAAAACGGCACGAAGTGACATCCGCTCACTTTTTGCATAGGATGGAACGCACAGCGCGAAGATATAAGCTGTGCTGCTAGGAGGAACGCTTCGTGTCAACTGAAGTCCTTGTAGCGCTGCTGGCCCTTGCCGGAACGCTCGTCGGATCATTTGCCGGTATCGTTGTGGCCAACAAGCTGGTCAACTACCGGCTTGAGATGCTCGAGAAAAAAGTGGAGCAGCACAACAAGCTCATCGAGCGCGTGACTGCCAATGAAAACGAGATTCGCCTGCTCAGCTTTAAGATCGACGACATGATAGGCGACATCGACAAATGTCGGTAGTCCCGGCCGTGTCACACATGAAACTTCCTCACGATGGCTTGGGGCCTTATCGGTCCTGGCCATCTCCATAGCGCCGCAGGGCGCAAAACGGGAAAAGGCAGAATATGGAAAACGTTGTGCGAAATTGCCAAATCAGGTTGGGAAAACCGCGTGATTTCTACGGCAAAATAGTCAATCACATGTTGTAATTGACGCGACTTCGGTTTATAATAGGACTGCAAGCGCGTCGTCATAGACGCTGCAGCTTAAAGTCACGTACGGCATGACGACAGGATAAATACCCTGCTTTGCGCGTGATAGGCCTTTTAAAACCCAGCACAGTATATAAGGGATTCCGGAACTCTTGCGGCGGATTGCAGGCCTCCCGGGGCTGCACGCCTGGAGCAGCCCTGGACGTTGGAAGCAGAGAAACCGCAAGGAGGAAACCCACCTGCCGAGAGGCGGGTTTATAAAACGGCCTACACGGCACGGCGGGGTATGTTTTTGCCTTTTTTGGGTTATACGTTATTGACAAAAAATAGCAGGCGATTTTGAATTTTTCATAAACTTCCCGCGCTCGAACTTGAAAGGTTTGTCCCGATAAAGTATAATTAACCAGCGTATTATCGAAAACAAAAGGTGAAGGAATGACAGGCTTATGAGTGCACCCCGCAAAAAACACCGCAAAAAAATGCAGGAGGAGAAGAAGAGCGGCACGATCATCGCCATGCGCGTGACTGTGATTCTCGTCGTCATCCTGCTGGCTTTTGCGGTTTTTATTAACTCTCCTTACCTCGTCCGCAACGCGACGGCTGTTGAAGTCGAAGGCGAAAAATACACCGTCGCCGATTTCAATTTTTATTTTCAGGTTGCGTACAACGACTTCTATATAACCGTCCAGGGCGCGAACGCCCCCACCTCCACCATGCTGCCGCAGGCCGGCAAGTCCCTCAAGAGCCAGATTTACAACAAGGAAACGGGGGAGACGTGGTCCGACTTCTTCCGCACGCTGGCGCTCGAGAATTTGAAGGAGACGACGAATATCTATAAAGCCGCCGTCGCGGAAGGCTTTACGCTGTCCGACGAAAAGCGCGAAGCGATGGAAAACGAGATCAAAACGCTCATGGACACGGCGAAGATCTACGGCTATAAGAAGTTCGACGATTATCTCGAAGCCATCTACGGAAACGGCATGACGGAGGAAATCTTCCGCAAGAACGTCGAGAGGAAGTACATCGTCGACGAGTACACAAGCAGGTACGAGGAGAGCCTCAAATACTCGCCGGAAGAGCTTGAATCCTACTACGAGGAAAACAAGCACCTGCTCGACTACTTTAAGTACCGCTATTTCCTCGTGCGCGCGGACAAGGTGGACGAGGAGGCGCTCGGCTACGACGAAGAGGCCATAGAAAAGGCCAAGGAAGCCGAGCTTGAAAAAGCCCGCGTGCGCGCGGAGGAGTACGCCGCGCGCATCCACAGCGAGGAGGACTTCATCGCCGTCGCGCGGGAATACAACCCCGAGGATTACGGGAAGGACGACTCCACTCTGCGCTTCTATAAGGGCGACCTTCTCGGTTCGGTCTACGGCCCGTGGCTGCGGGATGAAGAGCGCAGGGAAGGCGACGTGACCACGGCGAAAATCACGACCGGCTACTACGTCGTGTATTTCATCAGCCGCAACGACAACAGGTATCTCACGCACAACATCCGGTACCTGACGATCGCGCCCAACTCCGTCGACCTCGAGTCGGGCACGGACGAAGAGAAGGCGGCCAAGCTCGAAGAGTATAAGAAGGAAGCGGAGAAAGTCGCCAACGAAGCGTACAACCAGTGGATGAGCACGGGCGGGACGGAAGAGTCTTTCCTTGAGATCGCGGAGCTGTACGAAGGCGTCACGAACGTGAGGACGGAGAGCGGCACAATTGAGAACGTCTACCTGTCGGAGCTGCCGGAGGTCTGCGAGGAGTGGATCTTCTCCGGCGACAGGAAAGTCGGCGACGGCACGCTCCTGTACGACCCCGAAGTCGGCTACTACATCATCTACTACGCCGGCACGGGCCGCGTCTACCGCGAACTCCTCGCGGAAGAAGGGCTGCGCGACCGCGACATGCGGGAATGGAAATCGTCCATGACGGCAAAGGACGCGAACGTGACCTGGTTTATGCGCCTTGCCCTGTAGCATTGTTACCGTTTTGTAACAGATTTGGCCCGCCGCTTGACGGCGGCGGCCGTTCCCTGTAAGATATCGGCATGCGGCACACCACGCCCATAACGAAAAAGAGAAATAGAGAGAGACAAAGAGGCGCAGCTTTAAGCTGCGCCTCTTTTTTGCTTTGCGCGCGCCGCGCCAGTTTCTATTATGCGGCCACCTATACGGAGCAATCGCTGCCGTGCCGGGCCAGGCTTTCCGGCAGGACAGGGCGCGCCCGCGCTGAGATGAGGGAAGAGACAACCGGCGCGGCGGGGGCGGGCGCAGGCAAATCGGCATCTAAAACGGCGAGGCTGGTACAAGTACGCGCCCGCCGGGAAAAGCCGGCCGATACCGTGATTGGGCGGAAGCGGCGCGCCCTTCTACGTGCGCGCGTGCGCTGAGATGAGTGAGGGGACGCATCCGCCTCTCCGGCTTGCGCCCGCTGAGCGCTACTTTAAGCGAACGGCTGGAAAGCTGGCGCGCCCTTTTGCGGTTGGGCGTATATGCTGGGGAGGGGGCGGGAGACGATTCGTTCGGGCTCCCCGCGCCGCAACATGGTGCGCCGGATAACATCCAAGCCTAAGCCTTAGCGAAAGTTCTCGCCGCACGCGGCGGGCAAGCGCCGATGAATAAGGGGCATCCGGCGCGGCGGGGTACGGCGCAGGCAAATCGGCGGCCAAACGGCGCGGCCGGTACAAGTACGCGCCCGCCGGGCAAAGCCGGCCGATACCGTGATTGGGTGGAAGCGGCGTGTCCCTTTACGGGTGGGTGTATATGCCGGGATATGGACGGACACCCTTTGACGGGCGGACGCCTGCGGCCGAATCGCTATGGCAAAGCGCCCGACGGTGCGATGCAAAAAAAGCACCCCGCCTCTTGGCAGGGTGCTTTGCAAAAGCGGAAAAACTTACTTGATTTCGACCTTCGCGCCGGCGCCTTCGAGCTGCTTCTTGAGAGCCTCGGCCTCGTCCTTGCTGACGCCTTCCTTGATCTTGGCCGGAACGCCCTCGACGAGAGCCTTCGCCTCGGCCAGGCCAAGGCCGGTGATGGCGCGGACTTCCTTGATGACCTTGATCTTCTCAGCGCCGAAGTCCGTCATAACGACGTCAAACTCGGTCTTCTCTTCGGCGGCGGGAGCGGCGGCAGCGGCGGCGGGAGCAGCGGCGGCCACGGCAACCGGAGCGGCGGCGGAGACGCCGAACTCTTCTTCCAGAGCGTGTACAAGCTCGGAGAGCTCAAGAACGGAGAGATTCTTAACTTCTTCAATTAAAGCGTTGATCTTTTCGCTAGCCATTTGTCATTTCCTCCAAAAAAGTAGTGTTCAAAGTAAGTGGCGATAAGGGAACTTATGCGGACTTCTTGTCGGCAATCGCCTGAATTACGACAGCCAGCCCGCGGATATTCGCGTTGAGAACGTTGACAAAGCCGCTGACGGGAGCCATCATCGTGCCAAGCACCTGCGCGACGAGGACTTCTCTCGACGGGAGCTTTGCCAGGGCCTCGACTTCGGACGGGGTGATGATTTTCCCGTTGACGAAGCCGGCTTTAATCTTAATCTTGCTGTTGGGCTTGCCTGCGTATTCGGAGACAAGCTTGGCGGCGGCGACAGGGTCGCTGGCGGAAACGGCCAGAGCCGTTGTGCCGTTGAGAATGGGGTCGAGCGCGTCAAAGCCGACGTTCTTCGCCGCAAAGCGCGTGAGCGTATTCTTGACGACGGTGTACTCGACGCCGGCGTTGCGCATGGCGCGGCGCATCTCCGTGTCTTCCAAGACGGTGATGCCGGAATAGTCGACGAAAACGCCGCCGGCGCTCTTCAGTTTCTCGGTGAGCTGCGCAACGATTTCCTGCTTTTCCCTGAGCACCTTTTCGTTGGGCATCGAATTCTTCACCTCCGGAAAAAGATATTCGCGTCCAAAAAAATATCCCCGCGCCAAAGGCGCAAGGACACCTAGCAAACATCATCATGTCGGCTGTCCTCGGCAGGATTTACGGAGCAGCTCCAACCTGCTGTCTTTGGAACGCTCTAGTATAATAGCAGACGCAGCCGGGCCTGTCAACATCTTTTTATCATCCGGCGTCTTTTTTGCGCATATTTTAGCCGGAAAAAATGCGGAAAGCGGGGCTTTCCGCGTTTTTTGGCTATGTATGGCTTAGTACTTGTCGCCTTCGCCCAGCGAAATCCTGATGTTCTCGCGCGCGGGCGCAAGCGCGCGCTTTTTCCCCGGCTGCGACGGCGCGCGGGAAGAGGCGGTCTGCGACCTGAGAATAAAGCGCCTGATCTGCTCCTTCATCAGGCTCGCCTGGGCGGCCAGCTGCTCGCTCGACGCGGCGCTCTCCTCAGCAGACGCGCTGTTCGTCTGGACGACGGCGTTGATCTGCGAGAGCGTATCCTTAATCTGCGCGATGCTGTTTGCCTGCTCTCTGGACGCGTCGGCGATTTCCGCGACAAGCGTGGCGGCCTCGTCGACGGCGCCGACGATCTTGCCCAGCGAATCGGCCGTCTCGTCCGCGATTTTCATGCCGGCGTCAACCTTGCGCATGGAGTCGTCGATGAGGCTTGTCGTCTCTTTCGCGGCGCTGGCGGAACGCGCGGCGAGGTTGCGCACTTCCTCGGCGACGACGGCAAATCCCCTGCCGTACTGCCCGGCGCGCGCGGCTTCCACGGCGGCGTTGAGGGCGAGGATGTTCGTCTGGAAGGCGATGTCGTCGATGACCTTGATGATTTTCGAGATGTTGTCCGACGAGGTGTTGATATCCTCCATGGCGCGGAGCATCTCCTGCATCCGCCTGTTGCTCTCGGCCGCGTAGTCCTTCGCGCGGCCGCTCAGTTCCCTGGCTTTGACGGCGTTGTCCGCGTTGTGCTCCGTCTTGCCCGCGATTTCGTCGATGGTCGAGGTCAGCTCCTCGATGGCGCTGGCCTGCTCCGTCGCGCCCTGCGCGAGGGAGGAGCTCGTCGTGGACAGCTGGTCCGCGCCGGCGGCGACGTGGTCGGCGGCCAGGGCGATGCTGCTGAGCACCTCGTTTCGCGCGTCGATGAGCGCGTTGAGCTGGTTGCCGAGAAGGTCCGCCTCCGAGCGGACGGGGACGCTGACCGTGAGGTCACCCGAGGCGATTTTCTGCACGCTTTGCGCCTGCAGCTTGGCGTTTTCGATGACCTTCTTGAAGGCGAGGCTCACCTCGCCGATGATGTCGTACATTGTCCCGTCGATGTCGACGTTGACGTCGCCCTGCGCGACTTTTTCGGAGATATCCCGCAGGTTCAGCAGCCGGTTGATGAGGTTCTTCTGCATAAACTGCGTGAGCGTCAGGATGGTGCCGACGATGACGACGACCGTAATGACGGCAATCACAATCAACAGCTCGCGCAGGTGGGAGTAGAACTCGCTGCGCGGCACGGCAAGGCCGATTGACCACGCGGTGCCGGGAATGGGGGCGTAGGCGGTGACCTTTTCAACGCCCTGGTACTCGTACTCCCCGAAGCCCGACTCGCCGCGTATCATTTTTCGGTTGATTTCGGCCAGGCGGGTAAGGCTCCTGTCTCGCTGTGACGCTTCGATGAAGCTGTGCTGCGACGAGACAAGGCTCGTGTCCGGGTGGGCGACGACGACGCCCTGCTGGTTTATGATGTAGCCGTAGCCCGTTTTGCCGGCCGTGATGTCGCTGGCCATCTGCGTGAGATTGTCGGCCGGGTGGGGCAGGACGAGGACGCCTGAGACGCGGCCGCTGTCGTTGTAAATCGGGGCGGCGACGAGGATGATGATTTCCGCCGCGTTGACCCTGCTCGGCGTCGGGTCGGTGACGGATGTCTTGCCCTCCAGCGCTTTTTTGAAGTATTCGCGGTCTGAGATGTCCGCCGTCGAGCCGTTGTTGGTCCTCAGCGTGCCGGACAAATCGGCGACGCCGGCTTCGGAGCACCCGAGCTGCTCGACAAGCCTGTCCAGAGCCGCCTTTTGCCTTTGCCAGTTCATCGAGCGGATGTCGTCAAGCTGCGCGGCCATTTTCGCTTCCATCTGGATGGCGTCGTACCGCGTCTTTATCAGCGTGGCCGCGTTTTGCGCGCTGTTTGAAAGCTCCGTGACCGTGGCCTCCGTCATCATGTGCGACGCGTAGGCGTAAGACACCACGGAGACGCTGCCGAACCCGATGATCATGCAAATGGCTATAATCAGCGTAATCCGTGTGGAAAGCCTCAGTTTCTTCAGCATGGTATCCCATCTCCCGCTTTCGTTTACCATGTCCTCTGTGAGGAAAGAGTCTCATTTGCTTACACTTTTTCAATATATTTATCGAGATAAAATGGCATAAGATTAGAACAAAAATGGCATAAGTGAAAAACCGTTGAGAAAATGCGCAGTCGGCCGGAAACGCCGCTCAGAGAAAAACCCCGGGATAAACCCGGGGTTTAGCTTTCGCGCGGGTTAGATTTCCACCACGCCGTCGAAGCACTTGATGGCGTCGCCCGTCATGAACACGCCGCTGTCGCTGTAGCGGATTTTCAGGTCGCCGCCGAGGAGCTTGACGGTGATGTCCGTGTCCTTTTTACAGTAGCCACCCAGGACGGCGGCGACGGCCGCGGCGCACGCGCCCGTCCCGCTTGATTGCGTCTCGCCGTTGCCGCGCTCCCACACGCGCATGGACAGGGTGTGGTCGTCCATCACGAGCACGAACTCCGTGTTCACCCGTTCGGGGAAGAGGGGGTGGTGCTCAAACTGCGGGCCGATTTCCTCAAGGTCGAGGGCGTGGATGTTCGGCAGGAACACCACGCAGTGCGGGTTGCCCATGGACAGGCACGTCACGCGGTATTCCCGGCCGCCCACCTGCATCGGCCGGTCGATGACGCGCTCGCCGTCAAACAGCGAGGGGATTTTCGCCGGGTGCAGCTCCGGCATGCCCATATCGCAGGTGACGGTGGAGACGCGCCCGCCGGTGGTGTAGACGTGCAGGGTGGTGACCTTGCCGCCGGCCTCGATGGTCATGGTCCTTCTCGGCACGATGCCGTTGTCGTACAGGTACTTGCCCACGCAGCGCAGGGCGTTGCCCCCGATGCCGCCGAAGGTGCCGTCCATGTTGTAAAGGCGCACGGAGGCGTCGGCAATCCTGGAGGGGCATATCAGCACCACGCCGTCGCCGCCGATGCCGAGGTGGCGGTCCGACAGGCGGATGGACAGGCTCTCCGGCGCGTCGATGGTCGTCTCAAGGCAGTTGAAGTAAATGTAGTCGTTGCCGCACGTCTGCATCTTGGTGAAGGGCAGCTCGATGCGGTGCCGGCGCATGTTGTTGATGTCCACCAGCTCGATGGTCTCCTGCGAATACTTGCTCTTGAGGCAGTCGGCCACGGCGCCCGCCGTGTCGATGGACGTCAGGCACGGGATGGAGCGCTCGACGGCCTTGCGGCGGATTTTCACGCTGTCGCGCGTGGGGATGCGGCCGCGCGTGGAGGTGGAGATGACGTAGTTGACCTTACCGCTTTCGATGAGCTTCAGGCCGTTGTTTTCGCTGTCGTGGATTTTGCCGACGGTGATGGCGTCGATGCCGACGCGGCGGCAGGCCGCGGCGGTGCCTTCCGTGGCGTAGATGGTAAAGCCGAGGTCGGCGAATTTCCGCACGACGTGGAGGATTTCCGCCTTGTCGCGGTCGCGCACCGTGACGAACACGCCGCCGGACTTGTTGAGATGGTAGCCCGCCGCGCGCAGCCCCTTGTAGAGGGCCTCCTCGCGCGTCGTGGCGATGCCGAGGACTTCGCCCGTCGACTTCATTTCGGGGCCGAGCATGGTGTCCACGTTGCTGAGCTTCTCGAAGGAGAAGACGGGGACCTTGACGGCCACATACGGCGACTTCTTGTAAAGCCCCGTGCCGTAGCCCATGTCGGCGAGCTTTTCGCCCAGCATGCACCGCGTGGCCAGGTCCACCATCGGCACGCCCGTCACCTTGCTGATGTAGGGGACGGTGCGGGACGAGCGGGGGTTGACCTCGATGACGTAGAGCTTGCCGTCCACCGTGAGGTACTGGATGTTGATGAGGCCCACCGTCTTGAGCGCCAGCGCGAGGCGGCGCGTGCAGTCGATGATGCGCTCGCGCATGTCGTCGTCGATGTTCCACGCGGGGTAGACGGCGATGGAGTCGCCGGAGTGGATGCCGGCGCGCTCGACGTGCTCCATAATGCCGGGGACGAGGATGTCCTCGCCGTCGCAGATCGCGTCCACCTCAAGCTCCGTGCCCATGAGGTACTTGTCAATGAGGACGGGGTTTTCGATGTTCTGGGCGAGGATGATGGCCATGTACTCCCGGACGTCCTCTTCCGAGAAGGCGATGATCATGTTCTGCCCGCCGAGGACGTAGCTCGGGCGCAGCAGAACGGGGTATCCCAGCTCCGCCGCGGCGCGCAGGGCCTCCTCCTCCGTCATGACGGTGGCGCCTTTCGGGCGGGCGATGTGGAGCTGTTCGAGGAGCGCGTCGAACCGGCCGCGGTCTTCCGCGGCGTCGATGCTGTCGGCCGGCGTGCCGAGGATGCGCACGCCCTTTTTGTCGAGGAAGGAGGTGAGCTTGATGGCCGTCTGCCCGCCGAAGGCGACGACGCAGCCGTACGGCTTTTCGGTCTCGATGATGTTCCACACGTCCTCGGGGGTCAGCGGCTCGAAGTAGAGGCGGTCGGCCGTGTCGAAGTCGGTGGAGACGGTCTCGGGGTTGTTGTTGACGATGACAACCTCGTACCCGGCCTTTTTCAGCGACCAGACGCAGTGGACGGACGCGTAGTCAAACTCGATGCCCTGCCCGATGCGGATGGGGCCGGAGCCGAAGACGATGACGGTTTTCTTCGGGCTGTTTTTCGCGGCGATAAACTCCGCCGCTTCGTTTTCGCTGTCGTAGGTGGAGTAGAAGTAGGGCGTCTCGGCGGAAAATTCGGCGGCGCAGGTGTCGACCATCTTAAACACGGCGCGGGCCGGCTTTGTGACCTTCTGGCCGGACAGGCGCTCGATGACGGCGTCCGGGAAGCCCATGCGCTTGGCCTTCATGTACGTCTCGTCGTCAAACCCGAGGCGCAGCCGCTGCTCCATTTTCACGAGGTTGTGAATCTTCTCGATAAACCACGTGTCGATTTTCGTAATCTCGTTTATCTCGCAGGCGCAGATGCCGCGGCGCAGCGCCTCGGCCACGACGAAGATGCGCTCGTCGGTGACGTCGTGCAGGCGGCGGCGGATGGTCTCCGTGTCCTGCCCGGCGCAGGTTTTGTCGATGAGGCTGTCGTGCCCGATTTCAGCGCCGCGGATGGCCTTCATAAGCGCCTCCTCAAAGGTGGCGCCGATGGCCATGACTTCGCCCGTGGCCTTCATCTGGGTGCCGAGGGTGCGCTGGGCGTAGACGAACTTGTCGAAGGGCCACTTCGGGAACTTGACGACGATGTAGTCGATGGCCGGCTCAAAGCAGGCGCTCGTCTTGCCCGTGACGGCGTTTTTGATCTCGCTCAGCGTATACCCCACGGCGATTTTCGTGGCCACCTTGGCGATGGGGTAGCCCGTCGCCTTCGAGGCGAGCGCCGAGGAGCGGGACACGCGGGGGTTGACCTCGATGACGTAGTAGTCGAAGCTCGTGGGGCTCAGGGCGAACTGGACGTTGCAGCCGCCTTCGACCTTGAGGGCGCGGATGATGTCGATGGCCGCCTTGCGGAGCATCTGGTACTCCTTGTCCGAAAGCGTCACCGCCGGGGCGACGACGATGCTGTCTCCCGTGTGGACGCCCACGGGGTCGAGGTTTTCCATGGAGCAGACGGTGATGACGTTGTCGAGCGCGTCGCGCATGACCTCAAACTCGATTTCCTTCCAGCCCGCGACGGACTGCTCCACGAGAATCTGGTGAATCGGCGACATGCGCAGCCCGTTGCCCGCAATCTCGATAAGCTCCTCCATGTCATGCGCGATGCCGCCGCCCGTCCCGCCGAGGGTAAACGCCGGGCGGATGATGAGCGGAAAGCCAATCTCCTCCGCGAAGGCCTTTGCGTCCTCAAGGGTCGTGACGACCTTCGAGGGGATGACGGGCTGGCCGATTGCCATCATCGTCTCCTTGAAGAGCTGGCGGTCTTCCGCCTTGTCGATGGTCTCGGGCTTTGCGCCGAGCAGGCGCACGCCGTGCTTTTCCAGAAAGCCGCTGCGCGCCAGCTGCATGGAGAGGGTCAGGCCCGTCTGCCCGCCGAGGGTGGAGAGCAAACTGTCCGGCTTTTCCTTTTCGATGATGCGCTCCACGACGGGCAGGGTCAGCGGCTCTATGTAGATCCTGTCGGCCATGTGGCTGTCCGTCATGATGGTGGCGGGGTTGGAGTTGACGAGCACGACTTCGATGCCGTCCTCCTTCAGGGCGCGGCAGGCCTGCGTGCCGGCGTAGTCGAACTCCGCCGCCTGCCCGATAACGATGGGGCCGGAGCCGATGACCATGACCTTTTTGATGTCCTTATTGAGCGGCATGTCTAGGGGCCTCCTCCATCATGGAAATGAACTTGTCAAAGAGCCAGCGCGTGTCGAGCGGGCCGGCGCACGCTTCCGGGTGGAACTGGACGGAAAACGCCGGCATGTTTTTGTATGTGATGCCCTCGCAGGTGTTGTCGTTGGCGTTGACGAAGCTGACCTCGGCGGTCTCGGGCAGCGTCTCGGTGACGACGGCGTAGCCGTGGTTCTGGCTCGTGATGAACACGCGCCCCGTCGCCGTCTCGAGGGCGGGCTGATTGGCGCCGCGGTGGCCGTAGTGCATTTTCTTTGTCCTGGCGCCCTGGCTGAGGGCGAGGAGCTGGTGCCCCATGCAGATGCCGAAGGTGGGGATTTTGTATTCGCAGAGCTTTTTGAGCTCTTTGATGATGCCCGTGTTTTTGGCGGGGTCGCCCGGGCCGTTTGAGAGCATGATGCCGTCGGGCTTTAGGGCGATAATCTCCTCCGCCGCCGCCGTTGCGGGCAGGACCGTCACGCGGCAGCCGCGGGCGGCAAGCTCCTCCGCGATGCTCTTTTTCGCGCCGAAGTCCCAGAGGACGACGCGGTACCGCGCGCTCTCCGGCCCGATCTCATAGCGCGCCTTCGTGGTCATGCTCTCCACGGCGCGCTCGATGGCGTAGGCCTTGAGGGCCGCCATTTCCTCGCCGGTCAGGTACGGCTTTTTGGAGATGACCGCGTTCATCTCGCCGCTTTCGCGGACGATGCGCGTGAGGGCCCGCGTGTCGATGTTGCACAGGCCGGGGATTTTGTGCAGGCGCAAAAAAGTGTCAAGATCGCCTTCGCTGCGGAAATTGGAAGGCTCCTGACACCATTGCCGAACAATATACCCTTTAAGGTGAAAGCCGCCGCTTTCAAAGTCGGCGGGAATCACGCCGTAATTCCCGATCAGCGGAAATGTCTGAATCACAATCTGCCCGAAATAGCTCGGGTCGGTCAGCGTTTCCAGATAGCCCGTCATACCGGTGCTGAAAACAAGCTCGCCGACCGCCTCGCCGTCGTACCCGAACGCATCGCCTTCAAAAACGGTGCCGTTTTCGAGTATCAGATACGCTTTTGGCATGCGCGCCCCTCCTTGTGGAATGCTTTCCGTTGATTGTAACATAAAGCCCCCCGCGCAACAAGGGCTATCTGCGTTAAATTTTGACTGTTTTCTCCGGCCAAATTTGTGTAGAATGATGAATGAATATTCATCTTAAAATGAATATTATGCACAAAACCCGCCGCAAAGCGCCCGTTTCGGCATACATATTCACGCCTGCGCCGTGCGGGGCGGGGGAGGGAAGGCCTTGGGCGGCGCGAAAAAGCGCCGCAGGCGCGGAGCCTGCGGCGTCTTTTATTCCCACGTTTTCCAGACGTCCGGGCGGTAGCCGACGGTGGCCTGCCGCCCGTTGCGCACGACGGGCGTTTTGATAAGGGACGGCTCCTCGAGGAGCTTTTCGATTTTCGCCTCGCTTGTGGCGAGGTACTTAACCAGCTCCGCACCCGGCGCTTTTTCGTCGACGAGCGCGTCGAGGCCGACGGCGGAAATGACGCTCGTCAGCTCCCCGCGGCTCATCCCGAAGCGGGGCAGGTCGACGCTCTGGAACTTAATGCGGCGCTCCTTAAAGTACCGCTCGGCCTTTTTCGTGTCGAAGCACTTTGATTTTCCGAAAATCTGGATGTTCATATCTGCGTTATCACCGGCAGGATCATCGGGTTGCGTTTCGTCTTCTTATAGAGGTAGTTGGACAGGTCGCCCTTGATGGCGCCCTTGAGGGCGGCAAAGTCGCTTGTGCCGCTCACGGCGAAGTCGTTGATGACCCCGAGGACGACGTCCTTGAGCTCGCGCATGATGTCTTCCGACTCCTTGACGTAGATAAACCCGCGCGTGATGATGTCCGGCCCGCTGATGAGGCTGCCGTCGCTGCTGGAGACGTTGACGATGACGACGATCATGCCGTCCTGCGCGAGGTGCTTGCGGTCCCGCAGCACCACGGCGCCAACGTCCCCGACGCCCGTGCCGTCGACGAACACCTTGCCCGCCGGGACGGTGCCGGTTTTCTTGATGCTGCGGCTGGTCAGCTCCAGGACCTGCCCAATGTCCGTCACGACGATGTTCTTCGGCTCGATGCCCATCTGCTGGGCGAGCCTGGCGTGCGTGACGAGGTGGCGGTACTCGCCGTGGAGCGGGATGAAGAACTTCGGGCGGGTGAGGGCCATAATCATCTTCAGCTCTTCCTGATAGGCGTGGCCGGAGACGTGCAGGTCGTCGGACCTGTCGTAAAACACCTCGGCGCCGCGGCGGAAGAGCTCGTCGACGACGCGGCTGATCGTCTTTTCGTTGCCGGGGATGGCCGACGCGGAGATGATCACGCGGTCGCCGGGCTTGATTTCCACCTGCCGGTGGTCGGAAAACGCCATGCGGTACAGGGCGCTCATGGCCTCGCCCTGGCTGCCCGTCGTGATGATGACGACTTTCTCCGGCGGCAGGCCCTTGATCTGGTTGACCTCCACGAGGGTGCCCTTCGGCACGTTCATGAACCCCAGCTCCGAGGAGACGCGCATGATGTTCTCCATGCTGCGGCCCGTCACGGCCACTTTGCGGCCGTGCTTCGCGGCGCAGTTGATGACCTGCTGGATGCGGTGGACGTTCGAGGCGAACGTCGTGACGAGGATGCGCGACGCGCAGCCGGCAAACAGCTCGTCGAGCCGCTCGCCGACCTTGCTCTCCGAGACGGAATAGCCGGACCGCTCGACGTTCGTCGAATCGGAAAGGAGCGCCAGGACGCCCCGCCGCCCCAGCTCGCCGAAGCGGGTGAGGTCCGCCATGGTGCCGGAGATGGGGGTGGTGTCAATCTTAAAGTCGCCCGTGTGGACGACCATGCCCACCGGCGTCTTGATGGCGAGGGCGACGGCGCCGGGGATAGAGTGGTTGACGTGAATAAACTCAATCTTGAACACGCCGGCCTTGACGGTTTGGCCGGGGGTGACGACGGTGATGTTGGCCGTGTCCATCAGGCCGTGCTCCGCGAGCTTGACGTTGATGAGGCCGGCCGTCAGAGCCGTCGCGTAGATGGGGACGTTTATCTGCCGGAGCAGGTAGGGAATGGCGCCGATGTGGTCTTCGTGCCCGTGCGTGACGAGCAGGGCGCGGACGCGGGACTGGTTCTTGACGAGATAGGTGAAGTCGGGGATGACGATGTCGACGCCGTACATATCGTCGTCCGGGAAACCGAGGCCGCAATCGACGACGAGAATATCTCCGTTAAACTCGTAAGCGGTGATGTTCTTGCCGATTTCGTTCAGCCCACCGAGTGAAATGATTTTCAGTTTTTCTGACATGCAATAATAATACTCCTTAAGTCAAAATTAGCGTTATGTATCGAGTGCGGGCATGACGAGCACGGCCGTCACCAAAAGGGCGCGCCCCGGCCCTGTTTCGCCGGGCAAAAGCCCTCTCAAGACGGCTTTGGTTCAGTTTTTCCTGGTATAAAAAAGTACGACCGTACCTTAATGCCGAAATCCCAAGTCTAGGCAAAAAACAAGGCAGCGCACAAAGCCTGCCCAAACGCCCCACGAGCCCGTCTTGCTGCGCGCGTACACATAGTTTGGGGGACACGAACAATATATCCAAATTGAACCATTTTTATAATTATAATATGCAAAAACCCGCTTTGTCAAACACCGGCGCATCTCCGGCGGGCATTTCGGCGCGTTTTGGGGCATTTTTCCCGCAAATTCGCGCTCGCCGGGCGTAAAAAGAGGGTGCTCGTCAAAGCCCGCGGCGCGCAAAGCGCGCTTTTCCAAAAGTCTCTCCGCGCGCTCATGGACGCACGCGGCCTCGCAGGGGTGCGCGGCTCCGCAGGGGGCGCACAGGGGCGCTTGTCCGGCCCGCGGCGCGAAAAAGTGCGCTTTTCATGCAAAAGTCTTTCCGCGCGCTCAGGGACACAAACACGCGCACCGCCGCGCGCGCAGTAGCGCAAGTACGCGCTCCGGCGGGCACGCACAGGGGCGCTTGTCCGGCCCGCGGCACGCAAAAGGGCGCTTCCGCCAATTTTTGAAAAGAGGCAATCCCCGCGCACAAATGGGCGCGCCAGCTACGTGAGGCGTTGCGGTAAGTACCGCCCGCGCCGCGCCACGGCGTGCCTATCCAGGCCCGCGCCGCGCAAAAAGGGCGCGCCCTAAAAGGCCTGGCGGCCTTCCAAAGCGCGAATGAGGGTCAGGTCGTCGGCGTACTCAAGGCTCATGCCGACGGGGATGCCGTACGCGAGGCGCGTGACGCGCACGTTAAACGGCTGGAGAAGGCGGGCGATGTACCGCGCCGTCGTCTCGCCTTCCGTGTCGGGATTTGTGGCCATGATGACTTCGTCCACGTCGTGCTCCGTTACGCGGGCGATGAGCTCCTTGATGCGGATATCGTCCGGCCCGATGTGGCTCAGCGGCGAGATGACGCCGTGGAGCACGTGGTAGACGCCGTTGTACTCGTGGGACCGCTCGATGGCGGCGACGGCCTTCGGGTCGGCCACGACGCAGATGGTGCGGTCGTCCCGCCGGGGGTTGGAGCAGATCGCGCACACGTCGGAGTCCGTGAGGTTCTGGCAGACCTTGCAGTAGCGGACGGAGTTTTTCGCCTCCTGCAGGGCGCTGATGAAGCTCTGCGCCGCCTCGTCCGGCAGGGAGAGGAAGTGGAAGGCCAGGCGCTGGGCCGATTTGACGCCGATGCCGGGCAGGGAGGCGAATTTCTCCACGAGGGTTTCAAAGGAAGGAGGAAAGGCGCTCATGACGGCTCGTCCTTTCCAGCCGCGCCGCGCAGCCGCGCGATCATATCGGCGCGGTCGGGCGCGCCGAACACGGCGCTGCCGGCGACGAGCACATTCGCCCCCGCCTCCACGCAAAGCCGCGCCGTCTCCACGTTGATGCCGCCGTCGACCTCCAGCTCGCACCTGATGCCCCGGCGGTCGATTTCCCGGCGCAGCGCGGCGATTTTCGGCAGCTGGTCCTGCATGAACGCCTGCCCGCCAAAGCCGGGCTCCACCGTCATGACGAGGACGAGGTCGAGGCTGTCCAGATACGGCAGCAGGATTTCCCACTGCGTCTTCGGGCGCACGGAAAGTCCGACGCGCGCGCCCATCGCCCTGACTTTGCGGATGGCGTCCTGCGTCTTGTCCGGCGCCTGCGACTCGACGTGGAACACCAGAATATCCGCGCCGGCCTTGACGAATTCGGCCACGTAGCGCACGGGCTCCGTAATCATCAGGTGGACGTCGAGCACCATGTCCGTCGCCTTCCGGACGGACTGGAGGACGGGGATGCCGATGGAAATATTGGGAACAAACAGGCCGTCCATCACGTCGAAATGGAGGTAGTCGGCCGTCTCGACGGTGCGGATGTCCTCGCCGAGGCGGGCAAAGTCGGCGGAGAGTATGGAAGGCGCTATTTTTATCATGGTCACAGACCCTTTCAATCAGACTTAATAAGGCGCGCGGAAAGTGGAACGTCCCGCCGCGGCCGGAATATGATAAACCAAAGCGGCTGGCGCGCCGCTCGCTTTTGAAATAGGGGCTGCCTGCGGCGTTTGAGGCCGCGGGCGGCCCCGCGTGCCGCACGCAGGAATATTTTATCCTGTCATTTCCTTATCATATCACAGGTAAAGCGGCCGCGCAATTGCCTTGTATAATGCTTGACACATAATCCAAAGGGGCATACAATATCCTAAATCAGGAAAATTCACAAAGGAGGCGGCGCCGTTGGAAATCCGGGAGAAGTCCGCTGTCCCGATTTACGGCTTGGCTGTTTACTGGATTTTATACTGTCTCATCTTCCCCGTGTACAAGCCGGTGTATTTTATTCTGCTCTTTATCATCGGAGCCGCCGTGTATCTCGTGCTCTCAAAGCTCTTCCCGGGCAAGGTGCGATACGTCGAGGTGCTTCCGGAGCCGGAGATGTCCGGCAACCCCGAGATAGACAAGCTCCTTGAGGAAGGGCGCCGGGCCGCGTCGGAGATGCGCCGCATCGGGCGCGGGGCGTCAAGCGGCGAAGTGCGCGAAAAGCTCGAGAGACTTGCCGGCCTGACGGAAAAAATCTTCGAGCACCTGCTTGAAGACCCGGGCGATTTGGATTCCGTCCGGCGCTTTGCCACCATCTACCTGCCCGTGACGATGAAGCTCCTGTACGCCTACGAGCGGCTCGGGCGCGTGGACGAGAGCGTTTCGGGAGAGAATATCGCCGGAACGCGGCAGCGCATCGAGGACGTGCTCGACATGACCATCGCCGGCGTTAAGAAGCAGTACGACGGCCTGTACGGCTCGGAAGCGCTCGACATCAAGACGGATATCGCGGCGCTGAGGAGCTTTATGAAAAAGGAAGGCATTTACGACGGGGAATAACCTCCGTCTCCCCACACACCATCACGAAAAGGAGTTGCGACTATGAGCGACGAATATGTCCCGCAGCTGACGCTTGGACCCGAAGGCTTTATGTCCCAGCCCGCTCCGGCGGCGCCGGAAACTCCCACTATGGCGCAGGAAGCGCCGGTTGAGAAGCTCGACATGAGCGTGCTCACGGAGCAGGAGCAGAAAATGGTGCGCGATTTCGCGGAGAAAATTGACATCACCGACACAAACACCGTCCTCACCTACGGCGCGGCGGCCCAGAAGAAAATCGCGGACTTTACCGCAAGCACCCTCGGGAGCGTCAAGACGAAGGACATGGGCGAAGTGGGCGAGATGCTCTCGAGTCTCGTTCTGCAGCTGAAGAGCTTCGGGCAGGAGGAGACGGAGAAGAAGGGGCTTTTCGGCATCACGCGGAAAGTCCGGCGGCGCATAGAGGAGATGAAGGCCGAATACAACAAAGTAGAGGTCAACGTCAACAAAATCGCCGAGGAACTGGAAAAGCACCAGTACACGCTCCTGAAAGACGCGGCCATGCTCGACGAGATGTACAAGATGAACCAGGCGTACTTCAAGGAGCTGACCATGTACATCCTCGCCGGCAAGGAAAAGCTCCGGCAGTGCAAGGAGCTCGTTTTGCCGCAGCTTAAGCAGAAGGCGATAGAGTCTGGCAAGCCCGAGGACGCGCAGGCGGTCAACGACTACGAGAACATGATCAGCCGCTTTGAAAAGAAGCTGCACGACCTGGAACTGACCCGCACCATCTGCCTGCAGATGGCGCCGCAGATCCGCCTTATCCAGAACAACGACACCCTCATGGTGGAGAAGATTCAGACGTCGCTTGTGAACACCATCCCGCTCTGGAAGAGCCAGATGGTCCTCGCCCTCGGCATCCACCACTCGCAGCAGGCGCTCGAGGCCCAGCGCGAGGTGACGAACATGACGAACTACCTGCTGCGCTCCAACGCGGAAAAGCTCAAGATGGGCACCGTCGAGATCGCCAAGGAGTCCGAGCGCGGCATCGCCGACATCGAGACGCTGCAGCACACAAACCGCATGCTCATCGAGACGCTCGACGAAGTGCGCCGGATCCAGACGGAAGGCGCGGCCAAGCGCCGCGAGGCGGAGGTCGAGCTGCGGCGCATCGAGGGCGAGCTCAAGCAAAAGCTCATGGATATTCAGAAAAGCTGAGAGTAAAGGGAAATGGAAAGGCTGAAAAGCAGAAAAACGGCCGCCGTCATCGCGGCTGTCGGCATCATCCTCTCGACGCTCCTCGGCGTGCGCGTGTCCGTCGGCAGGGCGACGGCGAAGGTCGAGCGGATGTTCTACGAGGGCGTCTATACCACCTATCTGGAGCCGGGCATCGCGGGCTTCCTGGAAGACCGCCTGACCGCGTCAAACGGTCTTGCCTCCCTCGCGGCGGGCAACACGGAGCTTACCGATATGGCGCAAAGGCTGCTTGCGGCGCGGCGCAGGCTCTCAGAGGCTAAGACCATCGCGGAAAAGGCGAAGGCCAACGGCGAGCTTGAGGCGGCGTATCGCGAGTGCGCCGAGGCCCTGGAGAAAGCCGGCCTCGACGAGCGCGAACGGAAGATGCTCAGCGCGTATAACGACAAGATGTACGGCGCGCAGGGCGCGATCATGAAAAACCCCTACAACCTGAAAGTCGCCGAGCTGCGCCGGCAGCTTGAGTGGTTCCCCATGAACCTTCTCACCAAAATCGTCTCCGCGCCGTACCCCCAGTATTTTGAGTAATTGGATGTGATAATCAGTTGAAAAAGAAACTTTTTGGGGCGCTTGCGCTCCTGATTGCGCTCTTTGTGCTCGGCGCGCTGCCGGCCGCGGCGGTCGTCCCCCGGAGCGAGGAGGATTACGTCGCCGATTACGCCGGCGTGCTCTCCAAGGAGCTTGAGCAGAAAATCATCGAATCGAACATCGACCTCGAGGCGCGGTGCGACGGCGCGCAGATCGTCGTCGTGACGGTGGAGTACCTCGACGGGATGTACGCCGACGAATACGCCATGCAGCTGTTCAACGAGTGGGGCGTGGGCGACGCGAAAGCCAACAACGGCATGCTCCTGCTCATGGCCACGAAGGAGGGCAAGGGCTGGCTCACTGTGGGCGCCGGCATATCCGGCTCCTTTACCGACTCCATGGCGGAAGACTACTTAAACCGCTACTTCTGGCCCAATTTCGACGCCGGCGACTATGAGACCGCCACGTACAATATCCTCGAGGCGCTCTTTTCGTGGTACGCCGACTACTACGGCGTGTTTGACGACAACGGCGGCGCCGCGCCGCCTCCGCCGGGCGGCGGC
>JAAYMC010000075.1 GCA_012521555.1 Clostridiales bacterium
AACTATTTTGCCTCTTTTTTCGAGCCAGTTCCTGCCTCATTTTGTCCGCCGTCTCCGGCTTTCGCGACCCCCAACCGAGGACGCTCAGTTATATTAGCACCTGCCCCCGCTTTTGTCAACACCCTTTTTTCAGGAATGTCGAAGATCCGCAGGAGAAAAATCTCCCGCGGATCCCGCGCTTATAGTATAACTCTTCGCTACATTATATATTACAGCCTTTTCCGGCGTTACCGGACGATGATATCGTCCCGCTCGGGGCCGACGGACACGTACGTCACGGGGCACTGCACGGCGCTTTCGATGTACTCGATGTAATCGCGCGCCTCTTTGGGCAGGTCTTCGTATTTGCGGACCTTCGAGATATCCGTGCACCAGCCCGGCATGGTCATGATGACGGGCTTTGCGTCCTCCATGAGCGGCGTAAAGGGGAACTTCTCCGTCTCCACGCCGCCGATCCTGTACGCACGGCAGACCGGTATCTCCTCCATGTAGGACAGGCAGTCGATTTTCGTGATGGCGATTTCCGTCGCGCCCTGCATGCGCACGCCGTAGCGCGTGGCGGGAATGTCGATAGGCCCGACGCGGCGGGGGCGCCCCGTTGCCGCGCCGTATTCCCCGGCGACCTCGCGCAGCTTCTCCGCCTTTTCGCCGAACCATTCGGCGACGAACGGGCCTTCGCCGACGCACGTTGAAAACGCCTTTACGACGCCGAGGACGCGGTCGACCTTAATCCACGGCGCGCCGGAGCCGATGGGCGCGTACGCCGCCACCGGCGAGGAGGAAGACGTATACGGGTAGATGCCAAATTCAATGTCCCGCAGCGCGCCAAGCTGCGCCTCGAACATAATCGACTTGCCCGCTTTTGTCGCCTCATATAGATACTCCGACACGTCGCTGATGTGGTCCTTAAGCTCACTTCCGTACTTTTCCGCCCACGCGAGCATCTCATCCAGGGAATAGGGCTCGGCGCCGTAGACGCCCTTGAGGTAGAGGTTCTTCCACTCCAGAACGCTTTCAAGGTGCTTTTTGAAAACGTCCGGCAGAAGGAGCTCGCCCATCTGGATGCCCTTCTTCTGGAATTTATCGCTGTAAACCGGCGCGATGCCGCGTTTCGTGGAGCCGTATTTGGCGTCCGCGAGGCGGTTTTCCTCCAGTTCGTCCTGCATTTTGTGGAAGGGGAATACGATGATCGCCCTTTCGCTGATTTTCAGGTTCTCCGGCGTGATGCGGATGCCCTTTTCCCGCAGCATCCTGATCTCGCCGACGAGGTGCTCCAAATCGATGACGGTCCCGTTGCCGAGCACGTTGACCGTCTTTTCGTGAAAGATGCCGGAAGGGATCAGGTTCAGGGCAAATTTGCCGTATTTATTGACAACCGTATGCCCCGCGTTGCTTCCTCCCTGATAGCGCACGACGATGTCGTATTCCTCGGCAAGCAGGTCGATCATACGGCCTTTGCCTTCGTCTCCCCAGTTCACACCAACGACCGCGCAGTTGGCCATGAGTACTTCCCCCTTCGATAAATCCAAACGCGCTGCGCGCTTTTTCGCCGGACGGTCCGTCCGGCACCGCAGTGATTGTACATTATATATTGTATGAAGTCAAACACAATCCAAACGAAAAAAAGCGGGAGCGGCCGCGCGGCCGCTTTACCCGCTTTTGTCACTCAATAGCTTCATAGGACTGAATAATCAGCCGCGCCGTTTCAACCGCTTTCCTGCCGGTGTCCATGCTGCGCCGCTGGATAAAACGGTGCGCCTCGTTTTCCGTCATGCCGTTGCGCATCATGAGAAGCTCCTTCGCCCGGGCGATCTCCGCCGCCTCTTTGCCTGTGCGGCGCGGCCCTTTGAAGACTTTGCCCTCCATCTGCATGAGGATTTTGACGGACGAGAGCAGGTCCGAACGGGAAAAGGGCGTGGCGAGCTTGAAAACGTGCTCGTCTTCAATCATGTTGAGGTACTGCTGAGAAGCGACCACGAGGATCATCGCCTTGTTGCCGACGTGGTGCGCCAGATCGATGACCGTCATATCCGGGAACTTGTAGCCGCAGACCACGATGCACCCGTACATGCGCCCGACGGCGCGTATCACATCCGCCCCGGATTTGAAACTGCCAATGACGTTCATTCCTCCGCTCTCTAGCAGTTCACAGACGCGGCGCCTGTTGTTGTCGTTTTCAAAGGCCACGATGACTTTATCCAATAAACGCCACCTCCCGCAGAACGTCCGGCACGGTTGCGGTGCCTTCGTCCCGAACGGATTAGTGCGTTATGAAGTACCGGTCGAGCTCCCAGCCGCTGACCATGGCGCGGTATTCCTCCCACTCGGCCTCCTTGCCGATGAGGTACTGCGTGTAGACGTGATCGCCGAGCGTCTCGCGGACGAGAGGATCCTTCTTCATCTCCTCAATAGCCTCTTCGAGCGTGCGCGGCAGGCGCGTAATGCCGTGCTTTTTGCGCGTCTCTTCGTCCATGTGGTAGATGTTCTCGGTGACTTCGGGAGGCGGCGTGAGGCCTCTTTCGATGCCGTCGAGCCCCGCCGCGATGCAGACGGCGAGAGCGAGATAGGGGTTGCACGTCGGATCCGGCGAGCGCAGCTCCACGCGCGTCGACTGCCCGCGGGACGCCGGGATGCGAATGAGCGTGCTGCGGTTGCTGGCCGACCACGCGAGGTAGCACGGCGCCTCAAAGCCGGGCACGAAGCGCTTGTAGCTGTTGACGAGCGGATTTGTAATCGCGCAAATGCTGCGCGCGTGCTCGAGAAGGCCCGCGATAAAGGAGAGCGCTTCCTTGGAAAGGCCCTTCATGCCGTTCTCGTCGTGGAAGACGTTCTTTCCGTCTTTAAAGAGCGAGAAGTTCGTGTGCATGCCGTTGCCGGCGATGCCGTAGACGGGCTTGGGCATAAAGGTGGCGTGCTGGCCGTTTTTCTGCGCGATGGTTTTAACGGCGAGCTTGAAGGTCATGATATTATCGGCGGCAAGGAGCGCGTCGGTGTATTTAAAGTCAATCTCATGCTGCCCGGCCGCAACCTCGTGGTGCGACGCCTCGATCTCAAAGCCCATCGCCTCGAGGGCAAGGCAGATCTCGCGGCGCGTGTCCTCCCCGCGGTCGAGAGGGCCGAGGTCGAAGTAGCCCGCTTCGTCGTCCGTGCGGGTGACGGGCTTGCCGTTTTCATCCGTCTGGAACAGGAAGAACTCAAGCTCCGGCCCGACGTTGGCCACATACCCCATGTCCGCCGCCTTCTTGAGCACCCTCTTTAAGACGTAGCGCGGGTCGCCGATGAAGGGCGTGCCGTTGGGGTTGTACACGTCGCATATAAGGCGGGCGACTTTGCCGTACTGCGGCCGCCACGGCAGGATGGTGAAGCTGTCCAGATCAGGGTAAAGATACTGATCCGACTCTTCAATGCGCACAAAGCCCTCTATCGAGCTGCCGTCGAACATGATTTTATTGTCGAGCGCCTTTTCAATCTGCGAAGCCGTGATGGCCACGTTTTTCAGCGTGCCGAAGATGTCCGTAAACTGGAGCCGGATGAAGCGGATGTCTTCCTCGCGCACCTTCTGGATAATGTCGTTTTTCGTGTATTTGGGCATGACGCATCTCCCTTCGGATATTCTGCAGTTATTCTGACTCAAACCATCGCCTGATAAGCGGTCTGGCAGCTTTTCCTCAAATTACAAAGAACGAGCAATGGGAAACGCTTTGCCCCTTTGCTCGTCGTCTCAACGATTATACGCCCGTCGAATATTTGCTGTCAAGCGGGATAGCGTGTTTTTTGGAAGATGTATGATAAAACGGCAATTGACATACGATAAAGCCCGTGTTATTATAGAAAATTGTTATAATGTTACAGAGGCAGAAGAGGCAAGAGCATTTTTGCCGGACTGAGAGGAGTTATCATGGCTACAAAGCATATTTTTGTAACTGGCGGCGTAGTTTCCGGACTCGGGAAGGGCATTTGCGCCGCTTCTCTAGGGCGGCTGCTCAAGCAGCGCGGCCTTCGCGTTACGCTCCAGAAATTTGACCCGTATTTTAACGTCGATCCCGGTACCATGAGCCCGTATCAGCACGGCGAAGTCTTCGTGACGGACGACGGCGCCGAAACCGACCTTGACCTCGGCCATTACGAGCGGTTTGTCGACGTCAGCCTCACGGGGAAATCGTCCATCAGCTCAGGCCGCATCTATTGGGACGTCCTCAACCGCGAGCGCAGCGGCGACTATCTCGGCCGCACCGTGCAGATTATCCCCCACATCACCGACGAAATTAAGTCGCGCATCTACAGTCTCGAGGCGGATGACGTCGACGTCATCATCACCGAAATCGGCGGCACGGTCGGCGA
>JAAYMC010000076.1 GCA_012521555.1 Clostridiales bacterium
CTGACGAAATGCTACGGTGATTTCAAGGCTGTTGACGACCTATCCTTTGAAATCCACGAAGGGCATGTTTACGGTTTTCTGGGGCCAAACGGCGCCGGGAAAACCACCACGATGAACATTATGACGGGCTGCCTGTCCGCCACGGATGGCCGGGTCAACATTTACGGATACGACATCTTTGAAGAGCCGAAGCTGGCAAAGAAGATGATCGGCTACCTGCCCGAGCACCCACCCCTGTACTTAAACGAGACGCCCCTTGAATACCTGCGCTTTGTGGGCGAGGCGAAAGGTCTGCGGGGCGCGGAGCTGAGGCGCCAGATTGAGGAGGTCATTGACAAGACAAAAATCGAAAACGTGAAAAACCGCCGCATATCGGCCCTGTCCAAGGGCTACCGGCAGAGGGTGGGGATTGCCCAGGCGCTTTTGGGCAACCCGAAGGTCATCATCCTCGACGAGCCGACCGTGGGGCTTGACCCCATTCAGATTATTGAAATCCGCGACCTGATTAAGGAACTGGGCAAAACCCACACGGTGGTCTTCAGCTCGCACATCCTCTCCGAAGTGCAGGCAATCTGCGACCAGGTCATGATTCTCTCAAAAGGAAAGCTCGTGGCGTTCGACACGCTCGAAAACCTCGAAAAACTGATGATGACGCAAAACGAGATTTCCATCACCACCGACGCCCCGGCGCTCGAGACGCAGGAGATCCTGGAGAGCATCGGCGGCATTGCGGAAATGCGCATCGAAGAAAAGGACTTTGTCTACGCCCGCATCAAAACGGACCGCGACAATATTTACGACATCTCGCGCGCCGTGTTCAGCGCCTTCGCCGCAAGGGGCAAGGTCCTGCTGGAGATGGCGTTGAAAAAGGCCAATCTCGAAGAGGTGTTCATTGAGCTGACGGAAAGCGACGCCGGAGCTGAGAACGAAGAGCCCCCGGCGGGCGCGAAAGAGTCGGAAGGCGAGGTGACCGGCAAATGAAAGCGGTTTTGAGACACGAACTGCGCACCTATTTCCACTCGCTGACGGCCTACGTCTTCGGGGCGTTTCTGCTCGCCTTCGTGGGAATCGGCGCGATGCTCTACAACATTCAGGCGGCGGTGAGCAATTTTGAATTTGTCCTCAGCTTCGGCTGCCTGATCTTCGTGGTGATTGTGCCGATTCTGACCATGCGCGTCATCGCGGAGGAGAAAAAGCAAAAGACCGACCAGCTCCTCTACTCCCTCCCCATCACCACAACGCAGGTGGTCATCGGCAAGTACCTCGCGCTGCTGACGGTCTATCTCATCCCCCTGTGCATTATCTGCGTTTACCCGCTCATCTTCTCCCGCTTTGGCGACGTCTACCTGCTGACGGCCTACGGCTCCATTTTCGCCTTCTTCATTCTGGGCAGCGCCCTGATTGCCGTCGGGGTGTTCATCTCCTCACTCACGGAAAACCAGGGCTTTGCCGCCGGCATCGGCATTGCGGTCATACTGCTTAACTTCTACAGCGTCAGGCTGTCGGAGTATGTGTCCGCCACGGCGTACGGGGCGGTCATCGCGATGTGCGTCCTGATCGTCGCGCTCGGGCTCATTATCCGCTACCTGACGAAAAACGAGAACCTGGCCTACGGCGTGTGCTTCGTTCTCATCGCCGCGGTAATCGCCGTGTATTTCGCGGATGTGAAGATGTTCGAGGGGCTTTTGCCGGGCATCATGAAGAAGCTGTCCCTGTTCGAGCGGTTTTACACCTTCGTCAACGGGGCTTTTGACCTGACGGCCATCGTGTACTACCTGACCGTCATGGCCTTCTTCCTGTTCCTTACCGTGCAGTCTCTCGAAAAGAGGAGGTACAACTGATGAAGCTCTTAGAGCGCCTGAAAGCCTCGCAGCAGGCGTCAAGCCGCATCGCCATGCGCGGCGGGTCGTATTCCCTGATTATAACCGCCATCGTGCTGGCGATTGTGATTGTGGTCAACATTTTCATGTCCTCCCTGCCGAGCGCGAAAACAAAGTTTGACATCAGCGCGTCAAAGCTCTACTCCATCACGAGCAACACGAAAGCCGTGGTCAACAACTTAACCCAGGACGTGACCATCTACTGGATTGTGCAGGCCGACAAGGAAGACGACGTCATCGAAAACCTGCTGAGCAAGTATGAGAGCCTCTCCGACCATATCAGGGTGGTCAAGAGAAATCCCGACGTTTACCCCACCTTTGCCGAGCAGTACACCGATGAGAAAGTCAAAAACAACAGCCTTGTCGTGGAGTCCGGCGGCCGCAGCCGGTACATCAGCTACGACGATATCTACGTGACGGAGACGAACATCTACTCCTACACCTACAACACCTCTTTCGACGGGGAAGGCGCCATCACCTCCGCCATCGACTACGTCACGCGCGAGGAGCTGCCGCAGCTTTACGTCCTGGAGGGGCACGGCGAGCCCGGGCTGCCCTCCACGTTCAAGGACCAGATTGAAAAGGACAACATTGAGGTCAAAACCCTCTCCCTGCTGAAGGTGGACGCCATCCCGGAAGACGCGGCCGCCGTCATGATTTACGCGCCCTCCAGCGACATTTCGGACAAGGAAAAGGACATGCTCGCCGAATACGTTGAGAAGGGCGGAAAACTCTTTGTGGCGGCCGGCCCCACGAAGGACGGCGTTCTGGAAAACCTGTACGGGCTGCTGGCCGACTACAGCGTGAAGGTCAACGAGGGCGTCGTGGTGGAGCAGGACAGGGAGTATTACGCCTTCCAGGTCCCCCTCCTTCTCGCGCCGAAGATGAACTATCACGAGATTACAAAGTCTCTCATCGAGGAAAAATACTTCCCACTCATGCCCGCCTCCCACGGCCTGACCATCGGGCAGACGCCCTCCAACGCCACGGTGACCGCCCTGCTGACCACTTCCGACGCCGCGTTCAGCAAGGCCGGCGAGACGATCTCCTATCAGAAAGAAGAAGGGGACATTGACGGCCCCTTCGCCGTGGCGGTTGCCATTGAAAGGGCCCTCGGCGGGAAGATCGTCTGGTTTGCCTCGTCGTCTTTCCTGGACGATATGTATAACGCGTACTCGTCCGGCGCGAACGTGGACCTGGCCATGAACGCCCTGTCCGCGCTCATCGGGGAAACCGAGGCCATGGCCATCCGCAGCAAGTCCCTCAATTACAACTACCTGACCATCAGCGATTCGACGGCTTCCCTGCTGAAGGTGCTCATGATCGGCGTCTTCCCGCTTGTCTACCTCGGCGCCGGCATCGTTGTCGTCATAAGCAGGAGGAGGATGCATCGTGAAACGGTCTAAGAGGATCTATATACTGCTGGCCGTTCTGGCGGTCGTCTGCATCGCCACGTTCATTGTCAGCCGCGTGGAAGAGCATAAGGAAAAGATAAAAAACACCGACGCGGTTATTCTGGAGATACCCCCCGACTCCGTCAAAACACTGTCCTGGGAGCATGATTCGAAGAAATTCGCTCTCCACAAGGACGATAAGTGGATTTACGACGCAGACGAGCAGTTCCCCGTGGATCAGGATAGAATCGATAAGCTCCTGAAGGTGTTCGAGAAATTCGGCGCGGCGTTTATCATCGAAGACGTGGAAAACTACGGCCAGTACGGCCTGGACAAACCGGTCTGCACCATCCGGCTGTCAGACGGGGACAAGTCCTACGAGATTAAGCTGGGCGACTTTAGCAAAATGGACGCCCAGCGCTACGTCTCCATCGGGGACGGCAACGTCTACCTCGTCAAAAAAGACCCGCTTGACGAGTACGGCGTGGAGCTGAAAGACCTCATTGACAACGACAAGGCGCCGTCTTTTAACAAAGTGCAGGAAATCCGGTTTGAGGGCGCGGAATCGTACAACATCGTCTACGAGGAAAACAGCGCGGACACATACTGCAAGGACGACGTCTATTTCGCCCGCCTCGGCGGCGGCAAGCATCCCCTTGACACATCGCGGGTAAACAGCTACCTCACGAACATCAGAACCCTGAAGCTGACCGACTACGTCACCTACAAGGCAACGGACGCAGAGCTCAAAAAATACGGCCTTGACGCGCCGGAGCTCATGGTCACCGTGCGCTACGCACCGGAAGACGGGGACGGGGAAGAGACATTCACGATAAGCGTCAGCCGTGACCCCGAGGAAAAGAAGAAGGCTGAAAACGCCGAATCCGAGGATAAGAAGGACGAGGAGATCACCGCTTACGCGCGGGTCGGCCAGTCCAAAATCGTCTACAAGATTTCAGCGGACGACTACAAGGACCTCATGGAGGCCTCCTTTAACGACCTGCGCCACCAGGAAGTGTTCCCCGCCGACCTCGACATCATCACGCAGTTTGACATCTCGCTCGAAGGCGGCAGCTACACCATAACCGCCGAGAAGAAGGACAATGAGATTACCTATTACTATCAGGGCGAAAAGCTCGATATAACGAGCTTCCGCAGCGCCTTCAGGGCCCTGAAAGCCGAGAAGTTCACGGACGAAAAGCCCGCGCAGAAAGAGGAAATCAGCCTCACGGTCCATCTGGAGAGTGATAACTTCCCGCAGGTTAAAATCCAGCTGTACAGGTACGACGGCACCTACTGCCTGGCCGTGGTGGACGGAAAGCCGGTGTCGCTCGTCCGGCGCACCAATGTGGTGGACCTCATCGAGGCGGTGCACAAAATCGTGCTGGGATAAAGACAATAAAGCAAAAACCTGCCGGTGGCAGGTTTTTGCTTTTATTATGACGGCCTGCCGGGCTGCTCTCGCTGTGCGCGATTTCTGACATGCCGCCGGCGGCGCTGACGGATGATTCAATGCGGCAACAAATTCTTTCGGGGGCAAGCAGGCGAAGCTGGGCCGGCGTTCAAACAGGATTTTTGATGTTGGAGCGCCGGAACCGGCGGCGGCTGAAAACGGTACCGCATCCCGGGCAGGCGGCCATTTTATGCCTTGTGCGGCCGCCTGCGGCCGGCCTGTCCGGCGGCGCAAAGGCGGAATGCCGCGTTATAATGCGGCATACGCTCCGGTAGGGGGCGGCGCAGATTAGAATAAAAAAGTTCGCCCACCTTACGGCACGCCCGAGATGCTCGCGCGCTACGGCGGCATGTACACCGCGGCGGCCATGGAGCTATACAACAAGTTTCTCCAGCCCGAGCAAAGCAGCCCCGCGCCGCCCGGCGTGAGCGAGCGCCGCAAGCTAAACCGCCAGTTTTTAATCGCCCATAAAAATCACCTAAATAGACCGCCCGCATCGCGAAAAAAGCCCGTAATTCAGAATACGGGCTTTTATATCGCCCTCCACCGCGCGCCGTCGCGCCGGGCAGAGAATAAAAAGGGCTCCTGTCAGGCCAAGCCCGACAGGAGCCAAGGGAATCACCCTGTCCTGTTATCAAAAGCAGCAAACGTGCGGGAGAGAGCAGTCTTTACGCAATCCGGCTTACAGGAGCTGCTGGTAGATTTTTACCGGGTCGTAGATGGAGCGCGCGTCGCCGGCGGCCTTCGCGGCTTTCGCGAACTCCGTGTAAAGGCCGTACTCGCGCGCCCTGACGTACTCCTCCAGCTCCGGATCCGTCTTCGGGTTTCTCGGTATGGGGACGTCCTGCTCGACGAGGATATCCTGCACGCGCCGGATGTCCACATCGCGCACGGTCGTGCCCTGCTCAAGCGCCACGGCCGCCGCGACGCCCGCCGCCTGGCCGGTGCCGACGCACTGCGGGATGAGCGTGAGCCAGTCGATGGCGATATCGTCCGCGGAGAGGTGACGGCCGGGGCACAGCAGGTTTTCCACGTTCTTCGGCAAAATCGCGCGGTACGGGATTTCAACCGGCGCGCTGTCGTTTATCGGGCAGACGGTCGAGTGCCACGCGATGACGTCGTCAAACTGCGGGGCGAACGCGAAGTCGTTGACCGTCATCACATACTCGCCCTGGAGCCTGCAGCTGCAGCGGGCGCCAAGCTGCGGCGCGATATCGTACAAATAGGCGTTGCGGAAGGCGACGGGGCACGCCTCGCGAAGATACTCGATAACGTCCCGCATGGTCTCGCGCACAATGAGCTCCGTCTTCGTCAGGTCCTCCACGCTTGCGCAGTTCTTGTTGGGAACCGCGTTGTTGACCCAGACGACGTCTTTGCGGCTGGTGGGGTAAAACATGGTCGTAAAGCCGGTGATTTTCTTGAGCGCCTGGGACATCTGGCGGTGGGCGTTCGGCCTTGTCCTCATCCACTCCTGGTAGAGGTCCCAGTTGACGCCGCCGATGCGCCAGACAAGCGCCGTTTTATCCGAGCGCGTATCTTTGTTGGCCAGGGCCATGTAAGGCGCTCCCGTCTGGCGGAAAATGTCGCCGTCGCCCGTGGCGTCGATGACGATTTTCGCGAAGATGGCCTGGCGCCCTTCCTTGCTCTCGAAAATCACGCCCCTCACTTCGCTGCCTTCCATGATGGGCCTCACGCCCCAGCTGTGGTAGAGGATTTTGATGCGGTCGCGCTCCTCGAGCAGCATCTTGTCCAGCTCGATTTTCAGCTGGTTGGGCTCGAAATACACGGCGCGGACGAGGGACGGATCTCTGCCGAACCTGACGCAGCCGTGGACGCCCTTCCATTTCTCGACGAGGAACGGGTCTTTCGATCCGGCCTGGGAGACCTTCGGGCCTAAAACGGTGTCCGGGATGGGGTCGAGCCTTCTGAACCACTCCTCCTGAAGCCCGCGCACGAAGGACTTTTCATACCACGTCAGCGCCGGCACCATGATGACAAAGCCGCCGGTGACGTCCCCGCCCATGTAGCCGTAGCGCTCCATGATGATGATATTTTTCGCCCCGGCCCGCGCGGCCGCCAGCGCGGCGCTGTGCCCGGCGCTGCCGCCGCCGACGACGAGGATATCGCACTCGGCGTAGACATTCAGGGTATTTGCCGGCTCCACGTAAACTTTGCCCATATACATTCCTCCTTTATCTCTTTCTGTTTCCGGGTCAATGTGCAAAACTGTAACCGGCTCCCCAAATCCTGACGAGATGCGGAGCCGGTTACAGCTCGAGTCTTTAAGTCCCGCGTCTACTTTTTAATTTTGTAGGATTCGGGCGGATCCATCCGCGCGGGGAACATGTTGATATCCGTTACAGGCTCGTAATCATAGTCGCCTTTCTCGCCGGGCCCGTAGGCGTAGAGATCGCTCCACTCGAGGTACTGCTTATAGTTGTCTTTGGTGATAACCTGCACCGGCAGCAGCACCTTCGGGATGAAGTGCTCCTCGACGACGTTGCCGTTTTCGTCAATCACGTCGCCCTTGTCGTTGACGTCGACCCACTCGGGATAGATCGTGTCGGGCGTGGCCTGGCCGGACATGAAGGCCCACAGCATGTTGATAATCAGCTCGCCGTAAATCTGCTGCGAGGTGATGCAGCCAAACCGCCACGCGTCGTCAATGCCGCTGTCCCAGCGGCCGGCAAGCGCGCCGCCGCCCTGGCAGGCCGTGCAGACCCGATCCGTCATGCCCAGCTTCTCGGCGGCGTTGGCGGCGCCGACGCTGTAAAGGTCAGCCGGCGTGCCGATGAGCCAGACCTCGATGTCCTTCGGCGGGTTGGAGAGGAACTGCGTGGCGAGGTTCTGCGCCGCCGTCTGGTCCGGGTTGGTCGCCGTGGCTATGTCGCCGATGTAGAAGTTTTCGGGGTTCTTGTCGGGAGCGGGGTCATAGGAGCCAAACTGCGGGAAGAGCTCCGCCCAGCGCTGCTCCATGCCGACGGCGCGGATATGGATGTCGGGGCTGTAGGAGAAGTCCAGAACGAGCATGGCGACTTTCTCCCACGGGACATCCGGCCACGCCTCCTCTTTCCACTGCACGAGAATGTCGACCGTTGTCTTGCCGATGCCGTAGTTGTCAAAGCCGATCTGCGGCCGGAGGAGGCGGTTGTCGGAGGCGCGGGCGACGCCGATGCCGCTGACCCACTCGACGTCCTGATCCTTCAGGATTTCGTAGACGCGCTCGTAGTTCTGAATACCGCCGTCAAGGATCAGGCCGTTGTATCCCTGGTCGATGAAGGTCTGCATACCGCTGAGGAACTCTTCGAGGCTGTACTGCGTGGGCGCCCACATGTGCGTGTAGTCGATGTTCACTTTCTTCGCCCAGTTCGCGTACGCGATGTCAAAGGCTTCGAACGATTCGCCGGCCGTCATGCTCAGGAAAGCGACTTTGTATCTCGGGAATTTGGTGTAGTCGAAATCCGGGTCATAATAGCCGGCAACTTTCGGGAACGCGGGGCCTTCGTCGCCGCCACCCTGCTGGCCTCCCGTGCCCGTCGGCTGGCTGGTCGGCGGCGGGGTGGTTGTTCCCTTGTTGTCGCCCCCCTGGGTGCCCTTGGAGCCGCACCCGAAGAGCGCGACGACGAAAAGGAGCGCCAATAGGATTGCCAAGAATTTTTTCATGCGGTAACCCCTCCTAAAGAAATTACTTATCTTTTTGGAATCGTGCCTGTTTGACGTGCAACACATATTAAAATCCGGTCAAACGACTCTTAAATCGTAACATAGAACACGTCGATACGGTTCGGTTTACGGATATAAAATTTATGCTAATTCATTAGACTCGATTGCCTAACCCTCTGTTTATTTGTTAATTTCGACGAACCCTCGCCGCGCGATTAATTTGACATTTCCTTAACAATTACTATGAAAAAATCGTCATTATGTACGAAGATTACAAAACTTCCGCATTCTGGCAACAGGTTGCGCGGCGCGCCTCCCGCGGGAATAAAAAAGGCTCCTGCCGGGGTCAGTCCCCGACAGGAGCCAAGGGAATCAGATAGACCGCTTGTATCAAAAGCGGCAGGCACGCGGAAAGCAGTGGTCTTTGCGCGCTGAAACTCCGTTTACATCTGCACCCTGTACAGCTTGACCGGGTCGTAGATGGGGCGCGCGTCGCCGAGAGCCTTCGCTTCTTTCGCGAACTCCGTGTAAAGGCCGTACTCGCGCGCCTTGACGTACTCCTCCAGCTCCGGATCCGTCTTCGGGTGCCTCGGCAGGGGGACGTCCTGCTCGACGAGGATATCCTGCACGCGCCGGATGTCCACATCGCGCACGGTCGTGCCCTTCTCGAGCGCCACGGCCGCCGCGACGCCCGCCGCCTGGCCGGTGCCGACGCACTGCGGGATAAGCGTGAGCCAGTCGATGGCGATATCGTCCGCGGAGACGTGGCGGCCGGGGCACAGGAGGTTTTCCACGTTCTTCGGAACGATGCAGCGGTACGGGATTTCGACCGGCGCGTTGTCGTTAATCGGGCAGACGGTGGAGTGCCACGCGATGACGTCGTCAAACTGCGGGGCAAACGCGAAGTCGTTGATGGTCATGACGTACTCGCCCTGGAGCCTGTAGCTGCAGCGGGCGCCAAGCTGCGGCGCGATATCGTACAAATAGGCGTTGCGGAACGCGACGGGGCACGCCTCGCGGAGATATTCGATGACGTCCCGCATGGTCTCGCGCACCATGAGCTCCGTCTTCGTCAGGTCCTCCACCTTGGAGCAGTCCTTATCGGGAATCCAGTTGTTGACCCAGCAGACGTCGTTGCGGCTGGAGGCGATAATCATGCTGGGGAATCCGGCGACTTTCCCGAGGGCCTGGTACATCTGGCGGTCGGCGTTCGGCCTTGTTCTCAGCCACTCCTGATACATTCTCCAGTCGATGCCGCCGATGCGCCAGACAAGCGCCGTCTTATTGGAACGGGTCTGGCTGTTGGCCAGCGCCACGAAAGGCGTTCCCGTCTGGCGGAAAATGTCGCCGTCGCCCGTCGCGTCGATGACAATTTTCGCGAAGATGGCCTGGCGCCCTTCCTTGCTCTCGAAAATCACACCCTTCACTTCGTTGCCTTCCATGATGGGTTTGACGCCCCAGCTGTGGTAGAGGATCTGGATGCGGTCGCGCTCCTCGAGCAGCATTTTGTCCATCTCGATCTTCAGCTGGTTCGGCTCGAAATACACGGCGCGGGCGAGGGACGGTGTTTGGCCGTGCTTGACGCAGCCGATGCCCTTCCAGGAATCGACAAGGAACGGGTCCGTCGACCCGGCCTGGGAGAGCTTCGGAGCCAGGACGGCTTCCGGGATGGGTTCCATCCTCCTGAACCATTCCTCCTGAATGCCGCGCACGAAGGACTTCTCATACCACGTCAGGGACGGCACCATGATAACGTAGCCGCCGGTGACGTCGCCGCCCATGTAGCCGTAGCGCTCCATGATGATGATGTTCTTCGCGCCGGCCCGCGCGGCCGCCAGCGCGGCAGTGTGCCCGGCGCTGCCGCCGCCGACGACGAGGATATCGCACTCGGCGTAAACATTCAGTGTATTAGACGGTTCAACATAGACTTTGCTCATGGATTTTCCTCCTTCAAGAATAAGATGGGGTTGCATGATGCGCCGTGGCCGGATGGGGCCAAAAGCCCGGCCCGGCCGGAAATAAAGCAGCCCTATCCAAAAACTTCCGCACAGCGGCAAAAATCGGACGGAAACCTAAGCCGGCGCAAACGCCCGGCTTTCTTTCCGAGCTCGGTCTGCCTCCCATCCACGGGAAGGCAGCCGGTTTTTATCTCATGCCCGGCATGACGATGCCGGCCGTCGCCATGTTCTTTCTGATCTTCTTGGAGGCGAAGCTGTCAATCGTCAGCGCGATGACAAGCAGCAGGCCGTTGACAAGGGTGGTAAACCAGAGCGGCAGCTGCATGGTCTGCAGCGCGTAGGACAGCGTGGTGATGAGGACGATGCCCATAAAGGCCGACCCAAGGGTACCCGAGCCGCCCATGAAGGACACGCCGCCGAGCATGGCCGCCGTCAGGGACGTCATCTCCGGCATCAGGGAGGTCAGGCCCGTGGGGTTGTACATCTTCTGCTGGGACGACCAGATCAGCCCGCCGACGGCCGCGAGAATGCCGTTGTTGATGTAAAGAATGCTCTTGATCTTGTCCGGGTTGAGTCCCGCAAGGCGGGCCGCCGCCGGGTTGCCGCCGCAGACAAGAACGCTCCGGCCGAACCGCGTCCACTTTAAGACGACGCTGTAAGCGACGACGACGGCGATGACAAAGAGGAACAGCCACGGAATGGGCGTCTTCCCGATGCATTTTGCCGTAATCGCCGAAAATCCCGGGTTGTTGATGGATTTGAACTGGCCGCGCGTAGCCCACTGGGCAAGGCCGCTCCACACCGAGCTCATGCCGATTGTGGCGATAAAGGGCATGAGTTTTATCCCCTGGGACAAAAAGGCGTTGACGCCCCCGCACAGCGCGCCGGCGATAATCGAAATAATCGCGGCGATCCCCCACGGGATGCCCGGAATCCACTGAAGGATTTTATAGAACACCAGGGTGCTGATTGTGGCGTGGGCGCTTGTGGCAAAGTCAAAGCCGCCGCCCATCAGCAGCATGGCCACGCCGACGCCGAACATCCCGTAAAAGCAGAGGTTGGACAGGATCTGCTGGGCGTTGCCCTTCGTAAACGAGTTCGGCATCCTTATGTAGGTAATCAGCAGGACAATGAGGATGAGGATTATGAGAAGCGTCGCCTTCCCGTTGATGATTTTTCTTATAATCGACTGTTTCATTTCACCATCTCCTCTACTCCAGCATGGCCAGCGCGAGGACGTTCTCCTCCGTCGCCTCTTCGCGCTTAACCGAACCCGTTATGCGCCCGTTGTGCATGACGTAAATCGTATCCGCCACGTTGATCACTTCCGTCAGTTCGGACGAAATGAAGATCACGCCGATGCCCTGCTTGGCAAAGTCGCAGACCATCTGGTAGATTTCCGCCTTCGTCCCGACGTCGATGCCCTTCGTCGGTTCGTCCAGGATGAGCACCTTCGTCGTCACGAGCTTTGACGTCCAGCGGCCGAGGATAACCTTTTGCTGGTTGCCGCCCGACAGCTCGAGGACTTTCTTGTCGAGCGTGGGCGTCTTGATGCTGTACTGCTGGATCGCGCCGAGCGTGAGGTCGTCTTCCGCCTTCGCGTCGAGGAACAGAAACTTTTTGAGCTTCTTGAGGACGGGCAGGCTCACGTTGTGCGTGATGGGCGCCCACAGGATGAGGCCCTGCTCCTTGCGGTCCTCCGGGCACAGCGCGATGCCGGCGTTGATGGCGTCCCGCGGCGTCTTGAATTTGACGGGCTTGCCCTCCAGCTTAATCTCGCCGGAGATGATCGGATCCGCCCCGAAAATGGCGCGCACGACTTCCGTTCTGCCGGCGCCGACGAGCCCCGCAAGGCCGATGACCTCGCCTTTTCTCAGCTTGAAGCTCACGTCGTGGACGGCGTACGTCGTCAGGTTGTTCACCTCGAGCACGACGTCCCCGTACTTGTCGTTCCGGCTGAGGTTGGCGTAGGTGTCGCCGATGTCGCGGCCGACCATGGCCTTGATGAGCTCCTGTTCGTTCGTCTCGGAGGTGTTCAGCTTGGTGACGAACTTGCCGTCCTTGAGGACGACGATCTCGTCGGTAATCTGGAAAATCTCCTTCATGCGGTGGGAGACGTAGATGATGATTTTCCCCTCCTCCTTCAGCCTTTTGATCAGGCCGAAGAGGATGTCGATTTCCTTGTCCGTCAGAGGCGCCGTCGGCTCGTCGAAGGCGATGACGGGGCTGTTGCGGCGGTACGCCTTCATGATTTCAACCATCTGCTGGTGCGCGATGGACAGCGCCGCGACGGGGACGGTGGGGTCAATCGGCAGCCCGAATTCGTCGATGATCGCCTGCGTCTGGGCTTTCAGCTCCTTGTAGCTGACAAACCCGGAGCGAACCGGCAGGGCGCCGAGGAAGATATTCTCCATGACGCTCATGGACGGGATAAGCTGGCGCTCCTGATAAATCACGCTGATGCCGAGGTTGATCGCCTTGTTCGGCGACGTGAGCGCAAGCGGCTCGCCGTCGAGCAGAATCTGTCCCTCGTCGCACGGGATGTCGCCGCTTAGGATTTTCAGGAGCGTGCTCTTTCCCGCGCCGTTTTCGCCGAGGAGCGCGAGCACCTTGCCGCCCACCGCGGTGAAGCTGACGTCGTCGAGCGCCTGAACGCCGGGGAAAGCCTTGGAGATATTCTTAAATTCCAGTGTACGAACCTTCTTTTCAACTGTCTGCGCAGCTTTTTGCTCGAGTTCCATTAATAGCACTCTCCTTTCTCGCGGGTGCGCCTAAATGCCGAGGCGCTTTCTCTGCCGCCTCTGGCTCCAAACGTCAAGGGAAAGTGCCAGGATGAGCAGCGTGCCCGACAGCACCAGCGTGAGGTACGTGCTGGAGCCGACAATCAGCATCCCCTTATAGAACGTTTTCAGGACGACAAGGCCGAGGAACGCGCCGCCCATGCCGCCGGAACCGCCCGCAAACGAGATGCCGCCGAGGATGGCCGCCGTCAGTCCGGTGAACTGGTCGCCGGAGAGGGCCTGCAGGCTCCCCTGCTTGGCGCGGGCCGTGTAGGCAAGGCCGGAAATGCCGCCCAGGACGGAGCAGTTTATGTACAGGAAGTAGATGATGCCCTTCGAGTTGATGCCGGACAGCCGCGCCGCCCTCCTGTTGCCGCCGATCATGTAGATGCTCCGGCCCAGCTCCGTCTTTTTGAGGATGATCCCGTAAATGATAAACGCCACGACGACGATGACGATAGTCATCGGAATATCGCCGATGATGTTATACCCGCCGATTGTGGTCAGCGCCGGGTCCGTAAAGGTGACGGTGCTCTGCAGGGCGCCGCCCGAGTCCGTGGCGAGCAGCTGCATCAGCGCGCGGATGACGGCCGCCATGGCCATCGTCGCGATAAACGGCGCCATGCCGATTTCGTTAATCAGGATGGCGTTAATCAGCCCGATGGCCGCGGCAAAGAGCATGGCGATGAGGACGGCCACATACCACGGCAGCCCCCACCAGCTGATGCCGATGGCGATGACGATGCCCGACAGCGCGCCGACCGTGGCCTGCGAGAGGTCGATGTTGCCCGAGACGATCAGGCACCCGGCGCCGATGGCCAGAAAACCGGGCACCGCGATATCCTGCAGGATGCCGATGAACGTCTTGGCGGTGAAGAATCGCGCGCCCTTCAGCGCGGCAAGCGCCGTGAAGATCAGAATCATCGCCACCAGCAGGATAAGGAGCGAGAACGCCTGTGTGCGGACGAGTCTCTTTACGAGCGATGTTCTTGTCAGGTTATTCATGAACACCCTCCGTTTCCTTTCAAAAGTCGTTCTTTCCCGTTTGGGCCGATGCGTAAAATGGTAACCGGCTCCCCAAATCCTACGATATGCGGAGCCGGTTACAGCTCGAGTCTTTAAGTACCGCGTCTACTTTTTAATTTTGTAGGATTCGGGCGGATCCATCCGCGCGGGGAACATGTTGATATCCGTTACAGGCTCGTAATCATAGTCGCCTTTCTCGCCGGGCCCGTAGGCGTA